>JAKIWD010000144.1 GCA_022750205.1 Thermoplasmata archaeon
CGGGTACGGCTCGTCCACCCTTCTGATGGCCGCGGCGTACCCCCGTTCGGAGTTCTTCGGCTTCGACTACCACGCGGGCTCGATCCAGGCCGCTCGGTACTACGCCGCCCTGGAACGCGCCGTGGAGCGGGTCCACTTCGATGTCGCCTCGGCCCAGGAATTCCCGGGCCCCAAGTACGACCTCGTGACGCTGTTCGACTGCCTCCACGACATGTCCGACCCGGTCGGGGCCGCCAAGCGGGTCCATGCGAACCTGAAACCGGACGGCACGTGGATGGTCGTCGAGCCGGCCGCCGGCGAGAGCCTGAAGGAGAACATGAACCCCGTTGGACGGATCTACTACAG
This sequence comes from Thermoplasmata archaeon, assembly GCA_022750205.1. GTDB lineage: Archaea > Thermoplasmatota > Thermoplasmata > Lutacidiplasmatales > UBA184 > Lutacidiplasma. Next base: position 346 of record JAKIWD010000144.1, read on the forward strand.
CGCGTCGTCGGTGATCTGTACTCCCGCCTCGCTGTTCGAGCTGGGCGGCGCCGGCCTCGGCGCCCAGGCGAGCGCTGCCCAGCTCAAGGACGTCGCGAAGGCGGGCGGGTTCACCCGGTTCCGACTCGCGTCCCAGACCCCGTTCAATCGGGTCTTCGAAATCCGACCGTAAGGGCCGGTGCCCGGGGGCCGAACGGGAACCGAATCCGGCTCGACGCGGAGGAAACGCGTCGGGCCCCCGGGCCGGGCCGCCCGGACCTTCCCCCAAGCGAGGGTGCGTCGGGTCAGGTCAGGTCTTCATGACATGACGGCCGGCTGGGCGCTTCGCAATGGGTCCTTTTCCGCCGGGGCGCTTCGCTGATCGCTTTCGCACTGCCACCATTCTCGCGCCGCGGGTCTTCTTCGCCATGGTCACTCATGGCAGGGGCCGAGTACTTCCCACCCTCCTCAACTCGAGTTAAGCCAACAGCCGCGGATTTCCGCCCGCGGCGCGTGCGACGGCACGAGATGTTCATGAGGGCCGCCGGCGATTCCTCAACGAGGGGCCCCTCCGATGACCGCGCATGGCTCGCCATCCCGCGATCCGGTGGAGTCGTGGCTTCACGAGCACGACCCGGCGGCGGTCCAGGGTCGAACGGACCGGGCAGGGTTCGCCATCCCGGGCGAGTCGATCCTGGGTGGGCTGTTCCTCCTCTGGGGAACGCTCCTCCTGTTCCTGTTTGCCTTCGACGTTACGTTCGGAGGGCTGCTCGCCGTTTTTCGCCCATGGATTCGCCTCTCATGGATCGTTTCGGTCGTGCTGAGCGCCGCGGGCTCTTGGCTCGCATTCGAATTGTCCAACCTGGAAGGATTCGAGGTGTCTCGGGAGCCAAGCCCGTAGCGTTCCGTGCCACAACCCCCGTGGGGGCGCGCGCGGAGAACGCGGACAAGCATCCCCGCCGATCCGCTTCGCCGGCCGGTTCGGGGGCCAGAGCAGCCCTGGCTCGAGGGTTCGACGGTCGTTGGAGTGCTGGGTGGGCGGAAGGGGCGTTCGGCTGGACCGCACGAGTCTCGGGGCCATCGATGGGCGCGGCCAGATTCGAACTGGCGGTCTTCACCGTGTCAGGGTGACGTCATAACCACTAGACTACGCGCCCGCGCGCGCGACCACTGGAATCCGGTTCTTAGCAGTTCCCACCACGCCGCCGCCCGGGGCGGTCTCTCGGTCCGAGCGGCCGGCTCGCAGCGGCCGGTCACGGGACGCAGCCGGTCACGGCGAAATCATCGCCGTTGAACTCCGCGAACCCGTAGTCCTCGTAGAGGTCGGTCTCGGTCACGGTCACCTGGTTCACCGGGTCGTAGAAGACCGTGGTCCCGGTCGAGGCGCTATAGGAAAGGATCACCGACGGGCCGAGCGCTTTGTGGAGCGCGGCGAGCGTCGAACTGGGCACGCTGGTGCTGTCGTTCGTGCAGGATGCCGTGGAGATGCCGGACCCATCGCTTCCCCCGCCCGACGATCCCCCCCCTCCTCCGGAGCTGTGAGGAGGCAGTCCGACGTTGGCGCTCGGGGTCGAGTACGTCGGGGGCGCGATGAGGATCGAGAGTCCGATCACCACGAGGACCGCGACCCCCGCCGCCGTTCGCCGTCCGACGGTCCAGGTGCTCGTGCGCGGACGTGATCTCGGTCGGGAGGTGGAGCTCGGGCCCGTCCGACTGGGCCACAGCTGCCAGGCGGCCGCGACCGCGGCGCTCCCGAGGCCGACGAGGACGAGCGACACGAGGACGCCCGTGGAGGGCAGGACGGTGGGGAGCAGAACGGCGCCGAACGCCACGATCGCCGCGAACAGCGGGTGCAGCCGGGGATCGCGGGGGGCGCTCCTCGGTTCCGCCACCATCCACAGGCCGAAGAACAGCGTCGCCGGGTCGACGACGCCGAGGATCAAGAGCTTCGGGGAGAGCGACGCCGAGAGGAGGACCTTCACGAGGACCGAGAACGGCGCGTAGACGAGGAAGAAGGTGACCGGAAGGCGCCACGTGACCGGATTCCGGGCGATCAGGAACGCGCCGAAGACCACGACGGCGACCTCGCTCACGGTGTTGACCCCGGCCCACCAGGCCGGAGCCAGACCGAGCAGGAACACCCCGAGCAGCACCCCGACCGCGGCCGGATTCATGATCGGCCTCCCGCGGTGGCGCAGCACATGCTTCACGCCGATCGCGGCGAAGGCGGCGGTGCCGGCGGCGAACAGGGGAACGGTGGGCGGGACGAGCAACGCGACGAAGATCCCCGTGGCGATCGCCGCGTCGGGGACGCGGAGCTTCGCGAACCGCACGCTCTGGAACGCGAGGTCCGCGATGGCCGCGACGATGGGCACGCCGATCAGCGTGGTCAATCCCAAGCCGCCGAAGTGAGCGACGGCGTACCCCCCGAGCGCGACGAGGAGGATCCAGGTCAGGCGAGCCGGCGGCAACCAGCCGACAACTCGCCGATGCCACGGTATCGCCTCCGAGTCGGTCGATTCGTGCTCGACGGGCTCCGGATCGGTCGTGACGGGAGCAGGTGCGGCAGGAGGCTTGAGCCTGACCCCCGAAGCGTGAGATCCGGAGCGTCCCGCCTGGGAGCCAGCGGTGTCAGCCGTAGCCGCCGGGGAAACTCCCGGAGTCGGGGTGCTCGTTCCAGTGGTAGTAGCCCATGCTCTGGCGCTGCGCCTCGGTCGCGTCTTGTCGAATGGCCCCCTGGAGCGAGCCGTACGCCGAGCGGATCTGCTCTTCGATCGAACGGGCCCGCTGGAGCGCCTGGCGCACATGGGACGCCTCGAGGTACTCGCTCCCCGCCACCGTAGCGAGGTCGCCGGCGGTCCGGATCAGGCCGCCGAGCTCGCGGAGGCGGAGCGTCAGCGCGTTCCGACTGCCGTCGTACGCCTCGGCGCGCCGCCGCGCCTCTTGGATGATCTCGAGGATCGCTTCCCGCGTCGCGGGCCGCAGCCGGCCGTCGGTCGCGATCTCCTGCGCGGCGAATTGGGCGAGCTTGAGTTGGTTGGACTCCGTGTCCGGCATCGTGGTCTCGAGGAGGACCTCGTAGCCGCCGCCCGCGATCCGCGAGCGGAGGGGGGAGAGGATACCGTGGAGGTCCTGGATGTTCGAGGCGGCGACGAGGATGAAGTCGCACGGCACGTTGTCGACCCGGACGGCCGCGCCGCCGGATTGCGGGTTGCGCCCAGTGATCGGGAACCGCTTCTCCTGCATCGCCGTGAGGATGTGCCGCTGCAGGTTGCCGAGGTGGGGCAGCTCGTCGAGGAACAGCACCCCCTCGTGGGCCTCGTGGATCGCGCCGGGGATCGTCCGCTCGTACGGCTGCGTCCCCAGCTGCGGGTGGCCGCCGTACGGGTCGTGACGAACGTCGCCGAGAAGCTCGGTCTCGCTCGCCCCGGTCGCCATCACGAACGGATTGCGGTCGATCTTGACGAGCACCTTGCGGGGGCTCTCCTTCTGGAGCGAGCGGCGGTGCTCCAGAGCGCGCTGGTCGAGGACCGTGATCTTGTCGCCGGCGCGCTCGTAGGCGACGACCTCCTCCACCCCGTTGCGGAGCCGGGTCGTGCGGACAGACTCCATCGGGTTGCCGCCCGGGCTCACGGTGAGCTCGAGGATTCCCCCGACGAGATCGCGGAACGGATTGCCGCTCCCCGCGGTCATGCCCGGGACGACCTGCTTGACGTTCCCGCAGCTCGGGCAGTACCGCTCGGTGGGGAGGGAGTAGAAGCTGCAGCGTGGGCACCGGTAGCCAAGGCGCTCGGCGACCGAGGCGGGAGCCTCGGTGGGCAGGATCAGTTCCCCCTCGATGGTCCGTCGCGCCTCGCGCTCCCGGTACACCTCCTCGCGACCCGTCACCTCGACGCTCGGTCGTTCGGGGTTCTCCGGGTTGTGGACGATGCGGATCTCGGTCCTCGGACGCTCGAGGTGGAGCGCGAGCGCCTGGGCCGTCATGGATTTCCCGATCCCCGGCGGGCCGACGAGCAGGAGGTGCCGATGCTGGTAGGCCGCGATGCGGGCCAGCTCGACCGCCTTCTCCTGGCCGATGACGCGTTGGAGCGGGTCGGAGGGGATCGCGATGTCGTTCGACGTGCGGATCTCGTCGAGGCTCAGGTGCGTCCGGCGCGCGGGGTCGGGGGAGGGCGCCGTGGTCGTGTCCGACACGGATTCACCCCAACTACGTTGGAAGCGGAGATAAAGGTCAGGGAGGGGGGGCGGCGGCGGAGCCCGCGCCCCAAGTGGTTCAGC
>JAKIWD010000160.1 GCA_022750205.1 Thermoplasmata archaeon
ACCGACCGTGTCGGTGAGGTCGGTGACCCCCGACCCGACACGGATCGCCCCCGCTCACCCGCTCTGCCTCGCCGTGACGTGCGGCACGCGGGGTCAACGGCCGATGGTGCTCCCATCCAGCGCCCTGCCGCACCCGGGCGCGCACCCCTCGGGGTCGAGCGCCACCAATTGGCTGGTCGCCAATTGGAGCGGGGAGGGGATGATCGCCGAGAACCCCACCAACCCCAACAACCTGGTCGCGGGCGGCCTCTACCAGTATCTCAGCTCGTTCAACTCGACGGGCTATTTCAACACCGGCGTCAGCGGCGCCTTCACTTCCTGGGACGGCGGGAGGACGTGGGTCGACCGGACTCTTCCCGCCAATCCGGAGTGGTTCAACTCGAGCTCGGCGACCTGCAACCAGCTGCACCTTGCCGACACCGCGATCGGGTTCGGCCCCAACAACACAGTCTACTACGTCGACCTGACCGACAGCATCGGGGACCAGGTCTGCACCGCGACGACCACCTCGCTCGCCCTCTACGTTACCATCTCCACCGACGGAGGGAACTCCTGGGGGACGCCCATCGGCCTGGCCGGGACGACCGCGGGCGGATTCATCGACAAGCCCTGGATCGCGATCGACCCCCGCACCGGGGAAGTCTACGTCGCCTACAACGACGACGGGAACGGCACGATCTCCCTCCGAAATTCGACCGACAACGGCCTGAACTGGAGCCGCCCCGTGAACCTCACCAGCGGCACCGGCGGCCTCGGGGTTGAGCTGGTCGTGGACCCGTGGGGGGGCGTCGACGCCACGTGGGCCAACAACGGCGTCGAGTTCTGCCGGTCCTCCGACCACGGCGCCCACTTCAGCACCCCGAAGCTCCTCGCGACCGCGACCAGCGGAGCGACGCCGTCGCCCGACTCTTTCCGAGCGTTCATGCTCCCCGGGCTCGGGATCGATGATTCCGCCGGAACCCCGTACGCCGGACGGCTGTTCTCCATCTGGCAGAACGGCTCGGGAGGCGCCATCGGGACTCCGGTCATCTCGCTGACCTACTCGTCGGACAACGGGACGACGTGGTCGAATCCGACGGCCATCAACTCGAACACCACCCTCGAGTCGTACCAGCCGGACATCGCAGTTGGACCCGACGGCACCGTCTACGCCGAATGGTACGGAGAACGGTTCTCGGACGGTCATTACCGCCTTTACGGCGCCGAATCCCACGACGGGGGGGCGACGTTTGACCCCCAGTTTGCGGTGAGCGACAACGACTCCGTCCCCACGTACGCCGTCGGGGGGAGCGCGGGATGGTGGATCGGCGATTACACGCACATCGTCGCCGACCAGCTCGGCGCCCGACCCCTCTGGACCGATGCGCGATCGTCGCTGGCGTGGGACTGCTCGCCGTGTTTGTGGGGCGTCAATTACAACATCACGTTCTACACGAGCGAGCTCACCAACGCCACGCTGGGCTCGAACGTCCCGGTGAACATCACCGTCAACGGCACGGTCCCGTTCCCCGGCAACACCAGCGTGGGGACGGGCTCCGTCGGGGTCGATGCGCTCGTTGGGGACACAGTCAACCTCACCGCCCCCGCCCAAGTCCTGGTCAACGGCACCACCTGGTTCTTCGCCGCCTGGTACGGTTCGGTCGACTCCGAGAACTTCACCCTGGCCACGTCGGTCCACGGGGCCGACCGGTGGCTCGCCTGCTTCGTGCCGGTGCAGGGGTGGAGGTGCCATGCGGCGGGAGCTCCCGGCAATCTCGTCGTGAACGTGCTCCCGCGGAATGCGACGGTCAAGGTCGACGGGGTTTCCACCGCGACCCCGCTCGGGACCGTGGATCTCGTCCGGACTCCCGGCCCGTACCAGGTGAAGGCGTGGGCGGTCGGCCACTGGCCGGCGATGGCCGTGGGGAACGTCACGCCCGGAAACGTGAGCTACGTGAACCTGACGCTGCCGGCCGTCCCGGGAACCCTCGCAGGGTCCGTCTCACCCACGGGCGCCGCGGTCCTGCTGAATTCCACGCCGATCGCCGTCGCCGCGAATGGATCCTTCACATCCTCGACGCTTCCGGGAACCTACACCCTCAGCGCGACGCTCTACGGGTACGCTTCGTACGTCAACCACTCCGTTTCGGTCCAGTTCAACCAGACGACGTACCTGCCGATCACCCTCGTCCCGCTACCGGGCTGGATCAACGGCACGGTCTTCCCCGGGAACGCAACCGTGACCATCAACGGCGCCGACGTCTCGGTCGTCAACGGGGCGTACTCGGTCCAGGAGTTGGTCGGCACCTACTGGGTGAACGCGACCGCTCCGGGATTCGACCCGTCGACGTCCGGGCCGCTCACGATGGTGCCCTTGGGCCACCTCGTCTCCAACCTCTCGCTCGTCCTCATCGTCGGGACCCTCGGGGGCACGATCTCCCCCGCGTGGGCGACCGTCCTCGTCGACCAACAGCCCATCGTGGTGACGTCGGGATCGTTCTCCCTCAACCTGACGCCCGGCGTGCACACGATCGCCGCGACCGCCCCGCAGTACGATCCGAGAAGCGCCTCGGAGACCATCCGTGCGAATGAGTCGACCCGCATCGCGCTCGCGCTCAACATCAGCTCCGGCTGGATCGCCGGGGCGGTCTCTCCCACGAATGCCACGGTCACGGTCGACGGCCACCCCGTCGTCGTCACCCTCTCGGGCTGGTTCAACGTCACCCTGAAGCCGGGCCCGCATCAGCTGAATGCCTCGGTTCCCGGGTTCCTCGAGGTCGACAAGACCGTCACCGTGACCTCCGACGTGACGACGCATGCGTCGATCACGCTGACACCGATTGCCGCCGCCGGAACTTTTCTGACGACGACGACGGTCGGGCTCATCGTCGTCGCGCTCCTGATCGTGGCCGTGCTCGCCGTCTACATCTTCTGGCCTCGCCGCCGGCGACCGAGCAAACCGAGTCCGCCCTAGCGCTCGCTCCGTCCGGTCGACGGCGCCCTCGGGGGCGACCAGGGTCCCGAACCGCGTCGCGCAAGATTCATGAACGAAAGCGGCTAGCGGCGGCGGGGCTGCCCTGGTAGTCTAGCGGTCTAGGATCTAAGTCTGTCGAGCTTGGGACTCGGGTTCGAATGTCGACCGCTCCGGCGGACGACCGAAACTCCCGACCAGGGCGCTCCCCGCGACATCGCCGGCCGACGGCGGAACCGTTAACCCGTTGGCGTTCCTCGAATCACCGTGGACGACCCGCCGCCGGTTCCGGAGCGCTCCCGGGGCTCGCTCTCGACCGCCGTCGCAGGAGCGCTGCGGGACGCCCAGGAGCGGACGCTCCTGGAGCGGGTCCACGCCGATGCGGTACCCAGGCACCTCGCCATCATCATGGACGGCAACCGCCGGTTCGCCGCGGACCACGGCATGGTGATCGCGCAGGGCCACGTTCGGGGGAAGGACAAGCTCGAGCAGCTCCTCGACTGGTGCCTGGAAGCCGGGGTCCGGATCCTCACCGTCTACGCGTTGTCGACCGAGAACCTCG
>JAKIWD010000141.1 GCA_022750205.1 Thermoplasmata archaeon
AAGAACTCCGAACGGGGGTACGCCGCGGCCATCAGAAGGGTGGACGAGCCGTACCCGCAGCCAACGTCGGCCACGCGGGCGCCGGCCTCGAGCTTCGGCACGACTCCCTCGAGGGCGGGGAGCCAGGAACCGACCAAGTTGCCGACGTAGTTGGGCCGGAAGAACTTGCTCGTCCCGATGAACAGGTTTTCGTCCCGCTGGTGCCAACCGACCCCCTTGCCGGACCGGTAGGCGTCGATGATCCGTGCCTCGTCCCGGTAGTTCGAGGAAGCGAGGATGAAGGCGCCCGGAAAGTAGGCCGGGCCCCTCTCATTGGTGAGGACGAACGCCTGCTCGGGCGTGAGCGAGTACCGCTCCGAGGCCCCGTCGTACGTCACGTACCCCGAGGTCACCTGCGCGGCGAGCCATTCCCGGATGAGACGTTCGTTGGTCTCGGTGGCCTTGGCGAGCTCGGTGGAGGTCCGACCCCCCGGCACGTCCAGCGCCACGTAGAGCCCGAGCTTCTCACCGATCACGATGGTAGAGCCGTGCATCACGGCGCCGAGGTCGTGGACGAACTGCTCCAGCAGCAGGTTCAGCTTTTCCGGGTTCGGCTGCGGTAGGTCGGTCATGGAATCGGTGGGTTTCTCCCGTCGGCGAGGACGGCCCCCATCTATAGGAAAGTAGCGAACCGGGCCGAAGACGGCTAGTTCGTCGACGACGGGGCTCGAAGGATCAGGTCCTCGTACGCCCGCGCGACGGTCGACAGCTCGAACAGCGACTCGGCGCGCTGGCGGGAGGCGCGACCCATCCGACGGCGCAGTTCGTCATCCCCCGCCAGCCGAGCAATCGCGGCTCCCAGTCCTTCGGCGTCGCTGGGCGGCACGAGCAGGCCGTTCGTGCCGTCCTCGACCAGATCCGCGAGGCCCCCCGTCGCCGACGCGATGACGGGCAATCCACACGCCATCGCCTCGAGGGCGGCCATCCCGAACGGCTCCCGTCGGCTGGGCTGGACGTAGAGGTCCGCCGAGCGGTAGAGCGCGGGAAGGTCGGCCAAGGGGAACGACGAGCGATCGATGGAGAGGGCGTCACCGACGCGGAGGGAGGCGATCGTCGCCCGCAGCCTCGGTTCGTCCGGACCGCGGCCATGGACCATCGCCTCCAGGGAGGGGAGCGACCGTCGCGCCAGGGAGATCGCCCGCGCGAGGGTGTCGAGCCCCTTCGCCGGGTGCAGCCGGGCGACCGTCAGGACACGGATCCGGCGCGCGCCCTGGCTCCAGAGCGCTTCGACCGCTGGGGGGCTCGGCCCCTCGCCCGGTCGGAACAGTTGGCTGTTCGTGCACGAGGGAATGAAATGGGTCCGTCCGGGTGGGACTCCGCGGGCCGCAAAGAATCGCATCGACGCTCGCGAGTGGAAGGTGAGGGCGGCGCTGAACCGCCACAGTCGGGGGAGGGTCGTCCGCTCGAACGCGCGCACGGCCAGCCATGGGATTCCCCGGTCGAGGTCGTCGTACCGCTCGCAGGTGAGAAGGTACGGGATACCGGAGGAATGGGCGACATGGGCGACGAACTGCGACAGCGGCGGATAGTCCTCCTGGAGGAGGCAAACATCGGGCCGTGACCCGAGGATCTCCGAGACTCGTAGCGGCACGGACGCTTCGGCGTACGCCAGGGGCAGGGACGAGATCCGTTGCACTCGGAATGGGAAGTCGGGCGGAGTGGGCGGGCCGGCTCCCGTTGCCCAGGCCCGGTCCCGGGCCGCAGCGCGGTCCGAGGAGAATACGGTGACCTCGTGCCCGCGGCCGGCGAGGCCGTGCGCGAGCCACAATTCGGACGAGGTGACGCCGGTCGGAAAGGTCGGAACGACGATCCCGATGCGCACGCCGGTCCAAGTCCCTCGGAGTATAGCGCTTCCTCGGCGCCGGACGGAACGGTACCGGACCGGTGCGCGCTCGGGTCGAAGTCACCTCCGCCTCCCAGCAGGTAGGCGCGCCCGCGCAACCAGCACCGATTTGGGGTGGAAGGGTGGTTGGGGAATCGAGCCGGGTGGAGAGGGTGGGTTCTCGGCGGAGTTCGGGGACCCTTCGAACTCGACGGCCGCTTGGGGTCGACCTCGTCGTCCACGGGGACGCCCAGGAGGCGCTCCGGCGGATTCCGGCGAACTCGGTCCAACTCGCCATCACCTCGCCGCCGTACAACCTGCGAATCGAGTACGCCGGGTATGCCGACGACCGGGCGCACGATGAGTACCTCGCGTGGCTCAAGGAGGTCTGGCGAGATCTGCATCGCGTTCTCGTGGTCGGCGGCCGGTTCGCCCTGAACGTGGCCCCCACGTCGATCAAGGCGTTCCGTCCGATCCACCACGAGTTGACGGCCGACCTGCGCGCGCTCGGCTACATCATGCGGACCGAGGTGATCTGGTACAAGCAAACCATGGGCCGGCGGACGGCCTGGGGGAGCTGGCGGAGCCCCTCCAACCCGCACATCGTCCCCTCGTGGGAGTACGTCCTCGTGTTCTCGAAGGGGCAATGGAAGCTCCCGGGCCGCAAGGAGGACAGCGACCTCACCTCCGCGGAATTCCAGAGCTACTCGGACGGGTTCTGGGCCATCCCCCCCGAGCGGGCGCGGCGCGGCCACCCGGCGCCGTTCCCGGAGGCGCTCATCGAGCGCCTGGTCAAATTCTACAGCTATCGGGGCAACACGGTCCTCGACATGTTCGGCGGGACCGGTACGGTCGGGGCGGTCGCCCGGCGCCACGGCCGCCACTACCTCAGCGTCGACGCCTCGCTTGAGTACTGCGAGCGGGCGGCGGAGCGGATCGCGCGCGCCACGCCGGTCGAGGGGGCTCCCGCCATCCCCGCGCCCCGTCTGGTCGAGTTGGTTGGTCCGGCTTAGCTGATCGGGCCGGGCAGCAACCGGTCGGAGAGCCGCGCCACTGCGAACTCGAGGAGTGGCTCCAAGTTCACGGTGTCGGCCCGGTTGTACTTGACGAGCCGGGCGAGGGAGTTCGCGTCGCCCCGACGATAGGCCTCCCAGAGGCGGACCGCGTCGAGGCCGTGGATCCCCTCTACTCCGGACCGGTCCCCAAGGGCGAGCGTCTGCTCGATCCGCTTGAGACCGCCGGAATAGCCAAGCCGGTAGAGGAGGAATCGGAGGTCGATGTGCACCGATGGGACCAGCATCCCGGGGAATCGGCTTTCGAGGAACGGCACGTCGAACAGTCTCCCGTTGAACGTCGAGAGCAGGCGGAATCTCCGCAGATAGGCCGGCAGCTCTTCGAGGTCCTCATCGGCGACGAACGTCCGCGTGTGGCCTCCGCCGTGGATCGAGACCACCGTGACGATCCCCTCGTAGGGGGAGAGGCCGGTCGTCTCGATGTCGAGGAACGCCGTCTCCTGGCGGAACGACGGATAGAGCCGCCAGTGTTCCGAGGGGGGGAGCCGGCGGGCGAAGTAGTCGACCCGACGTTCGGCCAGTGCGGCCTCGCTCTCCTGGACGGCGATCCGGAGACGACCCGTCAGGGACTCGGGGAGCTCGGCGAGGCGGGCCGAGCGCTCCACATCCGACCAGTCGCGGACCCCGCGCCGCCAGAGCTCGGCCTCGGTGACGGGCCCGACCCCGGGGATGTGGAGGAAGGTCGAGCGGATCATGCGGCGCGAAGCCGGGCGGTCCCACTAAACCCTTCCGGATTCCCGCGTCCAGTTCGCCGGCGTTCGCTCATCCGGATCTCCCTGCGTCCGCGGGCTCTTCCGAGTCTGCCAACGGAGCCGTCTCCGCCGACTCGAGGTCCGAATCCGGGCCCGTCGTGTTCTGTGATCGCCCACCACGGCGGCGGATCAGGAGAGCGACGGCCAGCAGGGCCACCACGGCGACCGCCCCACCGATGGCCGCGAACACGACGACGGGCGCCGTCCCGAACAGGGTGGACGATCCGGGGACACGGACGAAGCTGACGTTGACGAGGAGCGGCGCTCCGTGCACCGTGACCGTGCCGGAGGGCGGAGTGACGAACCCCGGGACGCCGGACACGACGAATGCGAACGTCCCGTTGGGTGCCCCCGTCCCGTAACTCCCGCTCGTGGAGTCGTTCGTGGGGGCTGCGTCCGCGCCAGGCGGGGCCGGGGTATCCCAGGTCACGTTCCACCCTGTCCCGTCGGGGAGCCCGGTCTCGTGGAACTGGATCGACCATGCAAACGGCGTGAACAGGAGGTCGAAGGTGCGACTGGCTCCCGCGACCGCGATGGAGCCGCTCCAGGTGATTCGGTCCGCCGCAATCCCGCTGACCCACTCGTAGCCCGGAACCCCGAGAATCCGGAGCGAGTAGCTGCCGTTCGGCTCGCTCACGGATAGCGACGCGTTGCGGGTGGTCGACGTGTTGCCCGCGATCGCAACGCCCCAGACCGTCTCGGTCGGTAGCCCGCCGACTTCGAACACGAGGGCAAACTTCGGGGGCGGGGGCGCATGGGTCAGCGCGAACGACACCAGGATCGAGTTTGCCACGCTCGCACTCCCATTGATCGTGATCGGTCCTTGCGAGGGAGTTGCGGAGTATCCCGTGGCGTTCGCGAAGAACTCGTAGGTCCCGTTCGCGAGGAGGAACTGCAGCGAGGGGCCGAGGGTGGAGTTCGATTCGTTCGCGATTCGGATGGTCCACGCGTCGTTCGCGGGGAGTCCGGCGTCGCGGAACCGAAGCGCGTACTCCGTCGAGGCGTTCGCGACGAAGGCGACTGTGACATTCGCGGGGACACCTTGCACCGTCACATTCCCCCGGCTGGA
>JAKIWD010000157.1 GCA_022750205.1 Thermoplasmata archaeon
ACGGCGATGGTGCTGACGCGATGTGCACCGGACCCGGGGGCGTACAACGTCTACCGTCTGAGCGTGTCGGTCTGGGACTCGGAGAAACCGACCGCCCACGCGTTCTCGAACTGGACGTTCACTGCCGAGCCGCCCGAGGCGGTCTCGATCCACCCCGAGTACAATGGGACGTTCTACACCGGCATCTCGTTCTCGAACACCTTTTCGGTGTACGCCCAGATCGACAACGCCGCCGTGACCGGTATGACGGGCACGCTGGGAACCTCGGCGGTCCTGACGTTCAGCCACCAGAACGGTTCGAACTACTGGTGGCAGGCGACCTACGATATGGGCAACTCGGAGACGGGCGCGCTCCTGCAGGTCGTCGCCTCGACCTCGAGCTGGACGGAGAACGCCACGCTGGCGTTCAACGTCGTCGAAACCCCGTCGTTCCTACTGACGTTCATCGACTTCCCCGGCGTCGTCCAGACGTCGAACACGACGGGGCCCGGCCCGTTCAACCTGGGGTACACCATCGTTCAATCGATCTCGATCAGCCTCAGCCAATTGTTCAACTTCACGCTCCCGAGCCAGGTCCCGCTGATCCAGGGGATCTACAATCTGCTCCCGTCGGTCGTTGTCAGCATCTCCGAGACGAGCTCGGGGACGGTCAGCCTGTCGGGTACGCTGATCGAGACCCCGCCGGCGATCACGTTCGGGGCGTTCAGCCTGACGATCTCGGCGTCGCTCCAGCTGATCGGCACGATGTCGGTCCAAGCGAGCAACGGGGTCGAGGAGATCGACTGGGTCAGTGCCAGCCTGACGATCGCCATCCAAGGCGACTTCAAGGGGAACTTCCCGATCTATGGGTACTCCTTCGACATCCTCGGCAACACGATCACTATCGGGTTCAGCCTCACCGTCGACCTCATCCCGGCCGTCGCGCTCGAGATGGTGATGGTCCCGGCGAGCTCGAACAATACCTCGATCGCCGCCGGCATGAACTTCATGGTCACCCAGCTGATCGGCAGCCTCAGCCTGCCGCTCCAGGTGGCGATCAATTTCGGCATCGGCGTCGCGTCGGTCTCGGCGGGCGGCACGATCGCCGTGGCCGTGAATTTCGAGATCAGCCCGCCGCCGTTCGCCTGGTCGAACATCTGGGTGAACGGGACCGTCCAGCTCCAGCTGCAGATCCTCTTCTGGAGCACGATGTGGAACCTGACGGGGCCGGCGACCATCTATCACGGGATGCCTTCCCTCCCGGAACGTCCGCAAGCGTCGACGCCCGCGTCGGCGTACAACAACGGCAGCGGTGCGGTCTGGCAGGTCGACCCGCGTGCCTACAACACGACGGGCTACGACCACCTGAGCTGGACGCCTTCCGAGACGGCGGGTGTCGCGATCTCCGACATCTACCCGCACGCCGCGCCGACGGCCGCGAGCGATTTCGGCGGCGCGAACCTGTTTTACACGGACGATCGCGTCGACCAGCCGGTCCAGCGCGGGCTCACGTTTTCCGGGCTTGACTTCAACGCGAGCTCCGGCGCGGCCGTCCCGATCCCGACCCCGTCCGATCCGGGATTCCTGTTGAGCGCGCCACAATCGGCCACCCTCCCCGACGGGAGCGTCGCCGTCGTCTGGGATGCCTTGCCGCTCAACGAGGCGGTGGGGTCGAGTCCGGCGGCGGTCAACCTCCTCGCCCTGCACGGGGCCATCTACTACCCGAGCAACCAGAGCTGGGGTCCCGTCCGCGACTTCACCACGTCAGGGGTGGCGCAGTCGTACGCGCTCGATACCTCCGGTGCCGCCCCGATCGTCGTCGCCCTCGTCTCCCCGGGGATCATCGCGGGCGCCACCACGCCCCAGGGGCTCGTGACCTACTCCTTCCTCTCCGGTGCGATGCTCTCGACCACCACGGTCACCGGGTATGGGGAGGTCGTCTCCGCCCGGAGCGAGGCGTCCGGGTCGTCGCCGGGGTACGCCATCTTGCAGCAGGACGGCGGGAACTTCACCGAGGTCCAACTGGGGAGCGGGGCGATCGTCGCGCTCGCGTACTCGGCACCCGCCAACGGGAGCCTCGTCGAAGAGCGGTTCGTCCCGGCGACCGATCCAGTATTGCTGCTCCGCTATCGCCAGCCGACGGGTGGCCTCGTGGTATTATACGACACCACGACGGGAGCCGCGGCCGATTCGGTGCGCCTGCCCGGTGACGCGACGGACGCCGAAGCGGCCGCCGCCGGCTCTTCGTTCATCCTCTACGTGTCCAACGGCACCGGTTGGTCCGGCGAGGAGGTCGCGGCTTCGGGCTCGGAGACGCCGCTCGCGTCCGTTTCCGCGGCCCACATTGGGCGGTTCGGTATGTCGCAGGTGGGGGGTTCGATCCTCTTGTTCGCCGTGGTCCCCGGTTCCGGCGCCACGGCGGGGCAGGAGTCGTTGTTCGTGGCTGAGGTAGGGGCCGGTCTGGCTCCGATCGCCGCCGGAGCGCCCTCGTCGGGCGGTGGCACCCCTCGGTCGCCCTCCTCTGCAGGCCCCTTCAACGTGCTGCTGTACGTCGGGCTACCGCTCATCGCCGCGGCCGCCGTCCTGGTGATTGTCGTTATCGTGACGCGCCGACGCCGCGGACCGTCTGGTGCCGCCCCTCCGATGGCAGGGACGCCAACGTCGTCGCCGCCTTCTCCGGCTCCCCCGCCGGGGTGATCGGCGCGCCCCGACCGACCCTCGGTCCGGGGCGTGGGCTGGTTGAGCGATCCGCGAAGGGACCGCGTTTCCGCAGGGCGTTCGCCACGAACGTATTACGACGGTACGGGGCTGTCGAGCGTCGCGGCGCGCGGCTCGGCACTCTATATCCCCCCACCAGGGCCGCCCGAGTATTCCTGCGTTCGCTCGCCGCGAGGTCGCTCCAGTGGCCGGCCCCGGCACAACGTCTATACCTGAGGAGACGGTTGCCCGCCTTCTGGGGGCTCCCACGAGGGACCGAGACTCGTGAGGCCGCTCCGGCAACCCTTCGATTCGCTCTGTGTGGAGCGGGTCCTCCTCGTACTCCCCGCCGGACATCAAGTGTTCGGCGCTCGTTCTCGTCTCCGTTCCCCCGACCGCGGTTCGGAGGCAACGGACACCGGCGCCGATGGGGCGTTGCGAGTCATCCGCCGCCCTCGCCGCTCCACGGGGACCTGGCGAACGATGACATGGTCGTTGACCGCCGTGTTGCTCATGCTGCTCACGGGGTTCGCTCCGGTCCACGCATCGGCGGCCGCCCCGCCGGTCTCACCCGGGACCCGGACGACCGACGCGATGTCGATCGCCTCTCCCGCCCACGCGAAGGCGATCCACCCCGTCTCGACGTCTTCGGCCTCGCCCCCCCCACCGCCCGTCACGGTGGCGAGCTTTCTGACTCCCGCCACCTGCCATTCGTTCCCTCCCTTCGGTTGCGCCGCGCAACCGAGCGCCCCGGCGACGGTTCCGGCCGCGACGGGACCGTCTTCGTGGCTGAACCTGACGCCGAACCCGTACCCCGCGGTCTACCCCAACCCGCGTTCTGGCGAGGGGCTCGCGTACGACCCGGACACCGAGAGCACGCTGATGTTCGGCGGCTCCAAGGACATTTCCGACATCTACAACGACATCTGGTCCGTCAGCGCG
>JAKIWD010000096.1 GCA_022750205.1 Thermoplasmata archaeon
CCCGTACAAGCTCGAGTACCCGAGCTGCGACCTCTACTGTGCGAAGATCCTCAAGGAGATGTACTTCGACACGACGATCCCGCCGGAGGACGTCGCCGCGTTCATCGCCGAGCCCGTGATGGGAGAGGGAGGTTACATCGTCCCGCCGAAGGGATGGTTCGCCGCGATCAAGACGATCCTCGACGAGCACGAGATCCTCCTCATCGACGACGAGGTCCAGGCCGGGATCGGCCGCACCGGCGCCTGGTTCGGCATCGAGCACCACGGCGTCGTCCCGGACATCGTGACGATCGCCAAGGGGCTCGGGAGCGGGCTGCCGATCGGAGCGGCGGTGTTCCGCAAGGAGCTCGACTACACCTACCAGGGCGCCCACTCCAACACCTTCGGGGGCAACCTGGTCGCCGTGGCCGGGGCGCTGGCGACCCTGGACGTGATCGAACGCGAGAAGCTGCGCGAGAACGCGGCGGTCCAGGGGGACTACCTCAAGAAGCGCCTCACCGAGCTCATGGACAAGCACGAGGAGATCGGCGACGTCCGCGGCCTGGGACTCATGGTCGCGACCGAGTTCGTCGACAACCGGCGGGACAAGACGCCGAACATCAAGCTCAAGGACCGGGTCATCGAGGAGGCGTACCGGCGCGGGCTGCTCCTCCTCCCCTGCGGCCGCTCCTCGATCCGGTACATCCCGCCGCTCGTGATCCAGCGCGACGAGATCGACGAGGGCGTCGAGATCCTCGACGCGTCGATCACCGCCGCGCGCCGGCGCGGATGAAGGTCGGGATCCTCGACGGCCCCGGTCGCCTGGCGCTCGTCGAGCGGCCGTCACCCCACGCCGGCAAAGGCGAGGTCGTCGTCCGCATGGCCGCCTGCGGGGTCTGCGGGACGGACCTCGAGAAGCTCCGGGGCAACTACCAGAGCGCCGGTCGGCTGGGGCACGAGCCCGTCGGCGTCGTCGAGGTGGTCGGGGACGGGGTCTCCGGACTGGTGCCGGGCGAACGGGTGTTCGTCCACCACCACGTGCCGTGCCTGAACTGTCCGGTCTGCCGCCGGGGAGACCTGACGTTCTGCCCGTCCTACTCGCGGTCGAACATCGACCCCGGCGGGTTCGCCGAGAGCTTCCGTGTCCCCCGGGAGAATGTGGAGCGCGGCGCGATCCTGCGACTCGACCGGTCGATCGACTGGGCGACCGGCAGCCTGCTCGAACCCACCGCCTGCGCCCTCACTGCCCAACGCCGGGTGGGCTTCCATGCCGGTGACTCCGTCTTCCTCGTCGGGCTCGGGCCGGTCGGGCTTCTCTACGCCCGCCTCGCGGCCGCGCTCGGGGCTCGGTGGGTCGGTGGGGCCGAGCTCTCTCCGTTGCGGCGGGCCGTCGCGGTCGCCGGGGGGATGACCAGCGTGATCGACCCGCGCGAGCCCGGAGCCGCGGAGTCCGCCGTCCGTGCGGCTACCGGTGGGGACGGGGTCGACCTCGCGGTGGCCGCGACCGGTAGCCCCGTCGCCCTCCGCCTCGCGGCCAGCCTCGTGCGTCGCGGCGGGACGTTGAACCTCTTCGGGCTTCCGGATGCCGGCAGTCGACTGGACGTCGACCTCCAGGACCTGTACTTACGAGGGATCCGGGTGGTCCCCACCTACGCGACCACCGAGCGGGAGGTGGGCGACGTCCACGCGCTCCTCGTGAACCGGCGGCTGGACCTCTCGGGGATCGTCACCCACCAGGTCGCGTTGGACAAGTTGCCGGAGGCGTTCGCGCTCGCGGGAAACCCGGACGCGGCGGTCAAGGTCGCCGTGACCGGCCCGGCCTTCCACCCGAGCTAGCCGTTGCCCTCCTCCGCGACGATCGCCTGATCCAAACGCTGGCCCGCCGCGATCCGCGCCGACGGGCCGACGATCGATCCCGCCACGTGCGCCCCCGCGCCGATGATCGCCCCGTCCATCACGACGCTGTTCTCGATGTGGGCCCCGGCTTCGACCGTCACCCCTGCCCCCAGGGTCACGTAGGGCCCGAACGTCGCGCCGCGGGCCGAGACGCCGGTGCCGGTCGCCACGGGACCCCGCCCCGTCGCGCCTACCGGCAGCGCGCCCGAGCCGCCGCGTCCCCCATCGAAGAGGAGCTGCTGGGCGCGGAGCAAGCGAGCGGGCGTCCCCGCGTCCTCCCAGAACCCTCCGAGGCGGAACCCATAGGTCCCCCGCTCCAGCAGTGAGGGCATCACCTCGGTCTCGAAGCTCACTGGGCGCCCCGGCGGGATCCCGTCCAGGACCGACCGCCGCCACACCGAGAGACCGGCATTGATCCAGTGGGACGGCGCCACCTCGGGTCGGGGCTTCTCGACGAAACGGGTGATCCGGTCGTCCGCGTCGAGCGCGGCCACGCCGTACGGCGATGTGTCCTCCACCCGGGCCAGGGTCATCGTCCCGACACCCGCCTTGCGGCGGTTCGTCTCCAGCACGGCATGGATGTCCAGTTCGGCGATCACGTCGGAGTTCATGCAGATGAACGGGTCGCTCATGTCGGCGCCGGCGTTCTTCATTCCGCCGCCGGTGCCCAGCGGCTCCGCCTCGGGGACGCAGCGGACGGGGACCCGGGGAGGGTGGGCCGCGACGTACGCCGCGATCTCCGCGGACTTGTATCCCGTCGCGAGGACCGCCTCCTCGAGGTCAGGGGGGAGCAGATCGAGGACGTGGTAGAGCATCGGTTTCCCGGCGATCGGGATCAATTGCTTGGGGATCGTATAGGTGACCGGCCTCAGCCGAGTTCCGAACCCGCCGATCAGCACGAGAGCTTTCATCGCTGTCATCGGCCCGAGCGAGTCGCTGCCCATATGGGCTTCTCACCGCGCGCCCCGGAGCGCTTTGACCGGGTACTCCCGCTCGACGGCGCGCTTGATCACCTTCGCCGGCGCACCCCACAGCGTGAGATGCCGGATCGTCGCCGAGGCGGCCAACGTTCCGACCGAGACGACGACGCCGCGCTCCCGGTATCGGAACGGCTCCAACGGCCGACCCCTCCGGCGGGCGACCAGGTTGGCAGCCGCCAGGGCGGCTTCGGCGACCGCCGCCTGGGCGGTCGCGGGCGCGATGACCCCGGTATCGGGGTCGGCGACCTCGCAGGCATCCCCGACGACGAAGACGCCCGGGTGCCCGGGGATCTCGAGCGTCGGGTCGACCGTGATCCGCCCGCTGCGACCATGGCGAACGGCCATCGTCCTCACCGGCTCCGGAGCCTGGACGCCGGCGGCCCAGACGCAGAGATCGAACGAGAGGGTGCGTCCATCGGTCAACCGGATGGATTGCGCCGCTACCTGCGCGGCGTTGGTCCCCTCCACCAGTTCCACGTGGGCCTTCCCCAGGAGCGTTCGCGCATGGGCGATGAGCGAGTCCGGTAACCCCGCCAGGAGGGGGACGGACCCCGTCACGAGCGTGACGGCGGGGGGCCGCGCGCCCCGCCCGGCGAGCCGGGTCCAATCGACGGTCGCGATCTCCGCGGCGACCTCGGTACCCGTCGATCCCCCGCCGACGACGACGACCGTCGGTCGACGGCCCGCGGCGAAACTTCGCGACTCGTGCTCGAGCTCTCGGAGCGCGCGACCGAGCTGGAGTGCACTGCTGAGACGGTAGACCGAATGTGCGAACTCGGCCGCTCCGGGCACCCCGTAGTAGGCCGGGACGCTGCCCAGACAGATGGCCAGGCTGCCCCAGTCGAGTCGAGCATCGTTGACCTGGACCGTCCGACCAGAGAGGTCGATATGGGTCACGTCACCGGTGCGCACCTCGACCCCGGGTCGACCGAGCAGGCGGTCGAGGGGGATCAGGAACCGGCGCGGATCGGCGGAACCGCGCGCCAATCGGCCCACCTCGTACAGCTCCGTTCGCAGCACGTGAACGGGGTGCCGGTCCACGAGGACGACGGGCAAGCGGCCGTGGGTGCGCCGACGGACCTCCTGCGCGAACCGGAGGCCGGCGTACCCGGCACCCAGCACGACCACGGGGCCGGACCCCTCAGCTCCGGCGACGGGTGAGACTCCCATCGCCGCAGCACAGCCGCGGAGTGCAAGACGTTCGTCGGCGCCGCCCCGCAGAGTTTTAGACGAACTGCATTCCACCCGTTAACGGATGGAGCTCGTCAGCCCGGATTCCGCACTCCCCGACGCCCAACTCCTCACGATGTACGAGGAGCACCGCGAAGGCATCCGTGAGCTCACGGCCTCGTTGGGGTCACCGGCCTATCCGGTGACCGACCCCGCCCGCCTCGGGATGGCCCACTCCTTCGGTCGAAATGTGCTGGCGGTCCTCGAGGCGCCTCCCGCGCCGGGGGACCGTGAGGCCCTGCGGCGTCGGGTGAACCTGAGCTACGAGGTGATGCTGATCCTCATCGATTACGCGAAGAACTCCACGACCGCCCCGAAGGTCCCGTCGGGGCGCGCGAAAGCGCCGGAGCCGGCGGGATCGACCCACCCGCCGACGCCGGACGCTCCGTAGCGACGCACGCGGCCCGGTGCGGCCTAGTTGAATTCCTTGCGCTCGAACAGGTAGAGCCCGAGCACGCCGCAGACGACGAAATAGGCGAACATGATGATGATCCCCTCGGGGATCGTCGGCGTGAAGGTGAGCGTCGCCGCTCCCCCGAAGCGGCTCGGGATCACGGCGCGATGCGCGGGGTACGGGACCGTCATGACGTCGGTCACGACACCCGCCCCGTAGGTGAGCAGGAACCACGGTTCGTAGCTCGCGAATCCGATCACTAGGGCCGAGATGATCGTGAACCCGAAGAGCAGCAGGATGGCCGAGACGAGGATCGACATTGAGCTGCTCTTGAACAGCGCGCTGAAGAAGAACGTGAACGCGAGGACGGCGAGCACGCCGAGGAGCGCCAGCGCGATCGCTTCGACGAACTGTCCCGGGATCGTCGGCCCGAAGTAGTAGATGCCGTTGGCGATGGCGATGAACGTGTAGACGAAGAAGATGATGAACGCCGCCACGAGGGCGGCGAGGTACTTCCCCACGTAGATCGACGAGCGGCGGATCGGGTTGCCGACGAGGAAGTAGCCGGTCTTGTTCTGGAACTCCCCGGAGATCGCGTCGCCCCCGAAGAAGATACCCGAGAGGATGACCACGAAGGAGATCCCCATCCCCCACCAGAGAGTGTAGAAGGTGAGCGGGTCGGACAGGATCGCCGGCGGTCGGTAGTATCCCACGAGCGCGACCAGCAGCCCGCTGATGAGCAGCCCGATCGTGAGCAGGATGTAGAACCGCCGGTTCCGGAAGTAGTTCAGCAGCTCGTACTTGGTGATCGTCAGCACGTGGGTCATGCTGTCCGGCAGGGAGGTCGTCACCACCGGGAACTCCATCTTGTCCGTCGCGCTCATCGAGAATCCTTGATCATGTCGAGGTAGGTCGCCTCGAGCGCCGACGACGACGGACGGAAGCTGATCACGCCCAGGCCGGCGCCGGTGAGCTCGGTCAGCACCCGCTCCTGCACTTCGACACCGGGGGTGAGGATCAGGCGGAGGTTGAAGCGGTCGATCGCCTCGACGACCTCGACGCCGACGATCTTGCCCACCCGGCCGCTCAGACTGGCGGGGTCGGCCGGGCGGGACAGGCCGACCTCGACGACGGTCCGCGATTCGTTGGAGCGGGCCATCACCTTCTCGAGCGTGTCGTACACGAGGAGCTTGCCGTGATCGATCATCGCGACCTCGTCGCAGACGTCGGTCACCTCCGACAGGATGTGGGAGCTCATGAACACCAATTTGCCGCGCCGCTTGAGCGCCCGGACCACGTCCCGCACCTCGGCCATCCCGCGCGGGTCGAGGCCGGTGGTCGGCTCGTCGAGGATGACGATATCCGGGTCCGAGAGGAGGACCGCGGCGAGGTTGACCCGCTGCTTCATCCCCTTGGAGAACTCGCCGGTGCGTTTGTCGGCCCAGCCGGACATCTCTACCCAGCCCAGGGCGTGCTGGATGACGGAATCGCGCTGGGCGGCGGGGATCCCGCGGACCTCGGCGATGAGCGAGAGCGCCTCGTGAGGGGTCAGGGCCGGATAGATCTCCGGCGTCTCGACCAGCACCCCGCACGATTGCAGCGCCTCGCGCTTGTGCTCGTGCACGTTCAGCCCGTTGATGATCGCCTTTCCGCTGGTTGGGTAGATCATGTCGGAGAACAGCTTGAGGGTGGTCGTCTTGCCGGCGCCGTTAGGTCCTAGGAACCCGACGCATTTTGCGCCCTCGATCTTGAGCGTTAGGTCCGAGAGGGCCGTGAAGCTGCCATAGGTTTTGGTGAGGTGGATTGCTTCGAGTGAAGGAGTGGAAGTCGCCATGGGAGTTGCTGGACGCGAGGGGCGTTGGGGTGTCAATCGCCGGCTTTCTTAACGCTCGCTCTCCCATCCACCCGCGTCATGCTCCCACATGACGAGGCCGCCGATCACTCCTCGATGGACCGGGGTAGGGCGCGTTGGAAAGTCGCCGCGTCGAGCCGAAGTTACGGAGCGGCTTTCCCGCGCGAGCGGGTCGGAGCCGGGCGCCGACGCACCTCTATCCAGGTCATGGCGGGCGGCTCCACATCCTTCTGCCACAGGGCGCCGATGATCTCCCCGAGGTGATGCGCCTCCTCGAAGGTCGCCCGGAGAAACCCATCCCGCACCGTGTAGGTGCCCGTCATCCAGAAGGCCTTGATCGGCCGGTTCAGGCCGCCCGGCTTCAGCCCCCGGACGGTCAGGTCGACCTCGCTCCACACCCGCTGCGCGTAGGCGTCGAACCCGGCCCAATCCTTCGGATGGCGGCTCGGATCGTCGAACAGCACGCCGAGCTCCTTGTCGGTGTTACGGCCCCGGGCGATGTAGACCAGCCAGACCTCCTGCACGTTGAGGATGTGCACCAGAGTGCCGAACAAGGACTCGTGCCCGATCCCCCGCCGGCGCGTCGCGTCGTTCCCCGGGAGTTTGCGAACCTTCCGGACGAACCGGTCGAACACCGCGCGGTTGTACGCCACGATCGCTCGGGCGTCGTCCAGGGGAAACCCCAATGCGAGTCCCATGGTCGCCCCGAGCACCCCCGGCTCTTAGTGGCTTTCGAGAGGGCGATCAACCGCGAGTGAGCCTCACCGGGTCCAGCGGGCCATTTGCCGTGATGCGGGCGCGCCCCCTGCCGTCAGTCCCGCCGACCGTACTCCCAGTTGTCGCCCCAAAAGTCCCGATGCGCCGGCCAATCGGTGTCGATCAGGCAGAACAGGTTCCCATCCGGATCAGCCAGCGTGACAAAATCCCGGCCCTTTTCCGCCGGGAAGTTCATCGTCGCCCCGAGACGGAGGAGCCGCTCGAGCTCCGAGAGCGGGTCAGTGACGTAGAGATCCAGGTGGAGCCGATAGCCCTCGAGGGGACCTTCGTTGGACAGGCTCATGTTCAGGTTCGGACCGACGCCCTTCGGATCCTTGAGCATCACGCCGTCCGGTCGGATCGGACCCTGCGCCTGGTAGTGGAGCGCCTCGCTCCAGAAGGCGATCATCTCGGTCAGCTTCGTGCAATCGATCACGATCGAGCCGATCGAGATGCCGCGGGGGTTGGGAGACCGAGGCGTGTGGTCGGCGCCCGAGTTCGCGCTCATCGTAGCGACCTAAGCGCGGCGTCTCACTTCACTTCTCGGTGGGCGGGATCTTGACTCCGACGAAATGCGAATATCTAGCCCCCTCAGCGGACGGACGCGCGAGGCGGACAGCCCCTCCCGGGTTTGGGCGCAACAACCAACGCCACGGGTGGGCAACCCCGCCTCGTTCGCTTCCCTCTCGATACTGCAGGGACTTGCCCGCCCGTCGTTGACTGGTCAGATCACCCGCATAGGACCCGCTGGGCTTTGAATCAAAACCCCGGACGACCATGCACTCGGGGTCTTGACCCTCCCTGACCGTCCAGTCCACCCGTGCTTCCCGGAACGACCCGTGGGTAGCGGAGCATCATCCTATCATTGGCCAGGGCGTCGGGGGCAAGCCTAAGCCCCCCAAGCCCGGACCTCATCGCTCCCGGTGGGAGCTCGGCCAGGGCGGTTCGCCCGATGTTCAGCCCGGCGGCCAGCTGGCGGTCTCCCGTCCAGCCACACCCCCGACAGCGGAACGTCGTTCCCATCCTCCTTCGGCGTTCGGAGATCACG
>JAKIWD010000194.1 GCA_022750205.1 Thermoplasmata archaeon
CGCGACGCCCCCGGCTCCACCCGGGGGACCGGCTCTTGTTCGACGTCGCGGCGGAAGACCGCGCGGTCATTCGGAAGGCGCGCCCGTCCCGGCTGACCCAGATCCTGGCCGGGTGGGGCCCCTCGTCGGAGACCGGTATCGAGTATCAGCGGAGAGTTCGCGACGAGTGGGGAGTGCGTGAGCGGCGCCCGCGTACTCGTCGACACTAACGTCTTTCTGGCCCCGGGGCCCCACGCGAATCCGGGCATGCGGCTGCGCGACGATTGCTGGACGCGGTGGACAACGGCCGGTTGAAGGCGTTGGTTTCCGTGATTTCGCTGTCCGAGTGGCGCGCGCGGGGTTCACCGTCGCCCAGCTCCCGGCCCTGTGGCCGCCGTTCCTCAGCCCTCTCCGGCCCTCTCGATCGTATTCGATCGAGCCCGCGGACGAGGCGATCGCGCTGCTCGGGGGCGAGCTCCGAGAATCGACCGACCTCACACTGCCGGACGCCGTAATCCTCGCCACGGCGCAACTGCGGGAGGCGTACGTCGTGGCCACGCGGGACCTCTCCATTCTTCGGACGAAGTCGGCGGTGCCGTCGAAACGGCCGGACGACATCGTGCCGAAGTGAGCTGACGCGGTCGGAATGATCCGTCCGGGGAGGGTGGGTCCCGGCGGTCCCGACCCGCGATTACGGCCCCGCAGCGCGGTCGCGACCTGGGGGAGCCGGTCAGCCCGGTCCGCCCGTCGGACGGCGGAAGAAACCCGACCTCAGCCGCATTTCCCCGGTCGAGCGGTCGATCGTGCCGCGAACGCCCAGGGTACGGCCGAAGCCGGCGACCTCGACGATGTACCACCGGACCTCGAACACGTTTCCCTGCTCCACCGCCTCGCCGGCGTGGGCGCGCATCGCCATCCAGCCGTTGTGTTCCATCGCCGCGGCGTACGTGCGTTCGAGTGCCTCCTGCGGGGTCCGTACCGGTCCCGACGTGCGAGCGACTTTCGCCACTTCCATCGAGCGAGCGGGGCTTGGCACACTCTCCCCGAACCGGTAGCGCCGGTAGCGGATCCGGTATCGTTCCGGTGAGTCGTCTTGGTCGAGGAGCATCCAGACCCTCGGGTTCGTCGTCGGAGCGACGTGGGAGTATCCCTCTCGCTTCCGGGCCACGTCGGCCCGCCACCGGGCCACGCCGCGCATGAGCAGGTACGCCCCGTAGATGGCGCTCAGCAGCCAGGCGGTCTCCACCCAGAGTGTGAACGGCACGGTCCCCCGCTCGAGGCTGAGCGTGACGAGGGTGACCGAGGTGAGGGTCAGCATCGCGATGTTGATGGCGACGTCAGCATCGAGGCGGAGCTGGCGGAGCGAGAGCGGCAAGAATGGGGTCACCGCGAAGTGGGTGAACCCGTCGAGGAAGACGTGCGAGAGGCCGCCGATCTCCATCGCGACGAAATAGAGGAACGTCGAGGCGTGGGGAAAGTACGGCAGGAACGGGAGGAGAAAGCTCCCGGCGACGGCCACGAGCGTCACGCCCAGGATCGAGTGGGTGATGC
Source organism: Thermoplasmata archaeon (assembly GCA_022750205.1). Classification (GTDB taxonomy): domain Archaea; phylum Thermoplasmatota; class Thermoplasmata; order Lutacidiplasmatales; family UBA184; genus Lutacidiplasma. The sequence goes on from JAKIWD010000194.1 coordinate 1,531, forward strand.
CGTGGTGCTCGAGCAGGGGGAATCGTCGGGCGAGCGGGAACAGCAACGCGTCGGCGTCCGGGAGTCCCCCGGCCAACGCCCCGGCGGCGATGTACTGGGGGGAGGCCGGTCCCCAGATCACGAACGAGAGGAGGTAGGCGAATACGACGTGCGTGAACAGGTCCATTCTGTCGTGGCCCTCCCGGGCCGACCGAAGCGCTCCTCCTCGTCACAGAGTCGACTAGAATAGCGAGGCGGTGCCGAGCGGCGCACGCGCGCCGCGGAGGGATCGGCGGCCGCTGCGAGCGAGTCGATCGCCGTTAGAGCCGAATGCGCCGGACCGCTTCCTTCCGGCTCAGCGGGCTCAGTCGCGGGGCGTTCCGGGAGACGTAGTCCGCCACGATCGA
>JAKIWD010000003.1 GCA_022750205.1 Thermoplasmata archaeon
CGCCTACGGGATCCAGTTGCACTGCGCCCCGGCGAGCGTGGCGGTCTGCTTCGACCACCCGGCGACCATCAACGTCCCGGGCCTCGGCGTGGTCCCGCTGCCCGGCCACGACCACCTAATCTCGACCACGGCGGACGACCACGACATCTGGTGGAACGTCGCGGTGGACCTGGTCTTCAACCAGTCGGTGTTCCCCGACTACAACGGCACCACGGGTATCAACTCGCTGAACGCACTGCTCCACTACCAGTCGACGGGCGCCGTATCGCCGGACCTGAACACCAATCTGTTCCTCAACTTCCGGGTCCTGCCCCAGGTCGCGGGCCACCACGTGACCCCTGGCCCGGTCGCCTCGACCGGCGCGCTGAACATGAGCGTGCAGATGCCGGTGTTCTACAACGGCAAGGTCTACCCCAGCTTCTACGGGAACGGCTACTTCACTGGCGGGAACGTCACGTACAACAGCTCGTACGGCTCCCAGCCGCTGCAGGCCGCGCCAGAACTCGGGGTCGGCCCGTCGACGTGGCCGGCGAACCCGGCGACGATCGCGCCGTTCTACGTGCTGGTACCCTGGTGGGGCCCGTCCTCGGCCCCCTACGACCCGGCATACAGTCCGGCGTCGTACGGGATACAGATGCACTGCGCTCCGGCGTCGATCGCCGTCTGCTGGGACCACCCGGCAACGATCAACGTGCCCGGACTCGGCGTCGTGCCCCTCCCCGGTCACGACCACCTGATCGGAACGTTGGCCGGCGGCAGGGACATCTGGTGGAACGTCGTCGTCGTCCTGGTCCTGAACCAGAGCGCGTGGCCGTCGCTGAACGCCACGTCCGGCATCGTCTCGACATCGGACCTTGCCGCCGCTCAGCTGGCGGGCACTGCGTCGGCGGACCAGCCGACGAACGTCTTCCTGAACTTCTGGGTCTGAGGAGGAGAGGGAGGCGCCGCGACCAACCCTTTCCTGCCCTCGTTTTCCGAAAACATGATAGCGGGCGACTCGACCATGACCGCCCGGGGCCCGGCTCGGTGAACCGGCCCACGGGCGTGGGAGCGAACATGGAGTGGGCCGAACTCATCGTCACCCTCGCCCGGTTCGGGCTCCCCGAGCGTGAGGCCAAGCTCTACCTCGCCGCGCTGCGTCGCGGACGGGCGACGGCGCGCGAGCTGACGCGAGATGCGGCGGTCGATCGCGTCCTCGGATATCGGCTCCTGGACGCGATGCGCGTCCAGGGCCTGATGGAGGTCACCGCCGAGCGACCTCGCCGCTACGCTCCCGTACCGCCCGCCCAACTGCTCGAACGCGACCTGCGCAATCGTCGGGCCGTCCTGCAGGAGGACGAGCGCGTGGCCGAAGAACTGCGGGGCCACCTCGCCCGCCTCGCCGCACCCTCCAGCGACACGCCCCGCTACCAGCTCCTGGTCGGATCGCCGCGCGTCTACGATTACCTCCAGGAGATGATCGGACGCGCGACCGAAAGCATCGACGTGATGCTCACCTTCCGGTCCCTGCGCGAGTCGCTCGAGCACGGCCTCCAAACGAGGATCGCCCCCTTCGTCGCCGGCGGCGGCACGGTCCGGATGTTGGTCGAGGCGGACCCACGGCTGCGTCCCACGCTCCTCCGGCTCCGCCGGGCAACGCGCCGCTACCGCAAGGCCCAGATCCGGGAGCGGATGCCCCAACCGACCCGCCTGACGATCGTCGACCGGAAAGAAGCGCTCGTGTTCCTGGTCTCGGAGGCGAAGGACCGCCACGTCGACGAGGTCGCGGTGTGGACCGACCACCCGAGCTTCGTCGCCGGCCAACAGCTGTTCTTCGACCAGATCTGGTCCGAGTCGCCCCGCTCGGAACCCCCGGCCGGTGTCCCGAAGCCGGCGAGGGACGCGGGGAGGGCGTGAGCTGACCCGGCTCACCCCGAGGTCGCCGTCGCACGCTCGGGTACTTCGGGAGGCGAGGTGCCAGCCCTGCTCTGGCGATTTTCGTGGTCCGCGGATGTCAGACCTACCGATCCCTCGGCGAGCGCCGCCACGCCGGCCCATCCCTGCATCGACCGAACGGTCTCCTCGAAGGGCGCGCCGCCAAAATCGAAGATGCCGGCGATCTCGGTCACTCCGATCTCTTCGAGCCAATGCACTCGCTCGCGCAGCTCGGCGGGAGCGCCGATCAACGTGAGACCGCGATCGGCGAGCGTTCCCGCAACTCCCAGGTCCGGGTGCTGGGATCGGTGGGCCGCGAGGCGGGCGTCCTCCGGATCCAAGCGTGAGTCGAGGAACCGTTGGAGGCGTCGGACCGGTCGATCCCGATCACCCACCGCCACATGGAACGCCGCGAGGACTCGCGGTTCGACGTCCCGTGGGAGCGAGCGGCGATACGATCGGACCGTCTCCGGGAGTTCATCGATATCGCTGAGCGTGGCGTACGGGATCAACGCGATCCCGTGGCCGCGTCGACCGACGTCGCGGATCGACGCCGGTCGGCCCGCGGCTACCCACAGCGGGGGGTGGGGCCGCTGCACCGGGTCGACGTTGAGCGAAACGGGAGGGGCGGTGGGACGCGTTTGAACGGGCTCGCCCCGGAGCGCCGCAACCAGCCGAGGTAACCGCTCTGCGAAGTCGACGGATCGAGCAGCGGGATCCAAACCGAACCCACGGAATTCCCGGCCCATGTACCCGCTCCCGACCGCAAGCTCCAGGCGACCGTTCGAAAGCCGGTCCAGGGTCGCGTACGCTTCGGCGAGACGGATCGGGTCGTGGAACGGTAGGACCGCAACGAGCGGGCCGAGTCGGATCCGACGGGTCCGGGCCGCGGCCGCCGCAAGCACGACTGCGGGAGAGGCGATCGCTCCCGAACGGTGGAAGTGGTGTTCCCCGACCCAGAACTGGTCGAAACCCAGGCGCTCGGAGTGTACCGCGAGCTCGACCGCCTCCCGTACCGGGTCCCGGTCGAACGAACGGGGGTCCGTCGGGTAGGTGTCCGCGATGGTGAAGGCCCCGAACCTCACGGGGATTCGATTCGGGACGACGGGGTTAGGTTGTTTGTGATTGCGCGGAAGACAACACGGCTTGATTCCCCCACCCCGTGTCGGTCGGTCGTGGCGGCCCTCCCCTGCACGGAGTCATGGTGACCGAGGGAGAACGCTCCGCACGCCGCATTCCCGCGGGCTCACCTCCCCGGGCGCTCGCGCTCGTTCGGGTCGGGCTCGGGGTCGTGTGGGCGCTGAATCTGATCTTCATCCTCGACCCGGCGAACCAATTCTTTTCCAGTTTCTCGGACACCGCCCAGTCCTACGCCCCCACTACGCTCGGCGGGCCGGCACTGGCGACGTTTGTCTCCTCGCAGGGCGATCTCTTCAGTGCCGCCATCGCCGCCACCACCGCCTACCTCGCGGTGGCGTTCCTGATCGGACTGACGACGCGACTCGCCGCACTGGTGGGCCTCGCCTTCAATGCGTCCCTACTCATCTCCCAATTCGGCAGCATCGTCGTGATCCCGGGGGGGACCGACGTCGGCCCGATGCCGTTGTACCTCGTACTCTACCTCGCCCTATTGGCGGCCGGGGGGCCGACCCTCTTGTCGGTCGACGGGTGGTGGCTCCGACGTCCGGACGATACGGCGTCCGAGGGTCGGCCGGAGTCGCTCGATCGGCTCCGCCGATCATGGAGGTGGGCTTGGTCCGTTGCCCGGCGCCCGGCTCGGGTAACGAGCGCCGACGTCGGTCTTTCCGGTCTGCCCCGCGGTCGACCGAGGAGCGCGGCGGAAAAGACCAACCTCTAGCTGCTGCCCGTTCGGTCAACCTCCGTGAGGCCTTCGTGGGGGGAGCCTCGGGTCGCGACGTCGCCCACTTCAACTCGACTCGCTCGATCCCCCACTCAGTCACGGTTCGGACCGGGGTCGCCGGCCAAATGACCACCGTGTCGACCCCTCGCGCGAAGGGTCGGTCGGGGTGGCTGGTTCCCCTCCGTCCGAACGCCTAAATATGGCGCGCTCGCCGTTGCCATCTCGGAGCAGTCGGTGGGAGTGGCCAGGACAACCTCCCCGATCGACCGCCCGGGCCCAGCCCCTTGATCTCGGAAGCGCTCGTCAACAACCTCTGGGTCCTGCTCGCGGGCCTCCTGGTCTTCACCATGACCATCGCGGTCGGCCTCCTCGAGGTCGGCGAGCTCGGCGAAGGATTCGACTTCAGTCTGCTCAAGACCCTGCTCATGACGGTCGCCGCGATCGTCGTGATGGGGGTCGTCGGGTTCAATACCGCGTTCGCCCCGACCTGGAACGGCATCATCGGCAACCCGTTCTACGGCCCGGGCTTTTTCCTGGGGGCCTTCAGCTCCACCCCGGTCGACCCGGTCCGGGACGTCTGGTGGTCGGTCAGTAGCCAAGGACTCACGCTCGGCACGTACTTCCTGTTCGAGACGGCGTTCGCCGCGGTCACCCTGGCGCTGGTCGGGGTTGTCTTCCTGCGGAAGGTCAAGTTCTCGGCGATCGCCGGGTTCAGCCTGGTCTACTTCGTCCTCATCTGGAACCTTCCGGCCGCATGGATCTGGAACCCCTCCGGCTGGCTCGCGAAGATGGGGATGTTCGATTTCGCCGGTGGCCTGGTGGTCCACGGGGCAGCCGGAGCGGCCGGTCTCGGCGTGCTCTACCAGATATGGCGCGAGGAGCGCGCGCGCGGTGCCACGGAGAGCCCCCAGGTGGCGATCAAGGTCAGTCCGGGGTGGCTGACGCTCGCGATCCTGCTCCTGTGGGTCGGCTGGTTCGGATTCAATCCCGGCAGCGTGCTGCAGTTCAATGACGAGGCCATCGTCGTCGTTCTCACGACCTTCCTAGCCGCCTCCGCGAGCGCGCTCTCTCTGCTCGCCCTCGGGGCGATCTACGACCGCCAGAATCCTCCCTTGCTGGAGGGTGTCAACGGGGTCCTCATGGGGCTGATCGTGATCACCCCATTGGCCGGCTTCGTCAGTCCGGGTAGCGCGCTGATACTCGGGTTCCTCGCGGGACCCGTATTCCTGATCGGGGAGCGGATCTTCGGCCGCTTCCACTGGTACACCGACCCCGTTGGCCTGATGCCGGGCCACCTGCTCGGCGGGCTGTTCGGGATCAGCATGATCGCATTCTTCTCCCAGACGGCGTTCGCGTCGCCCGCGGGCGCGCCCGGGCTGCCCAACGGGCTGCTGTTCGGCGGCGGCATGTCCGCCGCCCATCAGCTCGGCATCGAGCTGTTCGGGGTCGTGGTCGTCATCGTCGTCGTGTTCATCCTGTCCTTCGCGACGATGGCGATCCTTGCCCGGGTCCTGGGTGGGATCGTGCCCGCCCCGGATCGACCCGCGGTCCCTTAGCGAGCGCATCGAGGCCGAGTCGCGCCCCCCGCCTGCGGGTGACGGCGTGCGCTCGCCCCCGACGAGGGCGGGCTCACGGGCGGGGGGCGGTCGTGGCGACGGGGTGCGGCGCCGAGATAGCATGGGACGTCTCCGCCGGTCCCGAGGCGGTCGTCCGACTTCCGTCCTGTAGATACCGGAAGTTGCGCATCGCCAGGGTGAAGATGACGCCGACCACGGCCAGCGCTGCCGTCAGCGCGTAGACGACCTCGAAGCCGGTCAGGTCGTACCCTCGGAACGGAACGGAGATCGGGCCGCTCGGGCCGGCGACCGTCAGGTAGTACGTGCCGAGGTAGCTCGCGAGGATGGACGTCACGAGCACCGGGGCGACCGCGCTGCCCAGGTTACGGAACGTCTGATTCATCCCGGTCTGGATGCCCAGCTCCCGCCGGTCGGCGGAGAGGACGATGGTGTTGCTCATCGAGATCAGCACGCCAACGTTGCCCACCATCAGGAAGATCGGGAGCACCGCCATATCCAGCAGGCTGCGGTTGAAGGCGATCAGCGACGTCGCGCCGACGGCGCACAGGGCAAAGCCCAACGTCATGATCGGCTTGGGGCCGAATCGCGCGACGGCACGGCCCAGGAACGGCCCGAAGGCGAGCATCGAGAGCGACCACGGGAGCGCGATCAGGCCGGCTTGAAGCTCCCCCTGGTTGAACCCAGGCCCGAACGGCAGCTCGATGAGGACGATCTCCGTCGTGAAGACGAGGAACATCAGCAGACCGGCGACGACCCCCGTCACGTTGGAGACCCAGATGTTCCGCGCGCGGAGCGCCGCGAAGCTGATCACCGGGCTCTTGGCGCGTTGCTCCCAGAACGCGAAGAACGCAAAGCCGACGACCGCCAGCAGGATGAACTGAGGGACGCCCCAGGGTACCCCGTCCCAGGTGACCGCGGAGAACGACGTCCAACCCCAGGCGCTGCCTTCGCTGATGGCGAACATCAGCGTGGCGAGGCCGAAGCCGAGGCTGGCGACACCGGGGAAGTCGAGCGAGGGGTTGGCCGTGCGCGTCGACTCCTTGAGCAGCAGCCACGCGGCGATCAGCAGGGCGATGGCGATCGGGATCACGGTGTGGTACGTGGCGGGCCAGCCGTACGTCTGGGCGAGGTAGCCGCCCCCCACGAGGCCCATCGACGCCCCAGCGGCGAACATGCCGCTGAGGATCCCTTGTGCCTGACCCACGCGGCGGCCGGGGAACACTTCGGGGATCATCGCGAAGCCGAGCGGGAACATCGCCATCCCCGTCCCCTGGAGGGCCCGGACGGCGATCAAGAGGTACAGCTGGTTGGGGCGGCTCACGCCGAAGAACGACCCGATGTTCGGCGTGAATCCGGCGAGCGAGACCGCGATGCCATAGACCGTCATCGCGACGAGGAGCATGCGCTTCTTCCCGTAGAGGTCGCCGAGCTTGCCGAAGATCGGCGTGACGACCACCCCTACGAGCAGGTAGGCCGAGAGGATCCAGGCTATGTTCGAGAACGATCCGCCGGTCTGGTCGAAGAAGGTGTAGAACTGGCTGAAGGCGGGCAGGACCATCGTCTCGACGTAGGTGACCATCAGCGCCATGCCGGCCAGGATGCCGAGCACGATCCGCGCCTGACGGACGTCGTAGGGCCGCCCGTCCATCAGCGTCTCGGGCGCGCCGCTCATGCGGCGCCCCCGGGCGCCGCCAGGACAACGGGACCGAGGGTCCTGGGTCCGATGGCGCGAAGGACTCGCGCAGCGGCCTCGAGGTCGCTCGCCGGCAGGCGAGAGGTGCGCTCGGCCATCCGGCTCCCGAGCTCCCGCCAGATCTCGGTGAGGGTCTTGCGACCCTGAGGCGTGGCCGAGACGAGCACTACGCGGCGATCCTCGCTCGAACGGTTCCGCACGACCAGGCCCGCGTCAACGAGATCGTCGACCGCGACCGTGATGCTCGGGGGGGTGACGGCGAGCTCGTCCGCGATGTGGACGCCGTTGACCGGTCCACGCTCGACGATGTAATTCAGTGCCCAAAATTGGCAGACCGCGAGCCCCATCGGTCGGACGGTCTCTGCCAGGACGGCACGGATCCCGACCGTCGCGCCGTGAAAGGCGTCCAGCAGATCCTGTTGGGTTCCCGGGCGGGCGGCATCCGAGGACGACGAGCGGGGATTGGGGACCATGGGGGCGACCCATTTCGTGTGGTGTATAAATAATTAGCTTATCTAATCATTTAGGAGAGAGTCCGGTCTCGGCGGGCTCCTCCCCTCGGCGGTGGCGGCGTTGTGCCAAGGTTGAAGAGGGGGGGGCCGGTCCCCGGTTAATGGTCCAATACGCCGAGCAAGACATCGTACCGCTCGACCGCGCCCGGCTCTGGAAGTTCCTGGACCTCCACCTCGACAACTCGGTCATCGTCCAGATCCATCCCGACATCGTCGGGCAGACCCTGCTCAGCTCCCGGGGCAACGAGACGACCGTCGAACGGCAGATCCGATTCCTGGGATCCACGAGGCGGTCAGTTTGGAAGCTTACGTACGACCGCCCGGACCGCGCACGGTGGGAGATCATCGAGAGCAAGGGCCCGATGGCTCAAGGGAGCTACCTGGAGAACACCTATTCCGATGACCCGGGAGGGACCCTGATCCAATCCGAAGGGGACATACGGGTCACCACGCTCCCGGGATTCATGCAACGCGGCGTCGTCAATGGGGCGATGAACTCCATCGGCAAGCAGGACCTTGCGTACCTCAAAGCCCACCCGATCTGAGCCCGACGGCCGCCGATCGACCGGCGTCGCGCTTCCGTTTGCATGACCTCCGGTTCCTTTCCGCTCTCCTCGGCGTCGGCTTCCCCCGCCCCGATCCCCGTGAGCGAGCTGCACGCCGGTATTCAGCGCGCCCTGCGGGGAGCCCTCAAGGGGGACCCCCCCCACGGAGGGGCGGAAGCGTACCTCGGGTCGCCCGTTCCGGTTCTGGGCCTGCGGGTCCCCGAACTCAATATCCTCGTCCGAACGTTTCGCCAAGCAAACCCCAAGCTCTCTCCGGCCGCCTACCGGCAACTGGCCCGCCAGCTGTGGAACGGGCCGACGTTCGAGGAAAGGGCCGTGGGCATCATGCTCCTCGCCCACCGGCCCCTGGTCACCGACCCTGTGACCTGGCGGCTCGTCCGAGGGTGGCCGGATGCGGCGACCGGGTGGGGGCTGAGCGACACGGTCTCCCTGCAGCTCATCTCCCCCGCGGTCGCGGCCTCTTCCGAGCGGTTTCGGGAAGTGCAGGGATGGACCACCGCGCCCAGTCTGTGGCGGAGGAGAGCCTCCCTGTATGCGATGGCCGGTCTCGTACGCTCCGGGGAGGTAGGCAGGCCGCTCGCCCAGATCCACCGACTGCGCCGCGATCCAGAGCGGTGGGTCCAACGCGCCGTAGGAACCTGGTTGCGCGAGTGTTGGAAGCAAGATGCTGATCGGACCGAGCGCTACATGCTCGCGAACGCGAAGAACCTCACCCCGACAGCGATCACCGTCGGCACAGAGCGCGCGAGCCGAACCTACCGAGAGCGGCTTCGGGCGGTGGCGAGCTTGGCCCGTGAGACCGGCTCCTTGCGGAGCCGCCAGATACACTCCATCGGCCACCGTCGCGCCCAACGCTCCTCTTCCCGGCTCAAGTAGGTGGAGCGACCGCCGACGCGGGGTTGGGTCTCCTCGAGTCGCTCGATCACGAGCCCCTGGCTCCGGAAAAGGCCGACCCATTCGCCGTACGGGAGCTGGAAGTCGACCTCGTTCCCGTAGTCGACCGCGCGCATCCCGAAGTACGGGGTCGTCAGTCTCGCTCGCATCCGATCCGCGCGCCGGTCCCGAAAGAGAACGGAGATCGGGCTGGCCGTGCTGAACACGAGGTGTCCACCCTCTCGAAGCACCCGGGCGCACTCGGGTATGGAGCGGTACGGATCGGCGAAGGTCAGTGCGCCCCAATCACAGAACACCAGGTCAAACCGCGCGTCCGGGAACGGCAGAACTTCCGCCGATCCCTGCACGAGTCGCACGCGCGATCGCGCCTCCCGGAGCTCGCGACGGGCATGCGCGAGCTGGGTCCGAGAGAAATCGAGACCCAGGGCGTGCGCACCCCGCCGTGCCAAGGCGATCGACCAGCGCGCCGCACCGCACCCCACCTCGAGCGTGTCCCGGCCGCGCACGGGAGGGAGGAGCCGCAGCGACGATTCGGGGACTCGCCACAACCCCCAGGACATTGCTAAGCGGCCCCGGAGGGCTGCCCGGTGTTTCCGATCGTACGAATCGCTCGTGGCCTCCCAGCAACGGCGATTCGTTCGGATGTGGCGGTCCGCGCGCCTTGGGGACCTCGTCACTCGCCGTCCCGTTTCCTCCGCGCGGCGAAGACCACGAGCCGGCTCACGTTCGTGCCCGCGGGGCCCTGCGACCGGTGTCGAGCTGCCTCAGGCCGGAGGGGCCGGGGGTTCACCCGGCTCGGGCCCCACGGCGAACGACCCATCGGAAGGGGTCTCGATCGGGGTTTCCAGCTCACGAGGACCGGTGTCGGCCGGCTCGAGCGGGCCGGGGCCTCCGTCCTTGGGCGGGTGGCGCCGCATGACCAACAGCGCCGCCAAGGCGAGAACCACGATCAAGGCTGCGACGACTCCCGCGTAGAGCTCCCAGGGCACCGCCGTCGACGACGGCGTCGTGGGGGTGGGGGTCGGTGGGGGCGTTGTGCTGTTGTTGCCGGGGGGCTTGCCGCCTCCGCCGCCACCACCGCCTCCGCCACCGCCGCCTCCCCCGCCGCCGCCCCCTCCACCACCGCCGCCCCCGCCTCCGGTCGAGGAGTTATGGGCGACAAAGGTCGACGAGGTCCCCAGCCATTGGCCACCGGCGGGGTCGTAGACCGCCAACGTCAGGGTGTACGTGCCGTTGGTCGGAGCCTCTACGACAAGCGAACCTCCGCCGAGCTGCAGGTCACCGAGAACATTGCTCGAGGTGGTGGCGGGCGCGGGAGTGGTGAAGTTCAGCCACGCCGCATTGATCGACGCCGGTCCGCTCAAAGAGAACGTGACGGTGATCGGTCCGACGGGCAACGTCATGCCGCCGGCCGGGCCGGTGATCGCCAGCGCCACGACCGAGAACGGCAAGATGGTCGTGTTCAGCGTGTAGATAGGGAACCCTCCGCTGCCCAGGAACTGCGTGCTGAACAGCGTGACTTCGAGCTCGTAGGCTCCGCCTGCGAGATCGTTGCCCGACACGAAGTCGCTCGCCACGATCCCGACAGAACCGCTCGAGGTCCCGGGGAGCCAGAGACGGGCGTCCCCCGGCAGGTTCGTGGCGGAAGGCGTGTCGGTCAGGACCGCTTCGGTCGTCGGGTCGACGACGCTGAGGGTCTCGCTGTAGGCTGAGGCGTTTGCGGCGATCGTCGTCGTGAAGGCGGCCGCCACGGTCGTCGCCGGCGCGCCCATGAGGTCCTCCCCCGGCGTCGGGCTGGTGATCGTCGCGGTCGGATTCGCCTCGACGGAGAACGTGAGGTTGGTCTGGTTCGCCACGTTGATCAGCCCGTCGGACGCCGAGAAGTCGAGCTGGTAGGTCCCGGCGCTCGGCACGGTGCAGGTCGCCGAGGCATCCACCGCGCCCGACAGGACCGAGCTAGGGCAGCTCAGCGTCGGGGACGAAGCGTCGGCGTGTAGCGTCCAGTTGATCGGGGTCGCCGGGTCCGCGGCATGCAGCGCAATGGGGAAGGGGACGGTGGGTTGGACCAAGCCGGCGATCGAGGCCGCCACGACGAACGTGCCCGGTCCCTTCAGGAGGTAGAACGAGCCCGAGCCGCCGACGGTCAGCGCCGTGACGGTGGCCGACGAAGCGCTCGCCGTGAGGTTGGAGGTGACGACGACCGTCGGACTCCCGTACCCGGCACCGACCAGCGAGACATTGTACGCGCCGGCGGGGAGGTTAGCGCTCGCCCCGGCAGCGACCGTCCAGGTTCCCGAGGTGCCTTGGACGTCCAACGCCACGGGGGCGTAGGGGTCGACCAAGAAGGAAACGGGGTAGGTCTGCGCGCCGAACGACGCCGTCACGCTTCCGCCTCCCGCGACCTGGAGTGCGTACGAGGCCAGCCAGTCGCCGGCGGCGTTCTGGTTGTACTGCGTGAGCACCGTGACCGATCCGCTCGTGCTCCACCCGGTGAACATCATCCCGATGGCGGGTTCCGGCGCGAGCGCGTACACTCCGGCCGCGACGGAGCCGTTGGAGGCAGTACCCGAGTAGGAGGTCGCTTCGTTGAATACGATGGAACCTCCCGATGCGGTGAAGTTCACCGTCGAAACGCCCGCGGCGACATGGAAGCTCGCGTTGAGCTGGATCGCGGATCGCAAGGTGAGGGTCGTCAGCGAGGAGGTCAGGTTCCCGATGATCGCCCCGACGGCCGGGCTGATCGACCAGCCGAGGAAGTAGTCCCCCGGCGCAGGGACCGCGGCGATCGAATGCGTGGCGCGGGCGATCTGCGATTCCGTGATCGAGCCGGTGACGACCGCCCCGTCGAGGGCGATATGGCCGCCGACCCCACCGCGGATGGTGAGGTTGATGGTCGGGCTCGCATTGAATTCGGCCGTGAGCATCGACGTCCCATTCTGGAGCTCGAGGTTCGTCACGCGGCTGTAGTTCGAGAGCGTGCCCTCGCCCGTCGCATGCCACGCCGCGAAGGTGAACGAGGCGTTCGGGCTCGCGGAGATCGAGTACGTCCCGGAAACGAGGACGAGAACGGTGCCCGGATTGTGGGCAATGCCGTTGACGACGATCTTACCGCCGTCGATCGGGGTCGCCTCCAGCACGAGCGTGTCGTTCAAGGTCGTCGGCAGGTAGTGCGCGTCCAGCGACGTCCCCGTGCCGCCCGTGAAGTTGATCCAGGTGTAGTTGGCGATCGGCGTGAACACGTAGACGCTACCGGTCGATGTCCAACCGTTGAACTTGAAGCCGGGCTGGGGCAGGGCTTGGACCGAGTAGATGCCCGGCGTCAGCGAAAAGCTCCGGTTGCCCACGACGGTCACGGCGCTGGTCAGCAACTGCCCATCGAACGGAATGCCCGGGTTGATCCCCGTCGGGAGCGGAGAAGGGGCCCACGAGAATCCCGGGACCAAACTGAGGTTCCCCTCGTGGTTCTCCTCGGTGATCAGCAGGTGGGTGACAGGTGCGAGGCCGGGGGCGAACGTGACCGTGATCGTCGCGGACGACGTGAGAGTGAAGCTGCTCCACCCCGTCGTCGCGGAGTCCAGCGTGGCCCCGGTCGTGGAACTGTAGCTCGTGAAGGACGAACCGGTAGCGGGGATCGCGTTGAGCGAGTAGGACCCGGGATCCAAGTGCTGGATCGTGGTCGTCCCGTGGAGCGTGTAGTTGAGGAAGTGGACCACGCCCGAGCCCGCTCCCGCCCACTGGAGTGTGAGGGAGCCCCCACCCGAGGTGGGGACGCTGAAGTTCTGGACCGCGTAGAACGGGAGCCCGGCGGAATCGAACGCATACGACGTCAGATACTGGTTGTACTGCCCAAAGTCCCGGGTAACGCCCTGGAAGTCCGTGGCTCCGAATTCGTAGGCGTTCTGGTTGGCCGCGAAACTGTACCAGGGGTAGCTGCAGAAGTCGCTCCCGTCCCGGCCGAGGCAGGCGCCGCCGCTCAGGGAGTCGATCCACGAGATCCCGCCGAAGTCCTGGATGAAGCCGACCTGGCTCGCGGTCTGCCGGGATTTGGCGTTGAAGAAGACCGTCGGGTAGATGTGCCACGGGACGAGCGTGTTGTTGATCCACCGCGACGGGATGTACGAGCCGCACGGGGCGGCGGGATTGTACTGGGTTGGAGGTGGAGCGCCGGCGTTGCAGCCCCCGAAGGAGTCGTTGCCCGGGTCGACCGTCGTATGTCCGGCTTCGAACGAGAACGATACCGGTAGGTCGCCGCCGGGGCTCCAGGGGAGCGCGTCGTCCACGTTGTTGGCGAGGTAGGCCGGGTTCAGGGGGTAGCGGCCCGAGTTGTTGTAGAGCGTGAGGTCCGAGGTGATCCCCGTCGACTGGTCGGCGACGACGATCGCCTCACCGGTCCGAGACCCTTCCCAGCCGGTCATGGTGATGAGGACACGATCGCCCTGGTTCATCTGGAACGGCGCGTTCGTGCCCGTGTCATTGAGGGCCGACTGGTAGCACGGGTCTTCCTGCCCGTCCGACAGTTCGATCTGCCACGCTACCGCGTAGGCGCCCCACACGCCGGGCTGGGAGAATCCGGCCCCGTTCGTGTCCGGGTAGAATTGGAGTTCGAGGAAGCACTGGCCCATGTAGCCGAACGGGTCGTACAGGTTCATGCCGAACCAGACCGCGATGTACAGCGCCGATTGATTCTGCGCCGCGCTCGTCTCGATCGGGAGCGAGACGTTCCACGTGACGTTCCCACCGCTCCCCGGAAGGTTGGAGAACGGCTCGAGTCCCGGCTCGTCGTGCCCGTAGCAGTTGTCCGCGTACGCCCACTGCCCGGCGTCGGGCCAGCGCCCGAAACACTCGTTGGTGAGCGACGGGAACGTCGGCGTCAACCCGGTGGGGGCCCTCGACGGGGACGCCGTGACCGGCGCTCCGGGCGGGACGGCGTCCGGGCCCCAGGCGCCGGGGTGGTAGCCGGGGTTGATGCTGTGGAATGCGAGACCGGGCGCTCGCGCCGACGGCACGTGTCCGACAGCGGGCGTCGGAATGGAGGTCGAGCTAATGGCCCGGGGAGGGCTGGCGGTGGAGGGGGCGACCCCGATCCCAACGTGCGGGACGTTTGCGGGGGCCGCGGCGGACGCCGGGGACGGCATCGAGCCGAGGATCGCGACGAGGGTGATCAGGACCATGAGCGATCCCGTGCGTAGTCGTCGACCCCGAGTCCCGATTTGCCTCACGTTCCGTTTCCTCCGCGCGAGGGCCACGGTTCGCCGCAGTGGTCCCTCTTCCGCGTCTGCACGATCGCAGCCGCGGCGAGAGCCTCAGCGGCCCACCCCGGATGGCCCAGATTCCGTTCGAATAAGAGGGGGTATAAGAAACCGTGCCAAATCAGACGCCGCAGCCCCGAAATGGGGACTCTCACGCCGGCCCGGCAGGTTGCGATATCGTCCCTCGAGAGTCAGGGCACATGACGTATAACTCGAGGGAATCCGCCGCCCGAATATGGGCGGCGACCGGGGTGGCACTCCTCCTAGCGATGTGCCTCCCGCTGAACTCGGAGAATCAATCGGCGGGCCAGCTCCGAATCGCGGTGTCGTCGGACAGCGCGGCCCGTCCCGCGGGGTCGTCGCTCCTCTCCCAGCCCGCGCCGGACCCGCCGGGGAGCAGCCTGCGAGAGGAGGGAGGGAATCCGCGTCCGGCGGCCACGGGGGTCGACCCCTACCTGACGTTCACCCAGCAACCGGCGCCGGTGGGAGAGGCGGATTTTGGCCTCGGCCCGGGGGGTGCACCTCTCGGCTATGCCACCTCGATCTTCCTCGGTCAGATCGACCTGACGAACCTCTCGGTGCTGAACTCGAGCTTGCCGAGCCCCGGCGCGCTGACCTTTCAGCTGAACGTCAACCTCGAGTTCTCCGAGGGCCCGAAAACGTACGTCTACTGGGCCCAGGACCTGTTCCAGTTCAATACCCAGGGTGGGGAGGCCCAGTTCGCCGACGCTGTCTGGAACGCTTCGGGCGTCGGCGACCAGCTGACCCCCTCCTCGCTCGTCGGGAACGGCAATCTGACCTCGTCTCCGGCCGGGAAGTTCTATTCCTACGCCGCCGGCCCGAACGCGACGGGAAATGGGATATTCTTCCCGCTGCCCGCCGAGGTTCAACTGCAGGTCACCTCCCTCGACGTCCAGGGCGTCCCCGGTCTCGATTTCCAATTTGAGGACGGCTTCGGCTGGAACACCTACGACGTGGTACGATTCCCGTTTGCAGCAGGGGCCTTGGTCTCGGGTTTTGTCGTGAACGGGTCGGCCTATCGCCCGGACGGAAAGTACCTCGACGCCGAGCTAGTGTTGGGGGGCCCCAGCCCCGGCGCCAGCACCGTTGCGCGGACACTCGGCGCCCGCCTCGCCCTCCTCTACTGGAACGGGCACAACCTCCAGTCGATCCTCGACTCCTACAACTTCGGGGGAGACTCGACGGCCTCGATCGGCCATGTCGAGAGTTCCCCGGCCTTCGACCCCACCGACGGATCGGTGACCGCGGGCTTGAACGCAAGCGCCTCCGGCCCCCTCGGCCCGCTGTTCAATCGCTCGGACCTGGGTGTCGTCAACATCTCGACCTCCGTCGCCGCTGGCTCCGTCGCCATCAACGCTGCCGTCA
Source organism: Thermoplasmata archaeon (assembly GCA_022750205.1). GTDB lineage: Archaea > Thermoplasmatota > Thermoplasmata > Lutacidiplasmatales > UBA184 > Lutacidiplasma. The sequence continues at coordinate 15,653 of JAKIWD010000003.1, forward strand.
ACGAGACCTTTCAGGGCGGCGGCGCGAACTTCACCGTTCCGCCCGGCAACTACACCTTCGCGATCTACGCCGACGGTCTGCGTCAGGGAGCGGCCCGAGCTGCCGTCAACGCGGGGTCGTACCTCGGGCTCGCCATCGCGTGGCACGTTGTCTACTCCCTCACGTTCCTCAGCGCTGGCCTCCCCACCGGTGTCACCTGGTCTGTCACCGTGAACGGTTCGACGGAGTCGTCGGACACCAGCACGATCTCCTTCGTGGCGTCGACCGGGAACTATTCGTTCCAGGTAGGACCGCAATCCGGCTTCGTGGCTTCTCCCGCTTCGGGATCGATCCCCGTCACGACGGAAGCCGTGATCGAGGACCTCGATTGGACGCTGCAGCTCGTGGCGCTGTCGTTTGTCGAGGTAGGGCTCCCGATTGCGACGCCCTGGTCCGTGACGGTCCAAGGCGTGGTGTACTCGGGAACGAGTTCGGCCATTTCCGTCACCGTACCTCCCGGAACGGTCGCCTACTCGGTAGGGGACGTCCCGGGGTACCGCTCCACCCCACGCGTTGGGCTGCTTCAGGTGAATGCGGACAACCTCACGGTGAACTTGACATGGGTGCCGTTCACGTATCTGGTGAACTTCGTCGCCAACGGGCTCCCCGCGTCCGCGATCTGGTCGGTTAACCTGAGCACGGGCGGGGACGGGACGACGCTGACCGGCGACACGCCGGTCCAGTCGACGGAACTCCCGAATGGGAGCTTCGCGTTCCGCGTCGTCGGTCCGGCGGGATATACCCCGACCCTCCCGGGTTCTTCACTCGTCGTCGCCGGGCGCGACATCGAGGTCGCGATCCCGTTCGAGTTGGTCGTCGGGTTCATCCTGGGAAATCTCCTCCCCACGGATGTTTCCGTTTGGGTCGACAACCTGAGCCTCAACGTTTCCAATGGCAGTTTCAATTTCTCGGTCGTCCCGGGGATCCACGACGTCCGAGCGTCGGCGCCCGGGTACGCCTCGATCGAGCGCCTGGTCATCGTGGAGGCCAACCGCACCACGATCGTCGACTGGCAGCTCTCGAGCGACGAGGCCGGCTCGACGTTCCTCTCCCCGACCGTCGGGGCGATCCTTGGGCTCGTTGGGGCGGCCGCGATGGTGGGATGGTTTGCGTTCCGTCGACGGAGATCGAAACGATCGCATGCACGAATTCGAGGCACAAATGACGACGTTTAGGGAGCCCGATCGAGCCGTCTCGGCGAGCGAAGGTTCGAAGGCCTGCCAGTCCCGCTCGGCCGTCGCGAGCGCGCTCGCAATCCTGTTGATCGTCGGGATCCCCTCGGGCTTCGGCCCCACCTTCTTCCCGCATGGGCCCACGGTCGTCCCCTCGACTCCTCCAATGGTCCCCATTGCGACCCCCGCACATCGAGCCGAGGGCACCCCCGAACTGGATCGAGTCGCCTCGGCACACGCTCCCCCGACCCCCACCGTGGGCGGGGGCGTCAACCCGTACCGCTTCTACAACCGGGAACCGGCTCCCGTCGGGGAAGCCGACTACGGGATCGACGCCGCCGACACACCCTCCAGCTACTCGACTCCGATCTTCTATGCCCGGTTGTTCCTCGACAACATCGCCACGCAGAACGCGAGCCTATCGGAGCCTCGGATCGCAACGTTCCAGCTGAACGTGAATCTGTACTTCACCCAGAACTCGACGGTCTACGTCTATTGGATCCAGGACGTCCTCGAGTACAACACCTCGAGCGGGATCACTCACTTCTTGGACAACGTCTGGAACGCGTCCGGGCTCGGTACCCAGATGCTGAACTCCTCGATCACCGGCCTCGGCACCGTGACCGGATCGCCGGCGGGTGCCTACTACTTCGCCAACGCCGGTGCGCAGGCCGGCAATGTCGTGACCTTACAACTCCCGACCGAGGTCGATCTCCAGGTGGTCTCGGAGACCGTCGGGGGGGCCCCCGGCATTGCGTTCGAATTCCAGGACGGGTTCGGTTGGCAAGGGTTCGACACGGTCTCCTTCCCCTTCGCCGTCGGCGCGGTCGACTCCGGATTCGTCGTCGATGGATTCCAATACCGGCCGGACGGCGCCTATCTCGATGCCGAGGTGACGATCGGAGGCCCGGGAGGGGGAAGCCAGACCAAGGTCGATGCGTCGAGCGTGAACGTCGAGCTTCTTTACTGGAACGGCCACAACCTGCAGGCGATCGTCAACGCCTACAATTTCGGGAGCGATACGGCGGAGGGGGTCACGAACCTTGCCTCGACCGTGCAGTACTCCGGTGAGAACGGCACGCCCGCGGCGGCGCTTCGCATCAACGCGTCGGCCAAGCTGGGGCCGCTCTTCGACCGCGCCGACGTCGGAATCGTGAACATCAGTACGTCGGTGCCGGCCGGCGCCCTCTTCGTCAACGGCACGTTCTATGGAGCGTACCAGGGCGGGCAAGCGAACCTAACGGTCGGCCCGGGGAACTACACGTTCTCGATCTACGACGCCGGGTTCCTCGAGGGGTCGGTGGCCGCTCGGGTGACCGCAGGGGCCTACGTGCCGTTGCAGGTCGCATGGCACGACGTCTACTTCGCGAGCTTCATCACCGCGGGTCTTCCCTCGGGGATCATCTGGTCCGTCACGCTCAATGGTACGCCCCAGGAGTCCGATGTCGGGGTCATCTCCTACCTGGTCCCGCCCGGCAGTTATGGGTACATCATCAACCCGCTCTCCGGATTTGTACCTTCCCCGGCGTCGGGTACCGTAAACATCACGAACGCGGGTCGGAACGTCACCATTAGCTGGTCGGTGCGGGAGTTCCAGGTGTCGTTCATCGCGCTCGGACTCCCGAGCGCTCTTGAGTGGTCCGTCGTGGTCGCCGGGACGCTGTACGCGAGCCCCACCGCCGTGATCGTGGTCGCCGAGGCGCCTGGAACCTACGCGTACTCGTTCGGCGAGGTGGCCGGATTCCACACCAACCCGACCGAGGGTTCCGTGGACGTGATCGCCACGAACTTGACCCTCAATGTAACCTGGACCCGATTCACCTATGTGGTCGACTTCGTGGCGCAAGGGTTGTCGAGCGGGCTCGCGTGGGGCCTGGCCGTCGAGTCCAACGGGGTCTGGGTCAACAGCTCGGGGGTCGCCGCGATCGTCGGGGTGCCGCTCCCGAACGGCAGCTTCGAGTACGCCGTCACCGCGCCGGCTGCCGCGGTCGTGTACCCTCCGCAAGGCGCAGGGACGGTCGTCGGGAAGGCGCTGGACGTGGTACTCGTCTTCTCGGCGGCGAACGGGTACCTCGCCGGGACGATCACGCCGGTGACGGCATCCCTTTGGGTCGACAACGTCAGCGTCCCCCTGGTGAACGGCTCGTTCAACACCTCGGTCTCCCCCGGTGAACACGAGGTACGGGCCTCCGCCGCGGGCTACGAGTCCGCGGATCAGCTTCTCCTGGTGGCGGCGGGTACGGTGACCCCCGTGCATTGGGACCTTGCCAGCCAAGTCGCGGCCCCCACCTCGCTCTTCAGCAACCCGGCCGTGCTCGGGGCGGTCGTCGGGCTCGGGGCTATCGCGGTCGCAGGGCTCTGGTTCTGGAGACGACGGCGGACCCGGGTCGCTTCGGAACGACCGGTCGTTCTCGACGAGCCGTGACATTTCTCCCGCGGGCCTCGCGGCGCTCGGGAGGAAGATCCAACCTGAGGCCGAAGAGGCCTAGCGACTATGTTCCGCCCGATTATGATCCGAGAGCGCGGGGATCGAGTGGAATTTCTGACGGCAGACGGCGCAGCGGAACTTGGCGTTCCCCGGACGGGGCGATACCGCCCGGGCCGTCGAGGTGTGGACTTCGCCCCGGTGAGACTGCAGTAACTCTTGCGACGGGAAGTTCCGCCCGCAGTCCGCGCAGACCACGCCCAGCTCGTCGTATTCGACAAACGGCACAGGCGCGCCAATGCAGCGGTCCTATTGGGGGTTGTCGCACCGCCGCGAGATCGCCCGGCGCGTTGAGTGGGGGACGGATCTACCGCTCGAGCTCGGAATACCGCCACGCCCCGATGGCGAGCGCGGCGGCCCCGGCGACCGCGAGCCCGGCCGGGAACCTGAACGAAATCTGGTGCTGGAAAACGAGAAGACCGACGACGCCGGCGACCACTACTCCGGCGAGGACACCGGCGACCAGCGCTTGGGCGGCCGAACGGGTGACCGCGGCGGCCGCTGCGGCCGCTCCCCCCAAGAAAAGGAGGAGGGCCAGGATCGCGAGAGCGAGCGCCGCCGGTGCGAACAGCGGTGCCGGGGGGATCCCCGAGGGAGTCACGAGCCCGGGCGTGACCCGCAGCACCAAGAGGGCGCCCAGCGCGTACATCGCCACCGGCCCGCCGACGCTCAGCGCCAGCCGGCCGACGACCGCGGCGCTACGCGACTGCGGCAGCGCGAACGAGGTGAGGTGTGCGCGGAGGCCGATCTCCTCCCCTACGGCGAGCGCGGTCAGGTCGAGCACGATCATGCCGCCGAGCCCGCCCGTGATCAACAGACCGAGGATCTCGGCGGTCGCCACCGACGGGATCTTGAGGTAAAGGTCCGCGATTGCGCTCCCCACGGGTCCGGCGATCGGTGGGATCAGGAGCAGCCAGCCCCGTTGGGAGCGACGCCAGCGGCGAAACTCCCAGCGAGCGTTCGCGCGGAAGGTGGCGACGGCGCCGCTCATCCCTCCTCCCGGCCGACGAGCTCGAGGTAGCGGCGGGCCAGGTCGGACTCCGGCACGCTCGCTCGAGAAAGTGGGAGCCGGGCGGCGACGATCTGGCCGATCAGTTCGGATTGTCGTCGCTCGTCCCCGACGAACTCCAGCCGCCAATCGCGGTCACCCTCCGCGGTCAGCGCTGCCCCTGACCCTACCGCGGCCCGAAGGCGGTCCGCCTCGATCTCCCCGGCGAACCGCAGGAGGAGGCACCGTTCGCCGTGCTCGGCCTCGACCTTGACATCGCGACGCACCGGCTCGTCGCCGACGAGTCGACCATCGCGCAGGAACAACACCCTCTCGCAGACCGCTTCGACATCGTCCAAGAGATGGGTAGACATCAGCAGGGTCCGGCCCTCGCGACGCAGTCCCCGGAGGAGCTCGCGCAGGTCCCGCCGGCCGGCCGGATCGAGGCCCAGTGTCGGCTCGTCGAGCAGGATCACCGACGGTTCCCCCACGAGGGCCGCGGCCAAGAGGAGCCGCCGGCCGAGTCCGGTCGAGAGCGTGCCCATCGGGCGCCCGAGATGCCCGTCGACGCCGGTCGCCGTAGCGGCCGCGACCGCGGCGCGATGCCATTCGCGCGACGGCAATCCGCGGATCTCGGCGACGTGCTCTAGGAGATCCTCCCCGTGCATGTAGGGGAGCGAGCCGGGGCTCTCGACCAGCGCACCCACGCGGGCGAGCGCGGCGATCCGGTGGTGGACCGGGTCGAGACCGTCCACCTCCAACCTCCCGGAGTCGGGGCGGAGGAGCCCGATGAGCAGCTTCATCGTCGTGGACTTCCCGGCGCCATTGGGCCCGAGGTACCCCACCGACTCTCCGGACCGCACCGTGAAGTCGACCGAGTCGAGGGCGGTGCGGTCACCGAACTTCTTGGTGACTTCAGAAAGCGCGATCGCGGGCGCGGCCAACGTACCTCCGACCTCGCTCGGGGTTAAGATGCTCGCGGCGGACGGGTGCGCCGCGAGCCCGCTCCCGCGCGAGGTCGAACGGATCCCGTGCCCAAGGGTGGAGAATATAGGCCCCACCGGTGTGGGCGCGCGAGACACAATCCGCGGACAGTTCCATGTGCGCATTTCGATACGAGCGACGTCCGATCCCCGAGGAGAACCGGGAGGAGCGCGTCGAGGGGTTCGGCGAGATCCTCCACAGCTACACGCCCGAGGAAGCGGTGCTCGAGGCCCAGCGGTGCCTGCAATGCGCCATGCCATTCTGCGTGCAAGCCTGTCCGATCACGCAGGATTGTCGGGGGTACCTCTTGGCGGTCGCCCAAGGGGATTTTGACGGGGCCGCCCGGATCACGTTGATGGACAACCCGCTCGCGACGGTCCTGTGCAAGACCTGCTATCACTACTGCGAGGAGGACTGCGTGATGGGCGGGAAGGGAGTGCCCATCGCAATCCGACATATCAAGCGGGCCGCGCTCGAGTTCGGGAAATCGGATACGCTCTACGTTCCAAGCACGCCCCGCCACGAACGGATCGCCATCATCGGCGGCGGTCCCACCGGCATCCAGGCGATGTGGGAACTGTGCCTCCGGGGGTACGCCGTCACCCTGTTCGAGGCCGAACCCTTCCTGGGGGGGCAGGTCGAGACGATCCCCAAGTACCACCTCGCCGGCAACGAGCTCGACCTTGACCTCGCCCGGTTCAAGGACCTGGACTGCACCGTCGTGACGGGAAAGAAGGCGGGCGTCGACTTCACCCCCGAGACACTGATCGCCGAGGGGTACCTGGCGGTCCTCGTCGCCATCGGCGCCTCGGACCCGCGCGCTCTCGGCATTCCCGGAGAGCACTTGCCCGGCGTCTTCACCGCCCTTCAATTCCTCCTGGCGATGAACAAGGGCCCCGACGTGCTCCTCGGACGCCAGGGGCGGCGCGTGGTGGTCGTGGGGGGTGGGGATGTCGCGCTCGACGCGGCCCGCTCCTGCGTACGCTTGCCGGAGGTGGCCGGGGTGACCGTCGTGTACCGCAGGGGCCGCACCGACATGCCGGCCGGGGACGAGGAGGTCGAAGGGGGCGAGATCGAGGGGGCGACGTTCCTCTTCCAACGAAACCCCGTCCGGATCCTCGGGACCGCTCGGGTCGAGGGGATGGTCGTCCAGACGATGCAACCCGGTCCTCCGGACGCGACCGGGCGACCGACGCAGGTCCCCGTGCCGGGATCGGAGACCACGCTCGACTGCGACACGATCGTGATCGCCGCCGGGGAGACCGCGGAGATCGCCGCGCTCCCCAAGGAACTCGACTTCAACCTCTCCTCCCACCCGTGGCCTCAGGGGAAGAAGGAGGATTGGATGACCGACGTCGAAGGGGTGTTCGCCGGCGGCGGAAAGTCCGTGGTCTACGCCATGGGCGCCGGAACGCGGGTAGCGATCGCCATCGATGCGTTCATCGCCCGAAAGAAGGGACGTAGCCCCACCCCGCGACCGAATCCGCTCGGGGGGCCGGACGCGCCGAAGCTCCCCGCCGGGTACGGCGGACCGACCTGGCACCTCTGATCCCGCGGGGACCGGAGAGCGCCGCCGCGAGCTCGGTGCTCCGGGCCGTTCACTTCGAGAAGTGGCGAACGAGGGCCTTCCAGTAGTACTCCTTCCAACCCTCGCTGATGCTCGCGAACGACGAGGCCGGAATTCCGTACTGGGCGAATTCGATCCGCGTCCCCTTCCCGGCCTTGGTCAACTTGAAACGCGCGATCGAGTAGTGCCGCTCGGGCCAGGAATCCGCCCGCCACGCCCAGACGATCTCCTTGGGCTTGTGATGCGCGAGGATGAACCCCTCCAGACTCCCGTCGTACATCGAGAAGGGCGCCCCTGGTTTCTTGCCGATCTTCGCCGAGCCGCCGCTGAACGCCGCGTGCTCGCCGGCGTTGACGAGCGCGTGGTAGACCGCGCTGGGGGCCGCCGGGATCGTTGCGTGCTGGCTGAGGTTCTTGACCTTCATCGTCAGGATGGCTCCTCGCCCGAGGGGAGGCCGCAACGCTACATAGGGGGTTCTGACGCGGCTCGGAGCGGGGGACGCCCGCGGACAGGGCGGCATTCGGATGGCGCAGTGTGGTTCTCCGGTCGGTGGCGGGCCACGCGCTTCGAAGAAATAGGTCGTAGACCTCGTGGCTCGGTCGACGGAACTCGGTCTGGGCTGAACTCGGAACGACGGGCCAAGTGACGTGGTGGGGGTCCGCCCACCCTCGCTATGGCGACGGAGTTCGATACGGGGAGTGCTGGCGCTGGCCGCCGAAACACCTAGCGTGCGAAGAGGGAGCGGAACCAGCTCCCGATCTCATCGAGCGCTTCCCAGCCCTCGTCGACGAGGCCCCGATAATCGATGAAGCCATGCGGCATGCCCGGGTATCGGGTGGCGCGGACCGGAACCAAGGCATCGTGCAGCCGTCGCGCGTACGCCTCCCCCTCGTCGCGCAATAGGTCGTACTGGGCGGTGATGACCAGCGCCGGGGGAAGTCCGGAGAGTTCCGTGGCGTTGAGCGGGGCGACACGGGGGTCCTTCCCCTCCTCGGCGTTCGTGAGGTATTGCTCCCACATCCACGGCATGAACGCCGTCTCGAAGCCGTACCCTTTCGCATTCTCGGTGTACGATTCCGTGAGGGGCATGTAAGCCGTGATCGGGCAGATCAATACCTGGCCGGCGATCTTCGGTCCGTTGCGTTCGCGGGCCAGCAGGCAGACCACCGCGGCCATGTTCCCCCCGGCGCTATCTCCGGCGACCGCGACCCGGGCCGGATCGGTCCCGAGGCGAGCGGACACCGCCTCCTCAGAGAGCCAACGGACGGCCGCGAAACAGTCCTCGACCGCCGTCGGGAACTTGTGCTCGGGCGCCCGGCGGTATCCGACGGATGCGACCACGCATTGGGAGCGGTTGGCGATCTCCCGGCAGACGGTATCGTGCGTGTCGAGGTCGCCGAACACCCACCCGCCCCCGTGGAAGTAGGCGATGACCGGGAACGGCGACTCCCCGTCCTTGGGGGTGTAGACGCGGACCGGGACTCGGTGGCCCGACGGCCCGAAGCTCGTGGTCTTGAGCTGAGAGACCGCGGGGGCCGTACCAATGTACCCATCGGTTTCCCGCGACATCTGGCGCGCGATCTTTCGACCCTCTTCCGGTGACAGCGAAGTGAGGTCGGGGTAGGTCCCGGCCTCGTGCTCGAGCTGGGCCCGGATCTCGGGGTGGAACTCGGCCGATCGCGGCGGGGTCGGCGGCAACGGAGCGGCCTCCGGAGGCGGCAACTCCGCGGGCGGCTGGGCGCTCTCGTCCGTGGGAATGAGGTCGGCGAACGCGGGAGCCGGTGGGTCTTCGTGATCGGCGGCGGTCTCGATCGCCTCCGAGGGCGCTACTGCCTCGATCGGTTCGGGTGGGGGGGTGGAGAGGACCTCGACCGGCGGTTCAGGGGTCGCGAGGGCGGGCATGTCCGGCGGCGGGGCAACGGAGACCGGAAGCGCCTCGAAACGGCGTAGACGACCTTCGGGGGTGAAGGCGACCGCGAAACGGAACGATGCCCCCGCGTGCTGCGCCTCTCCGGTGCGGCCCCACCGATTGCCGTCGACACGTACCGCGTCGAGGTTCGGCCACGCGGTCCGTCGGCCGATCTCCTCGAGGAGCAGGACCCACTCCTGGGCGCAGAGCTTGCAGCAGAAGTAGGTCGACCGGCCCTGGACCTCCTGCCACCAGTCACCCCAGGTCGACCCGCAGAGCGGGCAGCCCTCAGGCGGGGGGTCCATACATCTCCGCACGCTCCAGGCGTGCCCCGAGGTAATCGTCGAACAGGTCGATCGATCGGAGGAACACGCTCTGGACGTCCTCTACGAGGTTGAGCGCCTGCGCGTGGCGCTCGACAAGGGCCAATGCAGCGTCGGCATGACCCAGGTCGACCTCGTAGCCTTCCCGCAGGAACGCCTTGGTTTCGGGCGAGATCGCCATCCCATCGAGGATGGCCGGATCAAAGTAGTGCACCGTCGCTCCGGCCGGAAGGAGGTTGCGGTGGGCGATCAGCTCCAGCGAGTGCATCGCGGCCATCGCCGAGACCCAGTGCTCCTGCTCGCAGATCCGGTGCCACTCCTTGAGCACGCGCTCGGTGGTCGGCAGGCCCGGAGTCGCCAGGATGATCGCGCGGGAAAGTCCGACGCTCTCCCCCATCCGCAGCAGGAGCTCGTAGTGCGACGGCAGTCCGGGTCCCCTTCCGCCGAACTCGGTGTCGATGTTGTCGATCTCGTAGAGCACGACGTCGGGCTGGCCCGACCGCGCGAGAATGAAGGCGCAGCAACGGACCCACTGGCGCAGAAAGTGCTGGTGCTCGACCGCGTACCCCAACAACACAGACCGCTCGGGATGTTGTAACGCGACCACGAACGGGTGGGGTCGCTCGCCGAAAAAACGCCGAATGAACCTCCGCTTGATCCAGTGGGCGAGCCCCTCCGGTGGGAGCAGAAAGATATCGCGCAGCTGCTCCGTCAGCGTATCACGCTCGACACGTCGAAGGGAAATCGATTGGTTCAGCCAGCGGACGTGGCTCGGTTCGCTCTGCGATGCCTGGTCGAGCAGATGCGTCGCGAGCGCGGGGAAGTCTCCGACGGGGAACCCCTGGAGACACACCGGGCACTTCGTCACTCGACCCTCATCCTAGAACGGAAACTCCGCCGGGAGCCGCTCTCGAAGTTGTCGGTACTCCGGATCGTCGCCGTGCCGGGTCCTCAGGTCGAGTAGGAACTCGCGGACCTGGGCCGCAGTCAGCTTCCGGTAGCCTCCGACCATCTCGATCGTGCCCTCGAAGTCCGAGTGGCATGCCTCGAAGCAATTGCCCATTCCGGTCAGCAGCTCGCGCTCTCGGGGGGTCACGTCTGGACTTAGGCGGGTGGGCCTATATCGGCGTATTCCCGATGCGGGGGCGGTCGCCCGCCCCGGCCGAACCGGGGACCAGGCCCTCACGAAAGCGGCGCCCCACCGGGGGGAGGGTAGACGGCGACGAGAGAGGTCGTGAACTCAACCATCGTCGACCCCTGTGGGTTGGCTGACGTGAAGGCGACGTACCAGGTCCCCGCCGGGACCGTGAGCTCGATCCCCCCGCTGTCCACGGGCCCGACGGACCAGAGGGAGCCGGGGGCCGATTGATCGGTCTCCAGGGACTCGAAGGCCGCCGGGGTCAGCAGGTAGGCGGTCACCGGGGCATTCGACATGAACGTCCCGCTCACCGAGGCGCCCATGGCCAGTCCGAACACCACGTCGTTGAAGGCCCCGGAATCGATGTTGAGGTTGGTCCCGCTCGGCACGAGGACCTGGGCGCGGGAAGTCGTGAGATTGGAGGGTAGGGATGGTTGGCTGACGAGCGGCGTCCCGAACGCTTGGGGATGGGAGGTCGGAAACGCGTAGTCCACGACCACCAGCACCAGGAGCAGCCCTGCGGCGATGCTCACGACCAGGAGCGGAAGGTTGCCGCGACCCGAGGGTCGGCGATGCACGTCAAGGGCAACGCGCGCAGCTATTTCTGCCGTCCGCAGGTCCCGTGACCGGGAGAAATTGCGGGAAGAATCGAGTGGTGGCGCATCGGCATCCTCCGGGTGACATGGGCAAAGAGTGGCCCTCGGTGCTGGTCCGGCCTACGGAGCACCGGGGGGCAACGGGCCGCCCTCCCACGTGGGGCCCAACGGTGCGCCGCATGCCCGGCAGAACCTAAACCTCGGCCCGTTGCGCGCGTTGCAGCGCGGGCAGAATTTCGGCCCAAACCCGAGTCCATCCGGGTAGCCTCCTCCCGGACCGCCGAATCCCTGCGGCCCCCCGGCTTGGAAGCCGTAGCCAGCGCGGTACCCGCCGTACAGCCTCATCCGAGAACCCCGGACGATCATCAGTGCACCGAACAGGATCAGTACCACCCCGAAGACACTCCAGATGGCAACGCGCAATTCGAACCAACCGGGGTAGGCCCCCGAACACCCCCGGCTGCCGACGCAGTCAGTGCTGATCGCCGAGTAGGCGAAGAGGGCGAACACGAGCCCGAGGAGGCCGAACAGTACCAGGACGAACCCGAACACCGCGAACGGGCGCACCTGGTTGCCGAGGTCGCCGCTCCCCTATCAACCTCGCGTCGGGGTGGGGTCGCGGGAGGTCCACAGTTCGGGGTGGGAGAGGGCGTCCGTCCCGATAACCGCCGATAGCCTCATCAACCCACCCATGTATTGATACGCATACTGTGCGGCCTTCGTCACTGCTTCTCCGGGTGGGTATCCCCGTACTGATCTGGGGACTCCTGGTGATCCCCGGCCTACCCGGCCTCCCCGTCTCGCCGTCTGCGGGGGTCCCCAGCGGGGGGGCCCCGTACGAGGAGACCGCCCCCGCGCTGGCCGGGCCCCACGGCCACCCCGTCCCCACCGAGTTCCCCCCGACGCGGAGCCTCGGGGTACCCTCCACCAGATTCGCCGTCGACCCGACCGCGTACTACACCTCCGAACCGGCACCGATGGGCATCGCCGATTTCGGCGTCAACCCCGCGAGCGGCGCCGGGTACCGCTACGCGACGACCGAGTTCTGGGGGGTGACGGATATCTCGTCCCTCTCGACGAAGAACAGCTCGTTGTCAGACTCCCACGACCTGTCCATCCAGCTCAACATCAACTTTCAGGTCACGAGCGGCTCGAACTCGTACACGTACTGGGTACAGGACGTGGCGTTCCTGAACTCTTCCGACCGGCTCATCGAGTTCATCGACAACGTCTGGAACATGTCGAGCTCCGGCGCCAGCATGTACAATTCCACCATCGTCGGGAACGGGTCGATCGGTCTGGCCGGGTCGCTGTACTATTACTACGCCATCGCGAACGGAGCGCTCGCCGGAAACGATGTCTTCCTGACCTATCCAAGCCAGATCGAGCTCGCGATGGTCTCAACCCCGCACGGCGGACGGCCCGGCGTGGCGTTCGAGTACAACGACGGGAGCGGGTGGGTCACCTACGACAACATCGGCTTGCGGTTCGCGAGCGGCTACACGGTCACGGGATTCGTCGTCGACGGGACGAGCTACAACTCGGCGGGCCTGTTCGACGACGCCGAGATGACCCTTGGAGGGCCCGGCGGGGGCACGTCGATCAAGGACGTCCAGTCGAACCTGACGATGACCCTCTCCTACTGGAACGGCCACAACTTCCAGCAGGTGACCAATGCCTACGGCTTCGGGAGCGATACGGCGGAGTCGATCAGCAACGTCGTCGCGACGGGGGAGTACTGGCGGTCGAACGGCACGCTGTTCGCCTCCGAGGCCAACGGCTCAGGGTCGCTCGGCGAGCTGTACGATCGTTCGTTCGTCGGCATCCTGAACGTCACGTCGCTGCTCCCGGCGGGCTCCCTCTCCCTCAACGGAACCTCCTACGGAACGTTTGCGGGACGTGACATGAACATCACCGTCGCCCCCGGCACGTACGCCCTGCAACTATTCGCCGCGAACGGATCTCTCGACGCCTCCCAGATGGTCACGATCGCCGATGGCGCGTATGTCGCGCTGCGGTTCGGCGCGGCGCCCTCGTACCGCGTCAACTTCCTGGAGTCCGGACTTCCACCCCTCGCGAGCTGGTCCGTCACGTTCAACGGGCAGACGCTCTCCACCACAAACAGCTCTCTCTCCTTCCTGGCGACCAACGGTACCTATGGGTTCCGCACGGGCCTCGTGCCCGGCTTCGCGTCAACGCCGACGACGGGAGTGCTCACCGTCAACGGAACCGCGTTCAGCCAGCCGCTGGTGTGGGCGCCGGTCACCTACGCGCTGACGTTCACGGAAACCGGGCTGCCGGCGGGCGCCGTCTGGGGCGTCCAGCTCAACGCCGTTGCCCATTTCACGTCCAACGCTTCGCTCTTCCTTCGAGAGGTCAACGGCTCGTACTCGTACTCCTACCTGGTCGTGCCCGGCTACCTCCCGACCCCCGCTGTGGGCCAGGTCAACCTCACGGGCGCCGGGGCCACGATCCCCGTCCAGTGGGGATTGGCGTCGTACGGGATCACCGTCCAAGAGTCGGGCCTCCCGCTCGGCACGATCTGGTCGGCGACGCTCGATGGGATCACGCATTCCTCGAGCGCCGCCGTATTGGCCTTCGGCCTGGCGAACGGCAGCTACGCCTACTCGATCACATCGATCGCCGGCTACTCGGTCCAACCCCGGGTCGGGACGCTCAACATCTCCGGCCAGCCGCAGGCCCTTTCGGTGACCTTCAGCCCGGTGGTGTACACGCTCACCTTCACCGAGAGCGGGTTGCCGGCGGGCGCGGAATGGTCCGTCACGATCGGGGCGCTCGCGGCGGTGTCCACGGGCACCATCATCTCATTCTCGCTACCCAACGGGACCTACTCCTTCGAGATCGCCACCGGTGCCTCGGACGTCGCGTCGATCCCCGGTAGCACGATCACGATCGACGGGCAAGGGGGCGATCTAGCGGTCCCGTTCCTAGCGGTCAACGGATTCCTTCAGGGCACGATCCTCCCGGCGAACGCTTCGGTCTATCTCAACGGCAGCCTGGTTCGGTCCGCGGGAGGATGGGTCAACCTCACCCTGCTCCCCGGGTCCTACGTCGTCACGGTTTCCTTGGCCGGATTCCAACAGTACACTACCACGCTCGAGGTGCGCGCCGGTACCGTGACGCCGCTCAATGTCACGCTCACCGCCATCCCCGCCACCCCGCCGCCCAGTCCACGGGGCGCCGTCGGTCCCGGGGGCCTGACGACCCTCGAGCTCGGGGGGCTCCTGGCCGCGATCGCCGTGGCACTCGCCCTCGTTGCGGGCGCGTGGTGGGTCGGGCGCCAACGGCGTCGCCCACGTCGGTGGCGGTAGCCGTCCGAAGCGGCCGTCGCAGACCCGGCCGGCGGCGACGGTCGCTCCCGCGGCGGGGCGTCTAACGATTTTTCTTGCTCCAACTTCCACGGTCGGGAGGGATTCCGACCGCAGGTGCTTCGGTGCCCGTCGGACCGCGAGGGCACCCACGGGCTTGGCGGCCGTCAACCCTCCGAGTCGGGGATGTCGAGGTAGCCCCGGAGCACGATGCGGGAAGCGCCGCTCAGCCCGACGCGCCCGTCGGAGCCGACCTCCACCTCCAGTTCTCCTCCCCGCGCGGAGGCTTGGAACGCCCGGAGCCGGTCCTTGCCGAGCTTCGCGGCCCAGTAGGGGCCGAGGGTCGTGTGGGCCACCCCCGTCACCGGGTCCTCATCGATGCCGCTGACGGGCGCAAAGCACCGGGAAACGAAGTCGTACGGAGGGTCTCCGGGGGCCGTGGCCACGACCAACGGTGCCTGCGGAAGCTCCCGCCGCATCCGTGCGAAGTCCGGCCGAAGGGCGCGGATCCCCGCAAGCCCGCCGAATCGCGCGACGATCAGGCCGGACGTCGGTGAAACAAGGGTCTCCTCAATGGGGCCACCCCCCAGGATGCCGGCGAGGCCCGCGATCGGAGGCGTCAGAACCGGCGGGTGCGCCGGGAAGTCGAGCCGGATGCGGTGCCCCCGGGCCTCGGCCCGTAGCGTTCCGCTCAGGGTTTGGAACGTCAACGCTCCGGAGCCGAGCCCGAGCTCGTCGAAGAGCACCTTGGCCGTCGCCAGCGTCGCGTGGCCGCACAACGGGACCTCGATGGTCGGCGTGAACCAACGCAGCCGAAAGTCCGAGGAGTCGAACAGGTCCCCGTTGACCGGCCGCAGGAACGCGGTCTCCGCGAGGTTCATTTCGGCCGCGATCGCTTGGAGCGTCCCGTCCGGACAGTCGTGGCGTAGGAGGCAGACGGCCGCGGGATTCCCGCGGAACGGCTGGTCGGTGAACGCGTCGACGATGTAGAGGGGGTGTCGTCGGGTCACGCGCAGGCCAAGCGGCGCGGCGACCTATGGCTTTGCCTCCAATCCGGGGGCGCGCTCCACCGGCAGGCTCGTCACCCGCCGAGCGTCCAGTAGCACTGTCTCCCGGAACCACCCGCTCGCCTCAGAGACGTCCTTCGGTGACGGGAGGCAGAACCCGAACTGAGAGTCGGAACGGAACAGCCGATCGCAGGGCGAGCAGGCCGCGCGGCCCGCGTCGGTCAGCAACTCTCCCACCACATGAAGGTCACCCCCCGCGGCGTCGACGAAGCACGCGAGCTGGGCGACGCTCGACCCAGGGAGCGAACTCCGCACGCCGGTCAACAGGGACCGGAACGGCGCACCCTTGAGCGGCCAGAGTTCGAGATACGGGCCTTCGGGCCCGGATCCCACACGCGTCACCAGATATTGCCACGGTACGCAGTTGGGGACCCGTAGCTTCGCGAGTGGGAGCCGCAACACCCGGCTCCGGAGCCCGACACCGAGGGCGATCGGCCGGTAGTCGGAGAACCGAAAGAACGGTGCGGCGAAACCCACGTCCGTCAGCTCGGCGGGCCCTTGCCGCTGAAGGGTAAAGTTCAGGCCGGAAACGTCCGCCGTGATGAGGAACACGAGCCCCGCACCCGCCCATAGCCCCACGGCTGACCACCCATCCCCGGTGGGGAAGATCACGTCGAAGCCGGCCACGGCAAATAGTACCACGGCGAAGCCGGCGAGTAGGTAGGCGACTCGCCGCCCGCCGGTGTACCCCGTCGCCAGGATGGTCACCCGGATCGGGCCGGGTGAGGGGACCGGTGGCGGGTCCCTGGACAACGACAGTCTTTGCGCCCCTGCGGCAGAGACCGGCGACCCCTCATGTACATTGTTGGCGGCCGCACCGTACCCAGTCGGGGGTGGTCGGCTAGCCCGACGCCGTGGCAAGGATGGTGCTGGTCACCGTCACTTCGGTGGTCGTCGTGGCGTTCTGGTTGGAGATCACCAGGTACCAGCTCCCCGCCGATAGGGTCAGGTCGAGCTTGACCGTCTGTAGGCTTCCCGACGAGTACACGTGCGAGGTGGAATTCCCCGTCGTGTTGAACGTTTGGAACTCGCTTTGATTGAGGATGAGCACGACCGCGGCCTGACTGGCGAACAGGCCCCCGGTCACGGTGGCGGCGATCCGGAGGTCGAAGCTGATCTCCTCATAGTAGCCGGCAGGGAGCGACCACTTCGTTCCGGCGGCAGCGAGCACCGTCGGGGCGGCGGAGGCACCGCCGGAAGAAGTGGTGGCCTGCTCTTGGCGGACCACGACGACGGCCGCCCCCACGATCACGGCGATGACGACCGCCGCGAGGGCGATGCGTCGATCGCGCCGGGACAACCGATTCTTCCGGGGGGGCGGGGGCCCGGGCTTCTCGACCTTGTCCGGCAAGGTCCCGGCGGCCATGCCCCGCGAACGTCTGCCGGGTTAAGGCGCGCGCGGCACGGGGCGGCGACCTTGCGATCTAGTAGATTCCGGGGATGAGCCGCCAGGTCTTTCCGGAGTACTCTCGGTAGGACTCCCCGAAGCGTGCCACTAGCGCGGCCTCCTCGATCCGGATCCGGTAAACGTAGGCCGTAGCGCAGGCCAACACGGTGATTACCAACCCCATGGGCGTACCGAGCACGAGGGGCATTCCGACCGCGGTGAGGAATCCACCGGAGTAGGAAGGGTGGCGCAACCATCGGTACGGACCATCCCGGACGATCCGGTGATCGGCCGAGAGCGTGATCGGCATGGTGAAGAATCGGCCCAAGGTCGTCAACGCCCAGAGACGGGTCGCCAGGCCGATGACCATGAGGGCCACTCCGACGGCCGTCGTCCAGAGGGGAAAATACCCGCCGATCCCGAGGAAGAACGAGAACATGGTCGACACCATGCCGATCGCGAGCGCCACCGCGATGAACGGATAGGTCCCGCGATCGATCGTGGACGGCGGCCGACGGGGAGCTCCCTGACGCCACGTCGAGCTACGGCCCACGTACTCGGCGACGATCCAGGCCAGGCCGAGGGCGATCGCGAGCACGACGGGGAGCGGGTGGGCGCCCAGGGTGTTCAGTGCGTTCTCGACCACGGAGCTCACCCCGCCGACTCCCTCAGGGATTTAGCCACGAGGGTGGAGACCGGCCGAGCGTCGGGCCCGGCCGGCAGGGCGGGTGCGGGTCGCTAGAAGCGCGAGCCTACTTTCCGCTGTAGCGGGCGACGTAGCCCTCGATGCGCTGGAGGAGCTCGCTGAGCGGCATGTTCGTGTCCTCGCGCGTCCACTCGAGCGTGATCGTGGGGCGAGCGGAGCCCTCGCTGATGGGGAGAGTGAGTCCGACGGTCACGCGGTGCGGCTGCATCTCGACGATGTCGGCGATCGCCTGGTCGGCGGGGGTGGTCGTTTCCTTCGCAGTGCCCTGGGCCATGGGTCGGGCGAACAGTGGAACCATTACTTCATGGATTCGACGCGCCGGCGCCTGTCCACGCCAACCGGCCCTGAGGGCGCGCGTCGCCGCGGATCAGTTGCGGCGCCGGCGGGAGGACCCCCCGTATCGGGGACCCCCCCCGCGGCCCGCCGGACGCGACGGGGGACGACGGGAGTAGCCGTGTCCGTAACCTCCCGAGGCGCGGCCGGAGGGTGCGGGCGGCGAAGGGGCATCGTAGTCGAAGCCGGGAATGCGCGCGCGATCGATGGTGAATCCGAGGAGCCGTTCGATCTGGCTCCAGTCGTCCTCCTCCTCGTGACCGAGGAGCGTGAGGGCGTCCCCCTGGCGCTGGGCCCGGGCCGTGCGGCCGACGCGGTGAATGTACACCTCGGCTTCGTGGGGCACATCGAGGTTGATGACGTGACTGACGCCTTCGACGTCGATGCCCCGGGCCGCGATGTCGGTGGCCACGAGGACCCGGTGATGCCCCTCCCGGAACCCCTCGAGGGCCCGGACGCGCTGGGCTTGGCTGCGGTCCCCATGGATCGCCGTCGCGGAGAGCCCGGCGTGGCTGAGCTCTCGGGCCACGCGGTCCGCCCGCCGCTTGGTCCGTGCGAAGACCAGGACGCTCGTCATGGTTTCGTCGCGCAGCAGCTCGATCAGCAACGCCACCTTGCGGTGCGACGCGACAGGGAGCGCCAGATGATGGACCCCGATCGCGGCGGCCGTGGTGGAGCCGACCTGAACGGTCTTGGGGTCATGCAGGAAATCGCGGGAGAGGCGAACGACCTCGACCGGCATCGTGGCGGAGAAGAGCATCGTCTGGCGCTGACGAGGCAGTGCGCTCAGGATGCGACGGACGTCGGGGAGAAAGCCCATGTCGAGCATCCGATCGGCCTCGTCCAGCACCAGGATCCGCAGGTGCGAGAAGTCGACGTACCCGCGGCTCATGTGGTCGAGGAGGCGCCCGGGTGTGGCGATGATGATCTCGACGCCGTGCCGCAGCGCCTTCTCCTGATCCCCCATGCCGACGCCGCCGTAGACGGCCGCCGCCCGCAATCGGGTGTGCCGGCCGAGCTGGCGGACGAAACCCTCGGCCTGGAGCGCGAGCTCGCGGGTCGGGGTGAGCACCAGCGCCAGGAGCCGCCCGCCGGGCACGGCCATGAGCCGCTCCAGGATCGGCAGCAGGAACGCCGCCGTCTTCCCCGTACCGGTCTGCGCCGTACCCACCATGTCCCGGCCGCCGACGGCGTCGGGGATCGCCGCGACTTGGATCGGCGTGGGAGAGATGTATCCGAGGTCGCGGATACCGCGGCGCAGCTCTGAGCTGAGTGGGAGTTCGTCGAAAGTTCGGTCTCGCGCTTTGGCTTTCTCGGGCTCGGTCACAGGGAAATCGGTCTAACGCCGGCTTCCCCGGGGGACCTTAACTTCTGCGGCCGCCGGGTGACACGGGGACACGGGGCGCCAGTCGGACCCGAGGGGCGATGAGCGACCGGGTGCGCGGATCTCCTCGGTCTCGGGCGGGCACAACGCTCATGCACCACATTTCGGTGCCTCGGATCGAATGCCGATCGACCGGCCCGAGTTCGACGCGGGCGAAAAGCGTCACCCGGTCCAGCGGCAGATCGAGGAATTCCTGGCGGACCACCCGACGATGGCGTTCTCCGCGGAGGAGATCGCCGTCGCCATCGGGCATCCGGCTGGATCACCGATCGGCGGCGCGAACGAGGTGGTGTCGGCCAGTCACCTTGTCCTTCGACTTGCGTTCATTTCGGAATTGGACTGGATGGCCCTCGAGGGCAAGATCGAGCGCCGCGTGGTCCGCACCCCCTCGGGGCACCTGACGTTCTACGCACCGAGGTCGGTTTCGTAGGTGACCGCCCGTCCGTCGGGACAGTAGCGCCGTCAGCGCTTTAGCGGCCGGGGACTCGCAGGACGTATGCTGCATTTCGGGGACGTAGCCATCGTGGTCGCGGACGCGAAGAAGGCGCACCGCTGGTACACCCAGAAGCTCGGGTTCACCTCCGGTGACCGAGAGGGACACTGGGTCACCGTCATGCCCCCGCGGTCAAAAGTCGTGTTGCACCTGTGCGAGATGGACAAGCTCGAGCCCGGCAACACCGGTATCGGGTTCACCGTGCGTGACGTGCCGGCGACGGAAAAGGAACTCCGCCGAAAGGGCGTCAAGTTCACGCGCAAGAGCACGAAGACCGAGTGGGGCACTTACGCGATGTTCCGGGACCCCGACGGCAATGAGTTCTGGCTGACCGAGGGGTAAGGGCTAGATCGACCCTCGAACTCGGGGTCAAACCAACGGGGCGGGCGGCGGAACCGGAATTGCCTTGGGCCGCGGGCGCCCGAGGCGGACGAGCCGTGCCGGATCGGTCCGAAGGACTCCGCCCGATCCCGCTCAGCACGAAGATCGGCGGAACTCTCGCGGGCCGATCAGCCGGCCTAGCGTCCCGGTGGTCGTGAGACGATCGAACCGGCTCGGTGAACGCTAGGGGGGACGGGGATATCCGCGGTCAGCCGCTCCCGTCGACGTGGGGCCGGCGGCCCGCTCGAGCTTGGACGGGGAGGAGAGCCAGGGTGAAGCATCCCCGAGGCCCGAATGACCTGATCGACAAAGGCGGGCTCGGCGAGGGCGCCTTCGAACTGGACCGAGCCGTCGTTGACCACGACCGTGGGGAGCGACTCGACCTTGAAGCGGTCCGCGAGCTCCGGGAATTCGACGACCGACACCATCTCGGCCTCCACGAGCGGCGAGGCGAACGCCAGCTGGTGCGCGAGCCGGACCGTCCTCGGCGAGTACGGGCAATCGGCGCTGGCGAAGACCTGGATGTTCAGGGGGCCCCGCAGCGCCCCGAGCTGGTGGAGCGTGGACGGGAGGAGCTGACTGGTCCGCGACGCGGATTCGGCGAGGTCCTCGAGGAGGACGTCGAACTGGTGACCCAGCGGGACCCCGCGGAACCGGACGCGTCCCGTGCCGTCCCCGCTGGGGACGACGGAAGGGATCGCCGTGACCCCGAAGCGTCGCGCGGTGGCCCGTTCCGATTGGAAATCGTGTACGGTCAGCGCGGTCCGCCCCTCCAGCGAGACCAGCTCCTCGCAAAGTTCTCGGGCGAGGCGGCACGTATCCCATTCGAGCGGCTGAATGAACAGGTGCAGTTCCGGGCCCCGAGGCTGGCGTCCCAATGTCGCGCGAACCGTCGTTCGCTCCGCTTGGGTCAGGACACGCATCGCGTTCGCCGGCCCATCAGGCACGTCCGTCGGGCCGGTGGGCCAGAATAGGGAGCACTGGAGGTAAACCTTCCTTGCCTCGGCGGCCACTTCGTCCTTCTTTGGTCTCGCGCCACCACAGGCCAGCGGAGACCGGACCGTGGCGCGCGGTGAAAGGGCACGTCGGAGCCCCCCGACGGGGGCCGCGTCTCACTTCTTGACGGTGAACTGGACCTCGGTATGGGCCCAGGCTTTCGGATCCTTCCACGGGTTCCCCGGGTAGACCTCTCGACTCGCCCCGACGATCCGGATATCGCCGTCCTTGCGGCGCCAGCGCAGCCAATCGTTGAGCCCGTGGTACACCACACGGGGAGAGACCACTTCGGGGTCGAACGTCACGGACGCGACCCTGCCGGCGGGAAGTGTCCGAACGCGCACACGCCGATCGCCGCGCACCTTGCCGGCCACTTCGACGGCCACGGTCCACTTCTTGTCACCGGGCTCCATGAATATCCAGTGGGAGGAGCGCAACTGGTGCGACGTCGCCCACGCCGCGAGGTTCTCGAACTCCTTGCGGATCCGGCTGTCGTTCCACGGTCCCTTCCACGAGTACGAGATCACGCGATACGACGGTACCTTTCGGAAGACAAAATCTACGGTCATGGTTCTCTGGCAGGTCAAGCAACCCAAGCGACGAGACTACATCACTGCGCTTCCGAGAGTCGACCGCGCCGCGGCGCCGCTCCGCTTATGCCGATGCGCCGCTCGGTGCGGCCATGTCGGTGCGCCGGCCTAGACCACGCTGGCACGACTGGGTGGAACGCTGGGACCGCCAGCAGACCGCGTACATCCCCCACCGGGAACAGCGATTCGAGACGATGTGCGATATCGTCGCGGCGCTCGGCCCGAAGGACCCGAAGGTACTCGACCTGGCCTGCGGACCCGGTTCGATCAGCCGACGCGTGCTGGATCGCTTCCCCCGCGGTCGCTCGGTCGCCGTCGATTTCGACCCGGTGCTGCTCGAGCTCGGGCGACGAACGCTTAAGCGATTCGGCGAGCGGATCCGATGGGTCGAGGCCGACCTGCGGGACGCCACGTGGACCAACCGACTTACCTCGCGCCGGTTTGACGCGGTACTCAGCACGACGGCCCTCCACTGGCTCACTCCGGCGGAACTGACCCGGACCTACCGCCAACTCCGCACGCTTCTCCGGCGGGGCGGCGTCGTCATGAACGGCGACAGCATGGCGTTCGAGCGGCGGATGTTGGCGTTCCGGCAGCTCGCCCGTGACGTCAATCACACCCGAACCCGGGCGGCCCGCATCGAGACCAACGCCGAGGACTGGGACACGTGGTGGCGCCGGCTGCGCGCGGAACCGACCCTCGCCCCGCTCTTCGCGCTCCGGGATGAGCGCTTTCCGAAGGAGCACCACACCGAGCACGATCTCTTGGAAGGCTTCCACGAGACCGCGCTCAAGGAAGCGGGCTTCCGTGAGGTCGGCGTGATCTGGCAGGACATCGACAATCGGATCCTGCTCGGCATCGCCTGAGGCGGTCCGGTGGCGGCCCCGCAACCCTCAATCCCCAAATCTCGTTGGGGGTGAATCATGGACGTGGGAGCATCCCCCGGGGGCGGATCGGCCGGTTCGCGCGGCGTCGTCGGGTTCGTTGGGCTCGGGATGATGGGCAGCCGGGTCGCGGGCACGTTGCTCGCCAAGGGTGTTCCGCTGATCGTGCACAATCGGGACAGGACCAAGGCCGAACCCCTCCTCGCGAGAGGAGCGATCTGGGCAAACCGGCCCGGGCAGGTTGGTCGCGGCGCGTCGGCCGGGGTGGTCTTCCTCATGCTCACGGACGGTCGCGCGGTGGCGCGCGTGCTCTTCGGGCGAGGGGGCCTGGCCGCCGGACTGGCCGAGGGGTCCTCGATCGTCGACCTCTCCACGATCGCGCCCGAGGAGAGTCGGAAATTCGCTACCCGCCTCGGGAAGCGCGGCGTCGCCTACCTGGATGCGCCCGTGGGCGGGAGCATCGGACCCGCCGAGCGGGGGGAGCTGGTGATCTTCGCCGGCGGCGACACCGTCCCCCTCGACCGGGTGCAGCCCCTCCTGGAAAAGATCTCGCGACGGGTCGAACGGATGGGGCCGGTCGGAAGCGGGACGAGCATGAAGCTCGTCAACAATCTGCTGACCGTCGGTACCATCGGCCTGGTGAGCGAGGCCGTATCGCTCGGCGAGGCGTTCGGTCTCGATCGTTCGCGTCTGATCTCGCTCCTCCGCGTAGGCGGCGGGGCGAGCGCTATGCTGGAGGCAAAGCACGCGAACCTCGAGACGAGGACGTACCCACCTGCCTTCCTGTTGCCCCACGCGCGCAAGGATCTCAAGCTCGTCGAGCGAGCGGCCCGGCGCGCTGGACGACCCGCGGGGCTGGCCCGGGAGGCCCGTCGGATGTACGATGAGGCCTTGGCGCTGGGGCACGAGCGGGAGGACTTCTCGAGCGTGTTCGAAGCCGCGCGGCTGAGATCGGCCCCTGCGCGCCGACCCCGCTCCTCCCCCGTCTCTCCAGACGGGAGCGGCACCCCGGCACCCGGCTGATCTTCGCGCGGTCCTGCTCGGCTGTCTCGGGGCGGGGATGGGAGAGCCGTTGCCCGTGCTGTCGGACCGTTCCTGCTCGCCGCGGGCGCTGAACAACCCGTTGCGACGCTGGCTGGCCCCCCCTTCCCGGGAGATCGAACTTATCGCA
The DNA here is from genome assembly GCA_022750205.1 of Thermoplasmata archaeon. GTDB lineage: Archaea > Thermoplasmatota > Thermoplasmata > Lutacidiplasmatales > UBA184 > Lutacidiplasma. Next base: position 39,575 of record JAKIWD010000003.1, read on the forward strand.
CTGTCGGAGGGCGATCGAGTCGCCGACCTGGGCGCGGGCGTCGGGTACTACGTGGCGGAGATACTTCGGCGCATCGGGCCCGCGGGCCGGCTCATCCTGGTCGAACCGGACGGGGAGAACTTGGCGATCGCGACGCGCGGAGTCCGCGCGGCCGACCCACTCCTTCCCATCCTGGCCTCCGCTACCGACGTCTCCGCGGTCGGAGATGCGAGCGTGGACCGGGTCCTCCTCTCCCTCGTCCTGTGCTGCCTCGTGGACAAGGAGGGCGCCATGGACGAGGCTTGGAGGATCCTCACCCCAGGCGGCCTCGCCTTGATCACCTACCCCCGGCTCGGGCCGATCCTTCGGCGACGGCGCGCTTCGCTGCGCGTGACGCCGGATCGCTGGGCACGGCTTCTCGACCGGCGACCCTGGAAGGTCCAGGCCACGCGTCGGGGTCGCGTGGTCCGACGCCACCTGCTGCAGAAGCCTCTCTGACGACCTCCGCAAGGCTGCCTGATCGGCCCGCTATCCTGCAGTGGCTCCCCACGGAATGACGGGAGCTCTGAGCGGCGCGGACGGGTAGGCTCGCCAGAGCTTTCGGAGCAGGAGGAACGCGAGCAAGTCGGCCACGAGGACCAACGGAACCGGGAGGCCGCCGAGGACGCCGATCGCCATGATCGGAGCGAGGAGGCCCGCCGTGAGCATTACGAACGACCGTTCCGAACCCTGAGACCCGATGTGGGAGAGCATCATCCAGACCCACGCGACGTAGTATCCCCCGAGGACCACGAAGGTCCCGGCGGCCGGAAATCTCCAGTACCCGAGGAACCCTTCGACCAAGATCGTCCCCGGGAAGAGGGCCAGACCGAGGAGAAGGAATCGCGTCGGCGTCCAGCTGGGGCGCGTCCCCGGACGGGGCCACGACGGCATCCCCACCCGGACCCCTGCGTAGACCAGGAGAGCGATTGTGGCGATCGCGCCCACGAACACCGCATCGCCCATCCAGAAGTGAGCTCCCCGAAGGATGGCGAACGCCAGTACGGTAACGTCGAGCAGTAAGAGGGACGCGGTGATCACGATCTGCCGCTCGGTGAGCAGCGGCTTTCCGCGCGTCGCGGGGATGGCGAGGCCGAGGAGGAGGATCGGTAGGGAGATGCTGAAGACGACGTGCACCATGAGTACGCCCAGCGCCCAGACCCAGCTTACGCCGAGGAAATGTCCGTAGAACCCGAGCGAACCCACCACGCTCGCGTGGGGATTGAACAGCGTGCTGAGGGCGATCCCCTCCTCCAGGATACCATACGCCGCCCCGAGGAGGAGGAGCGTCGGCCAGCCTTTACCGCGACGGACCATCACCTCCCGGATGAGGAGGGCCCCCGGGCCGTACAGGCCGAGGTTGGCCGCCAGGAAGAGCAAGAACACGATCGGGGACGCCACGATCAGGTCGATCGAGCTCGAACCGGAAAGGTACTCGGGGATTCCGGGGGTCAGCAGGAGGAGGCAGACGACCGGATGGCGCCGGAGGAACGCCGTCAGCCGGGCGATCGCACTCGCTGGGTTCTCCGGCCGAGTGATCGGTGCCGCCGTAGGGGGCGAAGGGGATCGGACGAGCGCGGGTCCCAGGCTTCCCACGGGCCCAGAATAGGTCCGGTCGGACTACATCAAGCCGCCAGAACCATTCGGCCGGCCGAGATGGTTGCCCCGGGGTGCGGGGGAGGTTAAACACCCCCCCGTCGTCTTCGGGGCGGTATCCACCCCATGAGCGAGTCCACCCGAACGGTCGTGCGCGCGTTCCAAGGACGCGAGACGATGGAAGGCGCCGGGGTCAAGCTCCACCGACTTTTCGGCAATTCCCACGTACCCCTCTTCGACCCGTTCCTTCTGCTGGACAATTTCAGTTCGACCGACCCGGCGGATTACCTTCCCGGGTTCCCGTGGCATCCTCACCGGGGGATCGAAACGGTCACGTACATGCTCCAGGGCCGCGTCGCCCACGGCGACTCTCTCGGGAACGAAGGCGTCATCGACGCCGGCGACGTGCA
>JAKIWD010000176.1 GCA_022750205.1 Thermoplasmata archaeon
AGGCCGATGCCGGCCACCAGCAGGAACGCCGCCTGAACGACGAGGATCGCCGGCGCGCCGACGCTCCTCCCCCACCGCGCCGACCGTTCCGATCGCAACACGAGAGCGCCGACGACGAGGAGCGAGCCGAGCGCCCCGATCTCGACGGTCGGCCACACGAGGCTCGACTCCCGCACGCTCCGCAGGATCGACAGGGGCACCACGGTCTTGCCGAGCAACGGTCGGGGGGACGGCTCCCCCATCGTCGCCGCGAGCAGCCACAACAAGCCGACCGCGAGACCGACGAGCGCGGTCGCCCCGAGCACGTACCGCCGGGTGCACCTCCGTTCCCAATGCGACCGGGCGTGCTCGAGCCCGATCCCGGCCAACAACGAGACGCACAGGGCGAGGAAGGGCAACATTCGCTGAAACGCGACCTGCCGGAACCCCAGATGGTCGAGCAGCCACTGCACCGGCCCCGCCCGGCCGGGGCGGTAGACGACGAGAAAGGTGGCGACCGACCCCGCGGCGAGTGCCGCGACCGCCACAAAGACGAGCGCGAGGGCGCCCACGTAGGCGGTCGTCTCGTAGTAGTTGGTCCACGTCGGGCTCCCCCGCAGCGGGAGGCCGTAGTACCCACGCGCGAGAAGCAGGCTCGACAGGTCGATCGACAGGCCCGAGCCCTGGTGTGAAGCCGCTCTCGCCGACTCTTGAAGCACGTCGGCGCCGGGGAGGAGGAGCGGCGCACTGAGGGCGATCCCCACCAGGCCACCGGCTCCCACCCGGGCACATCCGACCAGGGAGAGAGCCCTCCGAGCGGACAACGCGGCCGCCGACCCGAGGAGCACCGATCCGACGCCCAGGGCGAGGAGCAGCGAGGCCTCAGGGAATCCCGCATAGACCGAGAATGCGATCGCCAGCGCGAGGAGCGCCACCGTCCCGCCGTGCGCCCATCTCCGATACGCCAGGATGCAGCCGGCGAGGATCCATCCCGACCACGACAGCGGGCCGCTGATGGACCATCCCAGCCAGCCGCTGAAGCTCCCCGAGAGCATGAACGTCGTCGCAGCGAAGGCCGACGGCAGGGGGGACAACCGCAACAGCCGGCCGGTGACGTAGACACCCGTTCCGGCGACGAACATCTTCACCGCCACACCGACGAGCAGGCTCTCGTCGACCGGGAACGCGTAACCGACGAGCGACGGGAGGGAAAGTGGCGACGACTGAAAATTGAGGAATTGCGGCAGCCCGGTACCCACGAGGTAGTTCCACATCGGAAATACGCCGTGGTGGACTTCGTTCCAATCGAAGATCGTCCACGGTTGGTACTGGGTGATGATGTCTGAATCGAGGTTGTTGAAGTACGCGCCGTGGAACGTCCCGGAGGTGAGCAAGGACATGTTCGCCCCGATATCGCCGGGACCGAAATCGGAGCCGTCCTTGAAAGCCGGCGAGAGATAGATGACCGTCAACGCGAGCATCCAAAACAGAGCGCCTACGTCGAGCAGGCGCGTCTTGATCGTGCTCACGCAGGGATCATTTCCGGCACGTCAACACCCTACGAATTCACCCGGTCGGCGGCCTGATCGTCTCGGCCGACGATTCCGGCTGGCGTTCGCGGCGGTCGAATCCCATGCTCCCCGGATGCTTCCCAGCGGCTCGACGCCGGGTGGTCAGGCCCCGCAGCTCGGCCGAAGGAGCCCGGCGCCACTCGGCGAGGTCAGCGGCAACCCGACGTCGATCATTGATGAGGGCGCGACGGACCGCCGTCCGCTGGGCCGGGGCTACTCGCCAGGGCGAGTCGCGAGCCGCGCTCTCAGGTAGTCGCCGATGGTGACCAAGGAGAACACGGACAGGCCGAGGAAGATGCACGGGATGAGCACCGGCCACGGCGAGGTGTTGAACTGCTGAAGGCCGATCGCGATCATGTTGCCCCAGCTCGGCGTCGGGGGCTGCACGCCATAGCCGAGGAAGCTGAGTGAGCCTTCTAGGACCATGATCGCCGGCATGACCAGCGCCGCGTAGGAGATCAGCGCCTGCCAGGTGTTCGGAACGAGCTCTTTGAAGATGATGCGGTACCGGCTAGCGCCGAGACCGCGGGCGGCGAAGATGTAGTCACGGGTCAGCTCCCTCGCACCGTTCGCTCGGGACAGCCGGAGGAACTGGGGGATGAAGATGAGTCCGCAGGCGAAAATGATCACCGGGATGGAGGTCCCGACTGACAGGGTGATGACCAACAGCAACAGGAGCCCGGGGACCGAGAGGATCGTGTTCGAGATCACCTCGCCGATTGTTTCGATCCACGATCCGAAATACGCCGAGAACAAGCCGAGCACGCTTCCCGCCGCCGCGCTGGCGGCCGTCGCCACCCCGCTGATCAGCAGGGATGTGCGGGCCCCGAAAAGCACGCGCGAGAGCATGCTCCGCCCGGCGATGTCGGTACCGAAGAACTCCCTGCCCCAGTGGGGTGGTTGATTGAGATCGCCGACCGCGAGGCCGTAGTTCTTGAGCGGCAACCACTGAGCGGTGAGCGCGATGATCACGAGCAGACCGATCCAGAAGAGCGAGAACCACAGACCGATCTTGCCGGCGATACGTCGGCGCTTGCGGGCGACTAT
>JAKIWD010000193.1 GCA_022750205.1 Thermoplasmata archaeon
ATACATGAACGGCTCGAGAGCGGGCCGGACCAGCCCACGCGCTGTACCTGATTTGTAGGACCGTCATGGGCAGCGGCACCTTCAGCGTCTGCTACACCGCCACGGCTCACACCAAGGCGAGATGCAGTTCTCCGGCTCCGCCGCCGAGGCGCGCAGGAATATCGACGAGATCGAGGCGACCTATCTGACGCGGACACCGCCCCGCGAAGCTAGCCTCGGGTGCGGCGAGCTTCCGCACGCATTGCCGGTTCGGAATAGCCTCGAACTGGGGGCGTCATCGAACGAGGTCGGCGGCGGTTTGATGGGTGACCAGAGCCGCGAGCTCGGGTGAATACTTGGCGAGGATCTGTTGACAGCGCGCCTGGGCGACAGGAGCCAGGCTGTCGTGGAGTTCGAAGCAGAGGGCGCGCATCCGTGAACGGGGCCAGTCTTGGGGGAGCAGTTCCGCCGGTAGATCAGGTTCGAGGCCGATGAAGTTGCGCCAGCTGTCCATAACCTTGGTCCGGTTGACCAGTGCTTGTGAGGCGGTCAGCGCCCCACGGCGGGCGTCCTCGAGGATCGGGGAAAACTCCTTCTCGAACTCGATGTATTTGTGGCGCAGCGCGTCCAGGTCCCAGCCTGATAGTGGTTGGAGGGTGCTTCGCGGGTCGACGGCGGCTCGCACCACCGTCGCAGAGCCGACATCGAGCTCGGATAGCTTCGCGAGGACCGTGTCTTGGTCGTCCCAAGGCGAGCACCAGAGTCCGTCGTAGAGCGCGGCGTAGCCCAGCCAGCGCAGGTTCGTCCGCACGGCATGTCGCAGCTGGCGTTGCGTTTCCGGTATGGAGAAGGCGACCATTGTCCACTTGCCGTCCCAGGCCCGTGATTCGTGGGTTCCGAAGGCGACGACTCGGCTGAAGGTTCCCTTGAGGAGGGGAAGGCTCGCGGGATTCACGCCGCAGTAGGTGTTTCTTCCCCGTTTCGACGAGAGGAGTAAGCCGCGTTTGGTGAGGCGGTTCATCGCTGCCCTGGCGCTGGGTTGGCTGATGTCGAACTCGGCGAGCAGTTCGACCAGAGCGGCCGAGGGAAGGTGTTCGGTACGGCCATACCAGTAGTCGCCGAGCAGCGTTATGAGCAGATGCTGGGGGTTGGTTCCAACCTGTGAACGGGGCAGCTTGCCATCGGCGTTCTGTGCCACGCGCGTGTACGGCTCAGGGCGCGACGACTTCTTTGGCAGCGTCGGGGATGCCATCTCGCGCCACTCTAGCGCCTGACCGCTCCGCATTGGACTGCAGATCTAGTTGCGGTCGTTCACTAATAGGCTGTGCTCCATGGTAGGCTTCCTGAGATGGTGAGGCTCGACGGCGGTTCGTTCGCTCCCCTGATCGTGGGGATCGGAGGTACGGCTCGTCCGAACTCGTCGACCGAGCGCCTGCTTCGGCTAGCGCTGGCGGACGCGGAGGCCGCGGGGGCCCGAACCCGGCTGTTCGCTGCCGACGCCCTCGATCTTCCGCCCTACGACCCTGCGGGTCACCCAGTGTCGGCGTCGCCCGCGCGTGAGCTCATCGATGCCCTCGCCGTCTCGGCGGGCGTCGTGATCGCCTCGCCGGGCTACCACGGAGGGATCTCGGGACAGCTGAAGAACGCGATCGACTACATCGAGGATCTCCGCGAGGCCGACATTCCGTACCTGGAGGGTCGGGCTGTCGGCATCATCGTCTGTGCCTCCGGATGGCAGGCGACCTCGACCACGCTGGCCTCGATCCGGTCGGTTGTCCATGCGCTCCGCGGCTGGCCGACTCCGCTCGGGGTTGCGGTGAACTCCGGCGCGGTCGAGTACGACGAGGACGGCTTGCCCGTCGGGCCGGTGCGGGACCAGTTGCGGATCATGGTCGATCAAGTGGTGGGGTTCGCGACGGGCTGCCTGCCTCGAGTGACAGCCGCAGACCGCTA
>JAKIWD010000033.1 GCA_022750205.1 Thermoplasmata archaeon
CAACTGCAGATCAATCTGGTCGAGACCCGGCTCAAGGAGCGCCGCATCCACCTCGTCCTCGCGCCCTCCGCCCGCAAGCTCCTCGCGCGGGAGGGGTTCGACGCGACGTTCGGCGCCCGCCCGCTCAAGCGAACGATCCAGCGGCTCGTCGTCGATCCGCTGACGGTCAAGCTCCTGGCAGGCGAGGTCCACGACGGCTCGGAGGTCACGCTCGAGGCCGAGGGCGACCACATCCGCTTCCGGGCCAAGGCGACACCGGTCGCCGCCGCGGGGGGCTGACCGATGTCCGGGATCACCGTCGCGGTCGTCGGCGGCCGGGACGTCGCCAAGGAGCTCGGGAAGAAGGGGACGAGCTCGGACCTGACGCTGTTCAACCACGTGCGCGATGGCCACGCGGCCACCGTCGTCGAGCCCACGCAGTACCCCGAGAAGCTCCCGCCGCTCCTGTTCGCGCTCGGCATGGCCGACCGGGCGATCTTCGCCGTCCCGGCGTTGACGCGCGAGATCGCCGAGACGGCGACCGCGCTCGACCTCTCGGACGTGCCGGTGCGGATGGCCCTGGGGGCGGTGGGGATCGAGGAGGTCCGCCGCGCGCTCGCCGGGATGCGGTTCGTCCACGAGCCGACCGCCCCCCTCGACACCTCCCAGCTGCGGGAGGAGATCGACGGGTGGGAGTGCGCGCCGCTCACCGGACCGACCCGCGTCGCGATCGATCACGCGTTCCCGGTCAAAGGGGTCGGTGCCGTCGCCCTCGGCGTGGTCCGGGGCGGCCCGCTCCACGCGCACGAGCGGCTGCGATTGTACCCGACCGAGCGCGAGGTCGAGCTCAAGTCGATCCAGGTCCACGACGTCGACGTCAAGGAGGCCGTGACGGGCGACCGGGTCGGTCTCGCACTGCGAGGGATCGAGGCCGACGAGCTGGCCCGTGGCCAGGTGCTCGCCCCGCCCGGAACCCTGGCGACCTCGACGACGCTCTCGGGCACCGCCTTTCGAAAGTGCCCGTACTACCGCGGTACGCTCGGTTCCGGAGCCCAATTGCAGGTCGCCATCGGCCTCCAGTGCGTCCCCGCGCTGGTGGAGTTCGGACCCGGCCAATCGGTGAGCCTGACCGCGGACCGCCCCGTCACGTTCAGCGCGGGCGACACCGCCCTGCTCGCAGACCTCTCGGCGACGGCCGGCTCGCGGATGGTCGGCCGGGCGACGCTCGCCGCCGCGCGCCAAGCTTGATACGGGTCGGCGTCCCATTTGCATGGGATGTCGCTCCCCACAACGCCCCGTGGCCCCGAAGACCCGCTCATCCCAAGCCGAGACGCACGGCGCTGCTCGGCGTGTTCCGGTTATCTCCAGTCCCAGGGTGCCCGCGCCCTCCAGACCGCCCAGGGCGCGAACACCCCGCCGGGCGTGCTCGTGGTCGAGATGTACTGGTGCCCGCACTGCGGGAAGATCGAGCTCTACTCGATCCGCTAGGACGCCCACGCCCCCGAGGGGGGTCCAGGAACCGCGTCCTCCCTAGGCGAACATCGTCACGGACTCCTTGCGGAGCTCCTCTTCGCCGACGACCTTGTCGATGGCGTGGTCGAAGTCGGCGGCGGTGACGTAGTCGCGCTCCTCGCGGATGGCCCACATCCCGGCCTCGGTGCAGACGGCCTTGATGTCGGCGCCCGTCGCGCCCTCGCAGCGCGTCGCGAGCGCCTCGAAATCGACGGTCTCCTTGATCGCCATGCCGCGCGAGTGGATCTTGAAGATCTCGACGCGTCCCAGGTACGACGGCACGGGGACCTCGATGATCCGGTCGAATCGGCCGGGGCGCAGCAGCGCCTCGTCCAGGATGTCGGGTCGGTTGGTCGCTGCGATGATCTTGACGTTGCTCAGCGGCTCGAACCCATCCATCTCGGCGAGCAGTTGCATCAGGGTCCGTTGGACCTCGCGATCGCCGCTCGTGGCGACCTCGAGGCGTTTGGCGCCGATGGAGTCGACCTCGTCGATGAAGATGATCGTCGGGGCCTTCTCTCGGGCGAGCTGGAACAGCTCGCGGACGAGCCGCGCGCCCTCGCCGATGTACTTCTGGACGAGCTCGCTCCCGACGAGCCGGATGAACGTCGCGTGGGTGTGGTGGGCCACGGCCTTGGCGATCATCGTCTTGCCCGTGCCGGGCGAGCCGATCAGCAGGACGCCCTTGGGCGGGTCGACCCCGACCTTCACGTACAGTTCGGAACGCAGCAAGGGATACTCCACCGCCTCGCGGATCTCCCGGACCTGCTCGGTCAACCCGCCGATCTCGGTGTAGGTCACGTTCGGCTTGTCCACGATCTCGCTCGCCGCCACCAGCGGATCGAGCGAGGCGGGGAGCACGCCCATGACCGCGAGGGTCTGCTTGTTGAGCGCAACCCGCGAGCCGACGGTGATCTTCTCGTGCTCGACGGTCTCCGCGGAGTTCACCACGAAGTCCGGGCCCGTGGACGATTTGACCACCACGCGACCGTCGGTGAGCACATCCCGGACGCTGCCCACGATCAGGGGAGGGTAGCGAAGGCGGTCGAGCTCGGTCTTCAGGCGCTTGACCTCGCGCTGGAGTCGGAGGATCTCGGCCTCCATGTAGTGCCGCTCGCTCTCGACGCGCTTGATCGCCTCCGCCAGCTGGCTGTTCCGCAGCTCCAGAAAGTTCACCCGGTCGAAATTCTCGTGGGAGGTGGACGCTGCGTCCGGTTCGCTCATGAATGTAAGGGCTCCTCAACGGGGATTACTCCCCGAGTATCGGAAGTGATTAAGCCGGCTCGGAATATAAGCAACCACCTTTCCTCGGGGCGAAATGGTCTTGCGAACGCGACAACGCGCGACGACGACGGTGATTTCCGGGGCGTTCGCGCCCGGCCACGTGACGGGACTCTTCAGGCCCTCGACGCGATCGCGAGACCCTCGGGGACGGGGATCGGTCGGCGCCGGCATCGTGCTCGAGTCCGGCGTATGGGCACGGGCCACGTTCACGCCCGGCGGCCCTGCTCGTCGGGTCGTCCGGGGGGATTCACGTCGCTCCTTACCGATCTCGACCGAGGTGGCTCGACGACTCGCCGGCGAGACACCGGGAAGGCTCGTCGTGGAGCTGCACCACGAGCTTCCGATCAGCCAGGGTTTCGGTATGAGCTCGGCGGGGGCGACGGCGACCGCACTCGCGGTCGGCCCGATCTTCCGCGCGTCACGACAACGGTGTTGGGAGACCGCGCATCTCGCCGATCTGTTCGGTGGGGGAGGTCTAGGAGGGGTCAGCGCGATCCGGGGCGGGGGTTGGGAACGCCGGGTCCGGCCCGGCGTCCCGCCGTGGGGACGCGTCGTCCACGCACCGTTCCGTCACTCGATCTTTCTCGCGGTGCTGGGTCGGCCGCTCCCTTCCCCCCGCCTACTCGCCAGCGCCCGCGGACTGGCACGTCTGACCCGATCCGCGGCGGCGGGGGTCGAGGAACTATCGCGAGCGCCTACTGCAGAGACCTTGCTCGACGTATCGGAGCGGTTCACGGACGGCGCCGGTCTCGCGCCCCCGGGCCTGCGACGGGTCATCGACCGCCTGCGGACCGCGAACGCGTGGGCTGGCCAGGCCATGTTTGGCCGGAGCGTCTGGGCGGTGCCCCGCGACAGTTCGGCGCGAGCAGGCCTCGTCGCCGCGCTGGAGCAGCTCGGCGTGCGGGCTCTCGAGCTGCGCGCGGCCACGCACGGCGCGCGACCCGACGCGCCCCCGCCGGGGCAAGCCTTTTGAGGCGTGCCCGGCTCGGCCGCCGCCCGTGACGCGAAAGCCTGCCCGCATGTACCGCAGCATCGAGGGCCAGGTGTACACCCGGCAGGAGTACATGGGCGGTATTCCGACGTGTCGCGTCACGCAGTTCGACACCGGGAATCTGAAGACGCCGTTCCCCGTCATGCTCTCGCTCGAGGGTGAGGAGGCCTCCCAGGTCCGCGATATCGCATTGGAGGCCGCTCGCGTCAGTGCCGTGCGGGTGCTCGAAAAGATGGCGCCCAATGCCTACCATCTCAAGGTGCGTCGGTACCCGCACCAGATCCTGCGCGAGCACAAGATGGCGATGGGCGCGGGGGCCGACCGTATCTCCGATGGGATGCGCCGCGCGTTCGGTAAGCCCGTCGGGCATGCCGTTCGCTCGCAGATCGGCATGATCCTGCTCACGATCTACACGACCGCTGACCACGTGGACGCCGCGAAGGAAGCGCTCCGGAAGGCCTCGCACAAGTTACCGACGCCCACGCGCGTCATCATCGAGGGCCTGAACTGAGCCCTTCCTCGTGCGCGGGGCACGAGGGCCGTCCGTGGCGGTCTACACGCTCTTGCCCGTCGGACCGTCCGGAGACCGCACCATGAGCGTCGGACATTTCACATGATGCAGTACCGCGTCGGATACGCTCCCCAGGAAGAGCCGCTTCGCGGTCGATAATCCCCGGGAGCCGAGCACGAGGAGATCGGCGGGGTGCTCCTCGAGCTGCGCGAGGAGCTCGTCGACGATGATCCCCTCGAGGCAAACTCCGGTGACCTGGGAAAGACCCGCCGACTGCGCCTTGGCGACCGCGCGGTCGACAATGTCCCGGTAGGCCTTGATCTCCGCTGCGGGAACCCCCGTGGGGACCCACGTCTCGGCGGGGGAGACGAACACCGGCACCAGCGGCGCCACCGCCACGATGACAAGGGAGGACGAGTACCGGCGCGACAGGTCGATCGCCGCGTCCAGCGCGCGTTCGGCATGGGGTGACCCATCCACGGCGACACAGATCCGCTCGAACATGGTTGCACTCGCTCTGTCCAACGCCTCAGGCTACAAGGTCGTTTCGCGGTCGGCGACCCGGGCGCGGAAACTATAAAGAACGCAGCCGACCTCAATCCTTCCCGAGGCCGGGTTCGTGGCACCGACTTGTACCAATTGTAGCGGGAACGACTTTGTCTGGGCGAACGAGCTCAAGACGGCCGGCGGAATGGGCAGCGCCGGCGGGCTCTCCTTACGTCCGCGCGGTGAGGTGCCGCTCGGCGCGCGCATCTGCCGGACGTGTGGCCACGCCGAACTGTTCCTGCGCGATCTCGCGCTGCTTCATCAGCCGGCGAGTTGGAAACCCGGAGAATTCATCCCCATCCCGCACAAACCCAAGGCGGCCCCTGCCCCCGCGCATCACCCGCATTCCGCTCCCGAAGCCCCTGCGCCCCCCGAACCGGCGCCTACCCCGACCCCGGCGGGCCTCCCCGCCCCGGAAGGCCCGTCACCTCCCCCTACACCCGTCGACCCGGAACCGGCGATGCCAGCCCCTCTGGCCGATCCGATGGCCGACTCGAACGCGTCCGCCGCTTCGACCGACGATCCGGCTCAGACGGCCGATACCGGCGGGACCAAACCGAGAGCGGCGCGGCGCCGCGCGGCCAAGCCCAAGGCGTAGACCGGCCACCTACGCGGGCCGATCCGTGCCCGCCCACTGCAGAAAGGGAACGAGGGCGCGCCGCAACCCTTCGCCCCGGTCCGTCAGCCGGTACTCCACCTTCACGGGGGCCTCACGGGAGACGCTTCGGGCGACCAGACCTAGCCGCTGAAGTTCCCGTAGGCGCGAGGAGAGAGCCTTGGCCCCGAGCCCTTCGAGGGCCCCGACGATCTCGCTGAACCGGCTGGTCGGCTGGTTGCCGAGGATTCCCAGGAGCGGCAAGGTCCATTTCTTGCCCAGCGCTGCGGCGATCCCCCCCGCCGGATCGATGCAATAGCTCGCACCGTCGACATGGATCATGCAGGAAAGCTCTCTTCGGGGCCCAGGGGCCCCGCGGCGACGGGCGATGGATTCGGTCACCGGGTTCGGATCCCCTCTTCCCTCGCCAGCGTCGGTGAGGCATGACCTCCGAGGATAGTTCTACTCATCGACCGCCCGCCCGTCCACCCGTTCCCCGGCCGCACCTCTCGCTGGCCCCGCCGGAGGGTCATCAGTGTCCGCCCTCTTCCAGCAGTTCGTCGAGAAAGCGAGAGAGTCGCGCCGGATCGCGCACGGGGGCAGGGAATCCGAAGCCCCGGCACAGCGCGTCGCTCAGCCACTCGAGCAATGCCCGGTGCGTTCGGAGGGCCGAGGCGATCGAACTCGCCTCGTAGCGAGCCACGGTGCCGGGTAGCTCTCGGAGGACCCGGGGGTCGGCCCACTCTTCGAAGAATCGGGTTCCGTGCCACGTGTCCGGGCGCTCGTCGCCGCGTCCGACGGCTTGCCAACGCGCCGCGCGCACCAGTAGCCCACGCAGGTAGCCGTTGGTGGACTCGAGGGCCGTCATCAACTCGCCTCGACGGAGCTTCTTGGCCGTCCAGATCAGGTGGAACCAGTAATCGTTGATGAGGTTCGTGAACTCGTCGCCGGAAGGGAGAGTCGGGGGTGCGTCGCCGGGCGGGACGCGCAGGTCGTACGCGTCCTTGTTCACCAGGATCTGGAATCCTCGCCGCAGGACGGAAAGCGCCCGAACATCGCTGGTCAGCACCCGGAGGAAGTCCAACGGAAACACCGCGAAGTCGACGTCCTGGCCGTCGTCGAACAGGACGCGCCTCTCCGGCCCCGACTCCAGCGCGTTCGATTCGAGGTGGGAGGTCCATATGCCACCCAGTTCGGCCACCCACGCCCCGTCACGGAGTAGGTGTTCAGGATCTCGCGCGAACAAGGCGAGGTCGATATCTGAAAACCGGTCGGCCCCCTTTTCGTGGCGCGCCTGGGAGCCGACGAGTAGCCCGAGCCGGATGTTGGGGTCGCCTTCGGCCCACCGCTGGAGCCGGATGGTCCACCGGGTCGCAGACCCGATCTCCACAACAGCGAAACGAAAAGGCGCTTGATAAACTTTCAAGGCCCCAACCAACTTGACCAGGACGACGCATGCCCTCGCGCGATCTCCCGACCGTTTCGGGCCGGTCCGAGTCACCGCAGCCCGCTGGCCTCCGAGAACGTTCGGTAACGGAAGCCGTTCGTCTCGCAGGCAGACGCCACCATTCCCCCGCGCGTTCACGCGGAACCCACCGCAGAGCCGGGCGCTCGAGCGCGTGCTCACCGTCGCATTTGGACAGAGTTTTGCTGCTTAGATCAGGACGCGACGCACCTGGGTAATCGACATTTCCTCGCCGAGGGGCGTCCCGCGGGACGAGCACAGGGCGGATAGCGGGGCATGGATTTGAACCATGGATCTACGGGTTATGAGCCCGTCGGGATTTCAGGACGGACGGAACGCCCGGCCGTTTTCCTGACTACCCTACCCCGCTGCGACGCGGCCGAGCCGGCCACCCTATATGAGCATTGACGCGCTCAACTTTAACTGCCCGATTCGTTGATGCGCCCGCCGATGGCCGGGGGGGATGAACGGGACGGATCCTTCCAGGCTGCGCACCATCGCAGCCAGTCCGGCGAGGACCTCTCCCGCATCATCTCCCTGAGCGACGGGATCTTCGCTTTTGCGATGACGCTCCTCGTCATCCAACTCACGGTACCCTCGGCGATCTGCGCGGATCTGAAACCGGGCTCCGCCGCCTGTTCCGCAGCGCTGGGAGGGGCGCTGAATCAAGAACACATGCTGTTCTACGGGTACTTCCTGACGTTCCTCATCATCGGGATCTGGTGGATGAACCACGCCCAGATCTTCCGCGCGATCGGTCGGTTCGACGCGGGGCTGATCTGGTGGAACCTTTTGTTCCTGCTGACGATCGCGATCCAACCGTTCGTCCTAGGGGTGTACCAGGCGTACGGAGGCACCCGAGTGGCGGTGATCCTCTTCGCCCTGGTGGAGTCTGCCTCCGGGTTGCTCCTCGCCGCGATCTGGCAGCATGCCGAACGAAATCACCTGCTCGCCGAGAGGGTGGACCGCGACGTCCAGCGCTATCTCTCGTACCGTTCGTGGCTGATGCCGGTCTGCTTCCTCGCGTCGGTTCCCGTCGCGTTCCTGGACACCGACGTGGCCCAGTACATGTGGATCGGCGCCTTTGTGGTCGTCGCCCTTCTCCGAAAGTACGGGGCGAGATGACGGGGCCGCGGGCGGCGGTGAGGGGCCCTTCCGCTCCGGGGGGGTATGGCGCGTTCGGGGCCCGGCCCGACGGACGAGTGATCGGGGAGTGCGGACGGTACGGAGAGGGATCAGGGGGCCTGGCGCCGTCGTTAGCTCGGTCGCAGGAACGGCTCGCTCGACCCAGAGGGCGGTGCCTTGCCGCCTCGTGAGTCAAAGGGAGCGTCGGCGCTCTCGGCAGGGACTGCGGAATCCCCGGCCGATCCGCGCGGTCACTGCGAGGTCGGAGAGCTGTTCGCGGTGCTCGGCCGACCCCACATGCTGCGACTTCTGTCCGCATTCCGCGATGCCGGGGGAAAACCGATCCGATTCTCCGCGCTCCAGTCGGGTTTGGGGGTTTCTCCGAAAACGCTCAGCCAACGACTCCGTGTTCTCGTAGGAGCCGGCTTCGTAGTCCGCCGCTCGTACCGGGAGGTCCCGCCGCGCGTGGAGTATCAGACCACAGCGAAAGGTGCGGAACTCGACGAGCTTTTCGAAGTGTTGGCACGGTGGGCGGGCCGCCATTCGATGACCGTTTCGACGGCCGGCCCCGGCGAGTAGGGGCCCTCGCCGCACGCCCGCTCGCTCGACCTGGTCGACCGCTCAGCCGAGCGCCGCCGCGATGAGGATGAGGAAGGGAACGCCCATGAGCGCCCCCAACAGGACCCACGACCACCGATTCCCCCAATTTAGGGTCCACCCGACCCCGAACCGGCGCGGGATCAGGAGCGCGCTGTCCTCCCGGTTCCAGTACATCACACCGGCGATCCAGTTCCGGTCGTCATCCCGCGCCCTTCGCCCGGCCACGTCGGGGTCCTCGTCGAGTCCCGGTTCCTCCGAAAGTGGCATCCGAGCACCGAGCTGACCCAGGCGTACGCTGACCCCGAGGAGCAGCGCGACACCGGCAACGATCGGGATGAGCAGAATCCAGGAGCCTACCCCTGTGGAACCGACCACCTTCCAGGTCTCGAGCGAGGCCAGCCCTACGGTGAGCTCGACCAACGCCGCGAAGACCAATAGCGCGCGCACCATCTGGAAGCGAAACTGGAATTGGCGCTGCGCGTCGGACCGCGGCCGTTGGGGGTCCAGGGGTGCGCGCGAGCGCGTGATGGCCGCCGCGAGCAGCGCGAAGATCGCCAGGACACCGGCGCCCACGATGGAGCCGGCGAAGACGGATAGGGGGCTCTTCATCGCGAAGGAGTTGGGCGCGCCGCTCGCATCGAAGTGGATGGGCAGGGTCGCGGGGAGCGAGGGGTACAATGCGATCCCCCAGACCAGGAATCCCACCCACACCGCGAGCGGGAGCAGGACCCACGCGCCCCACGTCGTGTCGACCTCGGCGGGCACCAGCTCGGCCACGCCCATTCGCGGCCCGGATTCGACCCAGCCGGCCACACGCTTGGCCCGCAGGACCTGCTGGCGAGCGATCAGGTAGCTCAGGAACGTCACCGACAACAGGAGCAACGGCGCGGCGAAGGCGAGGTAGTCCAGTTCCGGTGTCGCCCCGAGCGCGAGGGGAGGCAGGGCCGCCAAGCCTCCGATGGCCACCCCGGCTTGGTAGACTCGCCCCGCGATGAGCAGCCGAGGGTCGTCCCGGTGAGCCGGCGGCACGCTCACTCCAAATCGGAAGCGAGGCGCGCTTAGCCGCGGGGTAACGAGCGCGACGACGAACAGCAGTAGGGTGAGCGCGAGACCCTCGAGCCACAGAAAGTCCATTCACTTTCCTCCGGTCTGGCCGGGCCGCCAGGGTACCCCGGCCCGGCGGAGCAGGGTCGCCAACCGGCGCATGATCTCTTCGGGACGCACCCCGCTATCGAGCGCCTCGTGGAGCAGCTTC
This sequence comes from Thermoplasmata archaeon, assembly GCA_022750205.1. Lineage (GTDB taxonomy): Archaea > Thermoplasmatota > Thermoplasmata > Lutacidiplasmatales > UBA184 > Lutacidiplasma. The sequence goes on from JAKIWD010000033.1 coordinate 9,864, forward strand.
TCCTGGCGCTCCGCCCAGTCGCCCAGGTACGGTGCGGCCGGCGAGCGGGGCAACCGCGCGCGCAGCTGCTTTCGCCGGTTCAGCACGGCGAACCCGTCCCGGCGCAGGAGCCCATAGGTCTTGTTGACCGTGTGATAATGCACCCCGAGGTCCGACGCGAGCTGCCGAGCCGAGGGAAGGATCGTCCCCGGCGAGACCTCGCCGGCGAGGAGGGCGCGAACGAGCTGGCGATAGAGCTGCCGGAACACTGGCACCTCGTTTTCGAGGTCCAGTCGTGCCCAAGCTCCCGAAGGCCGGGCGCGCGAAACCGGTTCGGCTCGAGAAAGGGTGGAACTCGGCAACGCGGCGTCTCTGTTTCGCTGATATACACCAACTATATCAGATGTCTCAGGCTCCCCGCCCGCCAGGTTCATCCCCCGCCGCTCGTCCCGTCGGCGATGCTCGTCTCCCGCCAAGTCGAACGGCGGTTCGTGCTGGGACGCCAGGGCCTATGGCCGGGGAGGCGCCATCAGGGCCCTGCCGGACTGGCCGACGCACTCGAGGAGTCGAGCCAGATCCAGGTCGATCCGATCGACGTCGTTGGGCGCAGCCACGACATCGCCTTCGCATCGCGCGTACTGGACTATCGACCCGAAGACCTCGACCGGCTTCTCTACGAAGGGCGTGGCGCATACGAGTACGGCGGGTCGCTCTTCATCTTCCCTCGCCGGCGACTCGCCGTGGAGCTTTCCCGGCTCGCGCACCTCGGCATCGGGAGCGACTGGGAACAGTGGGGGAAGGCGAATCGGCGGACTGTCGTCCGGGTCCGAAACGCGATCCGAGCGGGGGGTCCCGTCGATGCTTCCCACTGGAAGGGCGGGACCCGCGTCGAGGAGTACCGGTCGAGGCGCGCGGAAGGGATGGCCCTCCACTACCTCTGGCGCCGCCTGGAGATCGTCGTCCACCATCGGTCGGCGAATCGCAAGTTCTACGATCTCCGAGATCGGGTGTTCCCCGGCTCCGACGCCACTTTCGCCCCCGCCGATGCGCTCCGGGAGGAAACCCTCGCACGGACTCGCTGGCTTGGTTTGTCGGGGCGGACCTGGTTCTCGCACATGCCGGCCCCCCGCCCGGGGGTGGTGCGCGATGCCGCCGGAAGGCGCGGCTACCAACAGCAGCTCATTGACGACGGGTACCTCGCGCGGGTTCAGCTCGAGTCCGAGCCCAGCGGTGGGGTGCTGGCCGCCCAAGACCTGCCCATGCTGGAGCAGGTTGTGGCCGGCGATGTCCCCCGGCCCTGGAAACCCCTTCTCGGAGAGTCGGAGGCGATCTTTCTCGCTCCGCTCGAGGTCGTTTCGGCTCGGGACCGGGCGCGCCGTCTTTTCGATTTCGAGTACAAGTGGGAGATCTACAAGCCGGCGGAGAAGCGTCGATGGGGGTACTACGTGCTCCCCGTGTTGCTCGAGGATCGGCTCATCGGACGGATCGAGCCGGTGCGAGATCAGCAACGACGAACGCTTGTGGTCAAGCGGGCGTGGTGGGAGACCGGGGTCAACGGCCGAGAGGTCGTTGTTCCCCTCGCTCGGGGCTTGCGGCGGATGGCCGATCGCTTGACGCTCCCGGAAATTCGTCTCGGTGCGGTGGGGTCGGCTTCCTTCCGAACGGCTGTTCGCGAGGAACTCGCGCGGGCAGGCCGAAGGTGAGTGCGCGGTGCCCCACCGCGCTCCAAGTGCCCGCTTCCGCGCCGCCGTCTGAAATAGGTCCCGGCCCGTAGCGTGCGATCGCCGATGCCGAGTGAGCTCTACGGCGACCTCGCGCGCTTTTACGATCGCATCTACGCCGGTAAGGACTACGAGGGGGAAACCCGCGAGATCCTCCGGAGAGCCAGGACCCTTCTCGGGCGTAAACCACGCACCCTGCTGGATTTCGCGTGTGGCACCGGACGGCATCTCGGGTACTTCCGGGACGACCTGGAGGTAGCCGGAGTCGACCTCAGCGGTCCGATGTTGCGTCAGGCGAAACGTCGATTGGGATCGTCGGTGCCGCTGATGCAGGGCGACATGCGGAGCTTTCAGCTCGACCGGGCTTTCGACGTTCTCGTCTGCCTCTTCAGCGCCATCGGATACCTCCCTTCCCGACGCGATCGACTCCGGGCGTTCGCCAACTTCCACCGCCACCTCGCCCCCGGCGGAGTGGCGGCGATTGAGGGATGGATCCTCCCGTCGAAGTTCCGTCCGCGCAGCATCTATCTGCAAACCTACGACGGCCCGGAAGCGAAGATCGCCCGCCTCTCCCGCGCCTCGCGGCGCGGATCCGTCTCCCGGATCGAGATGGAGTACCTTGTCCTCGAGCGGGGTCGCCCGATTCGCCACCTCCGCGAGGCGCACTCACAGCCCTTGGTCGAGCCGAAGGAGATGCTCGCGGAGCTGGAGTGGGTAGGATTCCACGCACAGGTCGTACTCAGCGGCCGGTGGAGGGATCGCGGACTGTACGTCGCGCAGCGCCCGCTCGGGTCGGACTCGGCGTCCCGTACCGGGTCGGCACCGGGTCACTCGACCTTGAGGTAACGGCTCGCGACCAACGTACCGCCCAGGACCATGACGCCGGCGAAGATCGCCAGATACCCGAGGTACGTCCAGTCCGCCACGCCGTCGACCATGATCCCCCGTCCGAGGAGCGCCGAGAAACCGACGGGGTTGACGCTGGCGATCGCCTGCATCCAGCCCGGGTAGTTCTGGGACGGGAACAGCGCACCGCTCGCGAACATCAGTGGCATCGTGATGAAGTTCGACAGGACCCCGGGCGTCTGCCAGTCGGTGCTCGATGCCGTCACGGCGAGGAAGAAGGCCGAGAAGCCGAACCCGAGGAAGACAAGGCCGAGCAGGTAGCCCGCCCACATCAGCGGCGTGCCCTGGAAGTGGACGCCGAACGCGAGCGCGGCGATCAGCATCACGGGGATCTGCACCATACCGCGGGTGGCGGAGCCGAGGGCCTTGGACAAGTAGACGGTGCTGCGGGCGGTCGGGGTGAGCAAGACCCGCTTCATGAATCCGAACCGCTTGTCCTGGATCGTGCTCATCGACCCGAACATGCCGATCGTCAACATCGACGTCGACAGCACGCCGGGCAGCAGGAAAGCGAGGTAGCCGGTACCGGGAGGCGCGTGGAGCAGGGCGTCGAGCTCGGCGACCGGCACCGCGGCGAAGCTGCTGCCGAAGAAGGCGAGCCACATGAACGGCTGAACGATGGTGATGAGGATCACGAACGGGTTGCGGAACGTCTTGATCAGTTCGCGCGCGTACAGGCCGTAGAACTGGCTCCACTGGCCCACGTAGTCGGACCCGAGCCCGGGTTGACTACGGGGCCACACCGCGAACTTGCTCTCGGCGCTCACTGACGGGCCCTCCGCATGGTCATGTAGAACTTCCGGAAATCCTGGACGTCGCCACCCGCTTGGTCGATCTTGTGCCCGGTGATGTCGATGAAGACCGATTCCAGGCTGGGCCGGTGGATGCTGACGTTGCGGATGGCGTTCTCGGGGAACGCCGAGAACAGGTGCGGGAGCGTCACCTCGGCGGAGGTGACCTTGAGGATCCAATCCTTCCCCTGGGTACGCACTTCGGTGACCCCCGGGAGCGCGGCGAGCTTCTCCTCGGTCACGTCGGGTCCGGTCTCCAGCTCGATGAAGTCGTTCTGGATCCGGGACTTGAGTTCGGCCGGAGTGCCGCGGGCGACGAACTTTCCCCGGTCGATGATCGCCACCTGATCGCAGAGGGCGTCGGCCTCCTCGATGTAGTGCGAGGTGAGGAGGACGGTGATCCCGAACTCCTGGTTGACGCCGGTGATGAGCTTCCAGAGCATGCGGCGCACGTTCGGGTCGAGACCGATCGTGGGCTCGTCCATGAAGACGACCTGGGGCTGGTGCAGGAGGGCGAGCGCGATCTCCATCTTCTTGCGCATCCCGGTCGAATAGGTGCCCACCCGGTCCTTCTGGCGATCCGTCAGTTCGAAGTAGCGCAGCAGGTCATCGGCCCGGCCCTTCCAATCGGTCAGGCGCTGGAGCTTGGCCTGCAGCCAGAGGTTCTCCCAGCCGCTCAGGTCGTCGTCGAGGATGACCTCGGCCGCCACCCAGCCGATGTTCTTCTTGACGTGCATGGGCTGGCGCCGGATGTCGAACCCGGCGACGCTCGCCTCGCCTTCCGTCGGCTCGCTCAGCCCCGTCAGCAGCTTGATGATGGTCGTCTTCCCCGCACCGTTGGGGCCGAGGAGCCCGAAGATCCCGCCACGGCGCACATCCATGTCGACGTGGTCGACCGCGGTCAGTTTGCCGTAGACCTTGGTGAGCCCTCGGGCGGAAATCGCGCTATCCATCAGGGCGATGGGCCTAGCCGTCCGGATTAGATGAGGTGGCGCCGTAGAACGCCCGGCCGCTGCTTCGATCACGATCGAGCGCGCCGGCGGGATGCGGTCCGCCGATCACGCCCCCTCGCTCTCCCCTACGCGGGCTACTCTCCTGGCCACTCGGTCAACAGCCGTCCGCAGGTCCGGTGGGGCCCGGCCGCTGGGTCACTGCAGATTCCGAATACTAGAGCCCCCACTGTCCGGCTCGGCCCGCGCGAGGATCCGAAGCGCTAGGAGCGTGATCATCTTGCTCGGGTTGCCCGGCGCTTCCAACCCGAACGGCGTAGGTCGTTGTCGGGGGTGGGCCCGGAACCATGCCTCGACCGCCCCTTCCGCGTCCGGGTGGACCGCGTCGAGGTTCCAACGCCCGTCACGCCGTCGCTTCTTACGCAAGAGATCGAGGGCGAACTCGAGTCGTGGGTCGGTTCCATATCCGAGCGCGCTCACGAAGTCGAGCCCGACGAGGATGTCGTAGTAATAGTGCGCCGGGTAGTGGAACCGGTACCACGGTTCGTAGCGGGCCCCTTGACGGTGGAGCTGGCGCTCCAGAAAGAACTCGACGCCGCGTTGTACGCACGACTCCATCGCTGGGGTCCATTTCGAGCGGGGATAGACCGCGAAAGCACTCAGTGCCTCCCACGAGTCCAAGTTCCGGCCGGAACCGAAGCACGACCAACCCCCCTTCGGGTCGGCGGTCTCGACTAGCCACTCGAGCGTGCGTCGCACGGCGGGATGGTCCGCATAGCCGAATCGGATCAACGCTCGGGCCATGTTGGCCCCCACACAGTAATGCGGAGTCCCCTGGGAATTGCCGCCGAGCCCTCCGTTCTTCGCGGCGAACCCCTTCATCCAGCGTTCACAGACAACGCGGATCGTCGGATCGGTGCGGGTGAGTCCGAGGTCGGACAGGACCAGCATCCTCCAATGCGTGGACGTATACTTCGGGGTGTACTGGCTCGCGCCATCGGCCCACAGTCCGCTGGGCTGCCGCTCTGCCAGGATCTCGGCGGCCCAGCCGTGGTGGGGAATCCGAGAGTGGGCTTGCCGCACCTCGAGGTCAGCGGCCGTACGCCCGAGCAGCTCGGTCAGGGTGCGGTAGCGGATCGCCGGCTGGTCCTCCTCCAGCAGCCAGTCGATCACTTTGCGTGGCGGCGTACTTCGAGCGAGCCGCCCGGAGCCGTATTATCTTCGGTCTGAGGGACCGAAACGGGCGCGATGTCGGCCAAGATTGTGCGGCTTCGATCCGGCCAGGAAGCCGAGGTCGTTCGCGCGGCCCATCTGTTCGACGAACCGCCCGACCCCACGGCGATTCGCGACTATCTGGACGATGATCGGAACGTCTTCTATCTCGCTTTCGAGGTGGGGCGGCCGGTGGGATTCCTCCGGGGATCCGGGCTCGGCCAGCTGAAATCCACCCGCCGGCAGATGTTCCTCTACGAGATCGCGGTCGACCCCCCCCATCGACGGCAAGGGGTGGCTCGGCTCCTGATCGAGGCGCTTCTTCAGTATTGTCGCGCCCGAGGATTCGAGGAGGTTTTCGTGTTCACCGATCCGTCGAACGACCCCGCGGTGGGATTGTACCGCACCACAGGGGCGGTGACCGAAACGCCGGCGGATCGGATGTTCGTGTACCGGTTATGAGGACCTGGCTCGTCGGGCCGTCGGGGCCCGAGGGGTTGGGGGCGTAGGCACGAGCAACTCGACCACCGCGTCGGCGAGCAGCTGGGCCACCGCTTCGGGAGGTCGTCGGTCCGTGCAGAGCGCGTCGAACACCTCAAAGCTGGTCATGGAGGCCAAGAGGGCCGCCGAGTCTTCGCGGTCCACCGTCGGACGGCCGGTCCTACGGGCTCCGACCTTCGTGAGGAGATTTCGCGCGGCCTGCCGCCGCCACTCGTCCCGGTCCCGAACCCCCCGGTACACTCCCGGTACCAGCAGTCCCATGGCGCGCAACCTGCGGAGAAGGACCCGGTCCGACGCCCAAAGCCCGACGAATGTCGATACGAACTTCCGCAGCGCCACCTCCGGGTCGGGCTCCATGAACACTCCCGCCATCCGATGCATCCCGCCTTTCTCCGCGAGGGAGTCGGCAAGGGCGTCGAGCAGGCCCGTCCGAGAACGGAACTGGTTGTACACCGTCATCCGAGAGACACTGGCCTTGTCGGCGACCGTCTCCATCGAGAATTCCAGGATGTCGCCCTTCCCCCCGAGGAGCGTCCGTGTGGCCTCGATGATCCGGGCGCGGGTCGCGTCGCTCGCGGCGCGCCGTCGACCGAAAGCATACGCGCGGGGAGCCATCGCAGGAGCCCAAGCCACGGGCGATAAGAGAGAACCCGCCACCGTTATTTAGATTTACAGTCTATCTAATTTCATGTCGGAACCAGGATCGGTGGCCCCGCGCGGCCTTCGGGAAGATTTCCACGGCAAGGTTGCGTGCGTGATCGGAGCGAGCAAAGGCATCGGTGCGGACACCGCCCGGCTGTTCGCCCTTCGAGGGGCGAGCGTGATCCTCGCGTCGCGCGAGCTCGCCGGGCTGAATCAGGTGGCGGACGACATTCGGCGCGCAGGGGGAGAGGCCCTAGTGGTGCCCGTGGACCTCGGGGACGAGTCGGCGGTAATCGGGCTGGGGCGGGAGATCGCTGCGCGGTTCGACCGGCTCGACTTTGCCTTCAACAACGCGGGCGAGGGCTGTCCACCGACGAGCCTCGCGGACGTGACGACCGCCGCGTTCGACCGGGTGTTCGGGGTCACGGTCCGGGGGACATTCCTCGCCATGAAGCAAGAGATCCCCCTCATGGTGAAATCCGGCGGGGGCTCGATCGTCAACATGTCCTCCACCGCCGGAAGCTCCGCGTTCCGCGGCGGCGGCCCCTACGTCGCGGCGAAACATGCCATCGAGGGGATCACGAAAGCGGCGGCGCTCGACTACGGAATCCAGAAGGTGCGGGTCAACGCGGTGGCGCCCGGCCCGATCGACACGCACCGGCTCAAAGCGGCCCCCGAACCGTACCGCGAGCGGGCCCGACAAGCGGTCCCGCTCGGTCGACTCGGGAACGGGACCGAGGTCGGCGAGGCGGTCGTGTGGCTCTGCTCGGATGCCGCGTCGTTCGTCACGGGCACCACGCTCGCAGTCGACGGCGGTCGCCTCGCCGGGTGGGCGTGACGCAGATGATGGAATCCCAGATGGGGGGTCGGGACTCGAATCTCCCGCGGAGCGGGATCGCCCTCGAGCGGCTCGCCATCGGCATGTTCGTGCTCCTCGCGATCGAGTTCATCCTCGGCATGACCCTCGGTCTCCTTCTCTCGATTCCGTCAGGAGTCGGGGCGGCGAGGCTCCTCGAAACCTCCCCGGTGCTCGACTTGCACATCCTCCTCGCCCTGGCGATCATCGGGATCTCGCTCCGGGCCTTGGTCGCGGCCGCGTCGCTCCCGGAGCGGGCCCCGATCATGGCCTGTGCCGTCGCCCTTGGGTCGGCGATCGTCGCCACCCTCGCCGGGTCGGCGTTCGCGTTCGACGGTCAGAGCCCGACTGCGTCGTTCGTGATGGCGATGGGGTTCCTCGGCGTCCTGTTCGCTGCGTTCGTGTTGCGCGGGAGCGGTCGCCGTGGTCTCCCGGAGGGTCCCACACCGCGAAGCCGCGGTGACACCGTTAAGTAAGCAGTATGATTTTGATGTCTTAATCAAATGTCCCCGCGGGTAGCGACGGTCGCAGTGTCAAGCCCCGCCGATGCCGCGGCACTCGCCGCGGGCTCGGCGGCTCTCCAGGATCTGATCGGCGAGGCGATGATCTTCCACCGGGGGGCCGCACGCAAGCACGGCCTCACCCTGCTCCAGCTCCTGTTGCTACGTTCGCTCGAGGTAAAGGGCCCGCTCTCGCCGTCGCAGCTGGCGACGTTGTTCGGGATCAGCCGACCCGCGATCACGTCGAGCATCAACACGCTGGAGGAAGGGGGGTGGGTGGTCCGCTCCCATCCGGCCGGCGATCGTCGGGCCCTCCGAACCTCGCTCACTCACCAGGCCCTCGGGGTCCTGCAGCGTGTCACCTCGGAACGCCAGCACTTCCTCGAACAGGGATTGGCGGGCGTCGCCCCCTCGGAGCGCGCGGCATTTGCGCGCACGGCCCGCCGGCTCGTCGACCGGCTGCGAGAGCTCCACCCATCCGAGCTAGCGGCCGATGGGGCTGCGAGGGCCTCGTGAGCGCATCCCCCCCGCCGCTTGCCGCCGACCCGTCGGCCCCCCAGGCCAAGACGATGGAGTCGTACGATCGCTCCTACGCGAACCGCGTCATGCTCGTGCTCGCCGGGATCGTCATGGTCGTGCTGTACGTCGAAGGGATGCTCACGCCGTCGCTCCCGACCATCCAGAGCGACTTCCACGTCGACACGGCGCAGGTGAGCCTCGTGATCTCTGCCTACGCCATTTCCGGCGTGGCGTTGAGCCCCGTGGTCGGCAAGCTCGGCGACATCTTCGGCAA
>JAKIWD010000041.1 GCA_022750205.1 Thermoplasmata archaeon
CCCGACTCGCTGTACAGCCGGTACCCCCAGCCGCCCGGCGTGTAGCCGGGGATGGTCAGCGCGCCCTCGTTCAGCGACTTGCTGTCGTCGTACAGCTGAGTCAGGTCGAGGTCGGAGACCGTGCCCCGGCCCTCGCAGCGGGTGCACATGCCGCCGGTGCGGGTGAAGGTCTCCCGCACCGTCTTGCGGGCACCGCGCTCGATCGTGATCACGCCGCTCGCCTTGACGGATGGGACGTTGAAGGAGAACGCGTTGGGCGAGCCGACGTGGGGTTTGCCGATTCGGCTGAAGAGTATCCGGAGCATAGCGTTGGCGTCGGTAGCGGTGCCGACCGTGGAACGGGGGTCGGCTCCCATCCGCTGCTGGTCGACGATGATCGCGGTCGTCAGCCCTTCGAGGACATCGACCTCCGGCCGGGCGAGCGTCGGCATGAAGCCCTGGACGAACGCGCTGTAGGTCTCGTTGATCAGTCGCTGCGACTCGGCGGCGATCGTGCCGAACACGAGCGAGCTCTTCCCCGAGCCCGAGACGCCGGTGAACACCGTCAGCTTGCGCTTCGGGATCTCGACGTTGACGTCCTTGAGGTTGTTGACGCGGGCGCCGTGCACGCGGATCACGTCGTGGCCGGGGGCGGCACGCTGACTCGGCGAGGGTGAGCCCGTGCGGATGGCAGCGCCCTCCGTGGTTCGGGTGAGGAGGTCGGCCCGACTCGGGGATCTCCGCGGCTGGCTCGCACGCTTCTTCGTCTTCATGAGCGCGGTGACCCGCCGAAGAACCCCCAGTTCGGTTCACGAGGGATTTGGGCCGGAACGGAGTTCAACTTGGTCATCGCGGGTCATCCCACTCCGTCGCTAGCCCAAGCGGGATTCGAGACGCGTATCTCGCGTAGCCGGGTATCCCAATCCGGGAGGGGACGACCCTCCAGCTGCGCCTCCAAACGGTCAAGGAACGCTTCCATTCCCTCGCGGAAAACCTCCGCGGTCCGGCGGGTGAGGTTGCGGTGCGTGAGCGTTAGAAGGGTCCCTCCCTCAGCCGTGCGAAGCTCCCAGCGAACGACGCTCCGTTCCCCCTCCGGGAGGCTGGGTCTCGGTTCCACGTTCCACTCGTACTCGTACAGTTTGGGTGGATCCCACGCCAGCACTCGCCCTGTGGCCCGCATATGATAGCTTCCCGTCGTCATCTCGATCTCTCTTCCCACTCTCGTGTCGCCGCTGAGTTCGGTCAGGAACCATTGACGAACCTCGCTCGGGTCCGTGATGGCCTTCCACACCACGCTCGGCGGGTGACGAAGCACGCGCTCGACGATGAGGGTCGCCAGCGCGCGATCTTCCAGAACGACGCGGGAGCGAGGGGGCGAACCACCTGGGAGCTCCGTCACGGACGCCCCTGCGGACCTTCGTGGGAAGGTGGGGGCCGCCGCCGGGCCTCGAGAAAGCTCTCCAGGGAATCCAGTTCGGTTTCCCAGAACCCTCGATACTTGGAGATCCACGCGTCGACGGGGGCAAGGCCCTCCGAGCGCAGGGAATAGACACGATGTCGATCCTCGTTCCGAACCCGCACGAGTCCAGCCTCCCGGAGGACGCGCAGGTGGCGCGACATGCCCGGTTGGCTCAGCGAGGGGAAAGCTCCCCCGAGCTCCCCCGCGGTACGCTCGCGCCGAGAGAGCAGGTCCAGGACTTGACGCCGAGTTGCATCGGAAAGCGCTCCGAACGCATCCATCATACTCGGTGACTGGCATAACTGAGTACTTCTTTAAGTTCGCCGTTGAGGGCAAAGCCGATCCACAGTTTCACCGAAAGAACTATGGCTACTCTCGCGCTGAACACATCACATAGCAGTTATATGCGAACTACGCTACCCCCCTCTGGCCCCCTGGGCCGAACGTAGACGGAGCAATCCAATGAACGGAAAGATCTCAGTGATCACGTTGGTAGTGACGAATCAGGCCCGATCGCTGGCATTCTTCACCGAGAAAATCGGGTGGGAGAAGAAGACCGATGTCAGCCCACCGGGTGGCTCGCGTTGGGTCACCGTCGGGCCCAAAGGCCAGGATCTCGAGCTGTCACTCTGGCAGGCCGGCTCCGCCACGGACCCCTCCCAGAAGGAGTGGTCCAAGGGGTGGGCGCCCGCGAAGGCGCCGCCGATCGTCATGGTCGTGAAAGACTGCCGGAACGAGCACAAGGAGATGAGCGCGCGCGGGGTGGAATTCCCCCTCCCGCCGATGGAGCATCCCTGGGGAACAGTTGCGACCTTCAAGGACCCGGATGGGAACTTGTTCTCGATGAACCAGCCCCCCGCCGCCTGGCCGAAGCCGTAAGGGGGTTCGCCGCGGGGGGCGGCTGACGCTCAAACCCATTCAGTCCCATTCCCGACTCGAAAGGTCAGAATCGCCGGCTCACGCACAACCGCCGCGGGCGCTCGATCGCACCCCCGAACGTCAGAAAGTGCCTAGCCTCCGCCGCTGCACAGCGAGGGCGGCACCCCGGTTTGAGGCGCCGAACGGTTCCCGATGAGACGGTCGCGGGCGCGTATGACCGGGCGCAACGGGGTGTCAACGGCAATATTCCTCGCGCACCGAGACCACGGCGAAGGTTGAAGAGTGGGGTTGGGTAAGCCCCTCAGATGGCCCGGGGAGCTCTCCTTCACCGCTCGCCATGATGTGGGGAACTTTGAGGTCTACGCCCGGTAGCTTTCCGGCGGGCCTGCACCGGTTTGCGGGAGCGCGCGGGCTCGCCATCGGGCTGGTCCTCATGGTCCTGCTCTCCGGGAACGCCTACGCCGGTCAGCCGACCTCCGATGCGGCCGGACGCGAGCTGTCCGGGACGGTTGACGAGGGCGGCCTCGGCCCCATCGTTCCGTTGGCCTCGACCCCGTACAATACAACGTTGAACGTGAGCAGCTCGTCGGTGAACCTCTCGAGCCTATTCTGGGGAACCACGGTGAACAACGAGGTTCGGACGTTCCGTGGCGAAACCAACGCCGTGAACGCCACCCCCGCACGTGTCCTGGTCTGGCCGGGTGCGATGGCGGGCGAGGATTACGATCCCCTGACCAACACCCACTATGACACGTACAGCGGGACGCCGAAGACGGCGCTCACCAACGAGAGCCAGTTCGTCCAGATGTGCAAGGCGACCCACTGCATCGCGATCGTCCAGGTCCCCGCGGAGATCGACAACCCAAGCCTCGCCGAGGCGGTCGTGAACTACACCGAGGTCAATCTGAGCTTCACCCCCGCCTACTGGATGATCGGCAACGAACCGGAGCTCTGGGGACACTGGAAGGTCGCTTGGAAGAACTGGCCGTCCGATTACACCACCGGGCCGACCCCGACCCAGTTCGGAAACGAGGTCGTGGCGTACGTGAAGGTGATCCGGGAAGTGGACAACACGACCCCGATCCTCGGGCTGCCCGCCTCAGGTTGCACCTGCGGTTCCTACACGTTCGACCAATGGATATCCGGAGTCATCGCCGTCACCGGGAACAAGATCCAGGCGGTGGCGTTCCACGAGTATCCGGCTGGGTGGCTCGGGACCGGCAACGGAAGCCTCGAAGCGTTCTACGGGACCATCCAGAGCGCGGCGAACATTCCGACCCGCATGGTGGCCGCACGGGCCGCGGTCAAGTCGAGCTGCCCGGGTTGCAACGTGTCGGTGTTCATCAGCGAGCTCGGAGCGGCCCTGTCCTGGTCGACGTACGGTCCATACGCCATCGGGTTCTCCGGGCCGCTAAGCCTGGCCTCTCAGATCACCCAGGCGATGGACGACAATCTGACCAACATCGACCTGTTCGCGACGGAGCTCGCCACCACGAACTCCTGGTTCGACCCGACCGGCCACCCCCGCGCGGACTACACGCTCTACACCGCCATCTTCGATCATCTCGGCACGCAGGCGTTCCAGGCGAACCTGAGCGGGCTTGGCCACACGCTCTACGGGATCGATACGCTGGCCCCGAGCGATCACGGCCGGCAGGATCTATTGGTGGTCAACGACAACATCACGAAGACGATCACGTTCACCCCGCGCTTCGCCGGCTCGCCGGCGAACGCCCCGGTCGAAGCGTGGTACTGGAATGGCTCTATCCACTCCACGAAGTCGAATGACACGATCTGGGTCGAACCGTACACGCCAACGCCGATTCCCCAGGATTTCGCAAGTGGGCTCCCGTCCAGTTACACCATCCCGCCGCAGAGCATGGTGCTGTTCGAATCGTACCCCTCCGGGGCATCCTACGTACAGGTAGTCGAGAATGGCGTCCCTTCGCCCACGGCATGGTACGCGAGCGTGGGGAGTCAGTTCTACACCACGACCGCCAGCAACATTTCACTGCTGCTGCCGAGCGGATCGTACGCGGTCGCCTCGGTGCCGATACCGCTGCCGATCGGAGGCAAGGAGCTCAACCCGTCGGAGCGGCTCGCCCCCTTCACGACCTCACCCGCCCAGGTGGCCGGTAAATACACGAACTTGACGATCTCTTTCCTCAACCAGTGGGAGGTGAACGCTTCCGCCTCGCCGGTCGTGGGAGGGACCGTGACCCCTGACGTGGGGTGGTGGAACTCCAATCAATCGCTCAACCTCACCGCGACCCCGGCGCTCGGGTACGCCTTCCAGGGTTGGAGTGGGTGGGGACCGGGAAGCTACAACGGCACGAACCGATCGACGACCATCGTCCCGATGGGTCGCATCACCGAGAAGGCGCGATTCGCGGTCGGCAATCCCGTTGACCTGATCGAGTCCGGGTTGCCCGGCGGCACGAATTGGTCCGTGACCATCCGGGGGATCACGACGTATTCGAGCAGTGGTGCGCTCCTCGTCTACGAACTCGTAGGCATCTTCGGGTACACCGTCGACACCGTTGCCGGTTATCGCGCCGTCCCGCGTACCGGGGCTTTCACCGTCTCCGGCGGTTCGATGTTCGTCGACGTACGGTTCGTCCCCCTCACCCCCCCGCCCCCGACGTACGCCGTCACGTTCCAGATCTCGGGTCTGCCGATCCCGACCGCCGTTTCGATCACGGTGCGGGACGTGACCCTGAGCACGGAGTTGACCGATCTGGAGTTCCCGCCGCTGTTCCCGCTCATCAACGGGAGCTACGCCTATCACCTGAGCGACGTCCCGGGGTACCACGCCAACGTCAGCGAAAAGACGTTCTTGGTCAACGGGGGCGCGCTCACGGTCGAGGTCCCGTTCGTCGCCACCGTCTATGCCGCGGTCTGGGAGGCGAACGGGACTCGCTCCGGGCTGAACTGGAGCGTCGTGGTCAATGGCCAGCCGATCGTGGCGACCTCGGCGTGGGTCTCGACCTCGCTGCCCAACGGGTCCTACTTCTACGCCATCGAACTGCCGGCGAACTTCACCGTCAACCCGCAGACGGGACAACTCCTGATCTCCGGGTATAATGTGCAACTGTCCCTGTCGTTCGCGCTCGCGATGTTCTCGACCCGATTCACCGCCACCGGGGCGGCGTCCACCGGCTGGTCGGTCCGGCTGGGGGACACGACCGAGAACGCGTCCGGGACCGGCCCGTCGTTCATGGAGGCGAACGGGACGTACACGTGGGACGTGCATGCCCCCGATGGGTACTACGCGATCCCCTCGCACGGGAACCTGACCGTGGCCGGTCAGGCGCCGGTCGTCCAGATCCAGTTCCACCTCTCCTCGAACCAACCGTCGGCGGCGCTCGTGGCGGCGTTGACGTCCGGGGCCGTGTCGGCCTCGTTCTGGATCGGCCTGTCGATGCTCGTGGGATTCGTCAGTTTCCGCGGATTGCGACGGCGGGACGGGCGAACCCGTTAATGGCCAGGTGCCCGCGCGGCCGCCGGACGCGCCCCCTCGGGGAGCCTTGAACTGCCGTCATGCTCCTAGACACCTTCGAGGCCCTGCTCCGCTCGCTGGGCGTCCCGTTCGGCGGGGTGCTCATCGGCTTCGCGCTCGGGGGAGCGCTGTTCGCGATGGCGGAGTGGCTTCGCCGACGACCGGCCCGGTCGGTAGTGGGGACCGTCCGCATCCAACGGGTGACCGGCCCGGCCCCCCCGGGGGCGGGGCCGCCCGTCGCTCCGCCGACCGACCCACGGACGATCGTGCCGGTCAAGGTCTCGACGGCGAAACGCAGCCTCACGATCTTCCTTCGAGGCGCCGGGGCCTCGCCCAACGCTCCGCTACCCCGGGCTCGGGGATTCATGGCGGTCCTCGCGGCGTCGTTCGTCGCGTTGTCGACGATTGAACTCGTCGCCTTCTCCGCCCTCTTCCTGCCGTACGACCATCTGGTTGCCGACGTCGGTGGGGTGATGTTCTGGCCGGCGGCCTGGCCGGGGGTCTACGCCGTCACCTCCGCGTCGGAGCTCGTACCGGATTACATCTTTCCGATGTACCTCGCGGCGATGGCCTCCTTCGCGATCGCCGGCGGTCTGGTCTATCGGCGCGTGCCCCTGGCGACGCACCGGCGCGTCCTGGCCCTGGGATTGATCCTGCTCTACGTCGGGGTCGAGGTGATCCTCGACGCGGTCTTCTTCACGGTTCCGGGCCAGAGCGTCCGAAACCTGGCGATCGTCGTCCGGACGATGACCGGCGGGATCTTCCTCTCGGGTATCGTCTTCCTCACGCTGTGTCTGCCGACCCCGCAACGGGTCAAACCCACGTTCCCCCGGGACTCCCGCGCGCTCGTCCAGTTCTTCGGGACCGGGCTCATCGCGATCGCGACCGCCGGTGTCGCCATCGTCGTCGTTGATCGCTCCCTTGGGGACAGCTCGATCCTGCTCCCGTTCACCCTCCTCCTCCTCCTGCCGCTGGTGACGCTCGAGGCGTTCATCGGCATCAATCGACCGTTGTACTTCCGCCAACTCCGTCGCCGCCCGCTTCCGCCCGTGTCGAAGTTCCATCCGTCGGTGTCCATCCTCATGCCCGCCTACAACGAGGAGCGCTGGATCGGCGAGGCGATCCGGCTCGCGGACGTGGCGGCGAGCAAGTACCCGGGCACGGTCGAGATCATCGTTGGGAACGATGGCTCCACGGACCGCACTTCCGAGCTTGCGCACCAGGCGATCGTGGCGCTCCAGCACAGCCGGGGCATGGTCCTCGACCTGCCCCACGCCGGCAAGTCCAACGGCCTGAACGGGGCGCTAGCGATGGCCAGCGGCGACATCGTCATTCGCCTGGACGCGGACACCTTCCTCTCGGAGCGACTCGGGTTCTCGGCGATCATCCCCCACTTCGCCGATCCGGAAGTAGGTGGGGTGCAGGGTTCCATCCACCCCCGGCAGCGAAAGGGTTGGACGCGGAAGTTGCGGGCGCTGGAGATCGCCTGGGGGCACTACTTCCAGCGGCCGGCGATCATGGGCGCCCGCTCGGGCGAGGTGATCGACGGGCTGTTCTCGGCGTTCCGTCGCAAGGACCTGGTCACGCTCGGAGGTTGGGTCCCCTGGAACGGCGAGGATACCGAGCTATCGATGCGGATCCAGCGATTGGGGTACCGCGTACGCATCGAGTTCGGGGCGCGGGCGTACGAAGACGTCCCCGAGGACTACCAGGCGCTCCGCCGCCAGCGTGTCCGCTGGGCGCGCGGGATCCTCATGGCGAACGGACAGCACTACCCGTCGCTCGTCGGGGGGACGCCCGAGTTCGCCGGGCTCGGCGTCCTGCTCTGGTTCTTGACGTTCGCCCGGTCCGGCGTGCGCAGTCTGGTCTACGTATTTCTGGGCCTGCTCCTGCTGCTGCTCGGCGTGCACGCCCTGATCGACGTGGCGTACCTCTTGCTGATCGCCCTTGCCGTGAGGGCGGTGCCGCTCGCCTACTTCCTGGGTAAGATGAAGCGGTGGGACGTCCTGGTGTGGATCCCGTTCTTCCCGATCGCGAGCGTGATCAAGCAATCGTTCCGGTTCGAGGCCTTCGGGCTCATGGGACCGGAGGCGAACCACGAGTACGCCTGAGGTCGCGACGGGTTTCCCCACGGCGGGCGTAGCACCCCCTCCGGCCGGCAGGGATTCCGACTCGGCCCCGGGGTCTGCCGGCCGCGATAATGGGGCCCGGATTTCCGTTGGAAACGAGGCGCCGGGGCGTAGGTTCCACCGCCGGTGAGACTTCCCGTCGCGCGAGCGCTTCATGGAGGCTTAAGTACTGGTGCCAACTAGCACTTCTTGAACATCCGGAACCACGGTGGCCACTCGGATGAAGTCTGCCCCTGCGTGGGGCACTATGAGAGAGCGGGGATGGGCACGACCCAACGTGAGGCTTGACGGGAAGCCCCGGCTAACAGAAAGTCGAGACGGATCGATCGGAAACAGGCACTAAGAGGAACTTCTAACGATGAAGAGCAACCGCGTCGCAATCGCCGCTATCCTGGTACTGATGACCGTCGCCTTGCTGGCGGCTCCCAATCAGCTCGCGTACACTCCTCACTCGACCGCACCGGCCTCGGGCCCCCACGTGGGGGTGACCGTGAGCGCCCTCCCACGCCACTCCGCTCCCGCGACGCCCGCCCCGCTCACCACCTTCCCCCGGACGGTCCTCATCGAAACCTTCACCGGCGTGTGGTGCATTCACTGCCCCGCCGAGACCCAGGCGCTCCACGCCATTGACGAAAGCACCAGCCGCAACGTCCTCGACATCGCCGAGCTGCACTACTGCGCGTTCCCCGCGGGTTCCGGCCCGTGCCTGGAGAATTACGTTCCGCCCGACGGGACCTCGGTCTCGCGCGGGATCTTCTACAACGTTTGCGGCTTCCCCGACGTGTTCTTCGACGGGAATGAGGGCGCTTGCGGTGCGACCAATTCCGCGAGTCAGATGCAAGCGGAGTACAACGACAACATCGCGAACGCCTCCTCGATCCCCGGGAACGTCTCCATCGCCCAGACCGCTTGGCTCTCCTCGAACACGGTCACGGAGCACGCCTCCGTCCTGTCGGGCGTGACGGGGTCGTACAACGCGATCGCCTACCTCCTCGAATACATCAACAAGCTGAACCAGTCCAACGGCTATGGCCCGCACGACGTCGACCGGGTCGTCCGCGAAACGCTGTTCAATCACCCCGTAAGCCTCGTCGCGGGTGCGACCTCCTACCTCAACGTCACCTCGGGTGTGCTGAACTCCACCTGGAACGACCGCAACCTGAGCGTGGTCACCTTCATTCAGCAGAATTCAACGCACATCGTTCAGAACGCGAACATGACCACGGTGACGACGCTCTCGACCGCGGTCACCGCCAACCGCACCACCGTCGTCTCGGGGACCGACTCGACCATCACCGTCCACATCACCAACAGCAGCACGGGGACCGCCCTCTCGGGCGCCGCCATCAATCTGACCGCGACCAGCGGTGGCTCACTCAGCTCAACGAGCGGGGTCACCGGCAGCGACGGTAGTTTCACCTCGACCTTCACGGCGGACATCGTCACAACTCCGAAGACGGTGGAGATCAACGCCGAGGTTGCGGCGGCCAACTATACCGCGGGATCGGGTGCGCTCACGCTGGTCGTCGACCCCATCGTACTGTCGGCCGTGCCGACCGGCTTGGGGATCGCGCCGGGCAATCTGCGCGTGACGCTGAACTGGACCACGCCCGCCGCCGGTGGGACCGGAGTGACGTACCATATCTACCGATCCACTGCGCAGGCCGGTCCGTTCGCGGCCGTCGGGACCTCCACGACGAAGTCGTTCGTCGACACCGGCCTGGTCGGCGGACATGTCTACTGGTACACGGTCAGCGCCCAGAACGCGAGCGGATTCTCGGCGAACTCAACGCCGACCTGGGCGACGGGGGTCACGGCCGCGCCGGATGGCCTCCCCCAGAGCGTCGGATGGTGGCTCTCCATCGATTCGATGAATTTCACCTCGCTCACGAACGGTTCGCTCTCGCTCTACCTCCCCGGCGGGTTCTTCTACTACAGCTTCGGGCCGAGTTCGTACGCGTACACCACCCCGCCCACGCAGGTGACGGCGTCCCTGACCGCGGGGTCCGTCCCGTTGTCGATCTCGCCGGCCTTCGTCCCCCGCTACGCCAGCCTGCAGGGGACGGTCACTCCGACCAACGCGACGGTGAGCCTGGACGGCGCTTCGGTGGCCGTCGTCGACGGGGCCTTCTCCGAACTCCTCGTCGCGGGGACCTACTCCTTGAACGTCACGGCCTCCGGCTTCGAGACCAATTCGACCGCGGTCCTGCTCACCCCGGGGAACCTGACGACCGCCAACGTGCTGCTCACGCCCGTCCCCACGCCCTCCCAAACAGCCCCGACCGGATCGAGCGGAGCGGGTCTGAGCGCCAACGAGATGGTCGCGCTCGTGGGCGTCGTCGCCGTCGTGGCGATCTTGGTCGTGGCGTTCCTCGTGTCGGCGAAAGTCAAGCGCCCGCCCGCGCGCCGACCCGCAAATAAGGGACCCCGGCCCCGGGCTCCCCCGGCGCCGCCCCAGGACGAGCCGTGAGGCCCGAAGCCCTGGAATCCGACCTCACGAAGAACGGCAGCCCGTTTGCCGCTCGCCTGCCTGGGCAACTCGGCGGGGCGTTCTCGCGCCCGAAGGGTCAGGTAGGTCCCACGCTCTGGAGCCGGTCAGCCGTGGTACTTACGGCCTCGGTTGTGGTGCTGCTGCTCAGCGGCGGCGTGGCCGGCCAGCTCCCGCGGGCGACCGGGACAACTGTGTTGGCGATCGATCAGTCGACGTACACGAACGAGCAGGACAACTTCACGGTCTCGCTCGAGGTGGGCAGCACCGCGGGAATATCCTTCGTCTACTTCACGTTCTGCCAGCTCAGCAGTCCGCTTTGCTACCTTCCGGTCTCGATGAGCCTTCACGGCACAAACTGGTACGTCGGCACGACCAATCCGATGACCAGCTACAACGGCATGACGGTAGGGGTTCGCGCCGGTTACAACATCACGATCGTCTACACCGACAACAGCAACATCACCGAACCGACCGTGCCTAACCCGTTCGGGAACCTGACCATCGCGACCTCCGTCACCGGGGAGTACATGTTCCAGATGTCGGTCAGCAACCAGGTCTACGGCCTGAGCGGTGTCGTCAACGATGCGGACAAAGGGACTCCGCTCGCCGGCGCGACCGTGTCGATCTCCGGGCCGGAGAACGCGACCACCACGACGGGGTCGACCGGCGCCTACGCGTTCTCGGGGCTCTATAACGGGACCTACACGCTCGCGGCGTCGGAGAACGGGTATCGGACCAGCACGCAGAACGTCGTCGTCGGGGGTCAGAGCCTCGTCAAGGACATTCCCATCGCGAACATGTCCGCGCCGCTCAATCCGAACGGCGGCGGGGGATCGTCCTCGGCACTGAGCGCATTGAGCCCGTGGATCGTCGGCGTCGTGGTGCTTGTCGTGCTGGTGGCGCTCGGTGCGTTGCTGCTTGGGCGCAGGAAGCGACACGAACCGAGTTCGCCTTCCGCAGGTTCCGACAACGCATCGAATCTAACCCCGCCGCCGCGGTGAATGGGAGGGGTCGAGCAGGGGTGCAGTACGGAGCGATTCGCTTTCGTACAGTCTCACACCGCTCTCCGTAGCCAATGACCCGGACCCTCTCAAAGCTGGCGCCGACTCCGGCCGGTGCCTCGGACCCTACCGCTGGCCTCGCCGGCGGCGATCGCCGACGTCCGAGCGGAGCCCAGGCGTAGCGATATGAAAGTTCGAGCGCTGGCAGCCATCCTGGTCCTCATCGCGGTCGTGGTGGTCACGGGCCTGTATGCGGGCCACGTCATCCCCGGCACTCAGGCGAGGTCGTCGTCGACGTCGCTCGCACCGGAGTTCACGTTGCCGGACATCTACGGTCACAACTTCACCCTCTCGAGCTACCAGAACACCACGGTCGTGGTGATCGAGTTCACCTCCCTCTCCTGCAGCGAATGCCAGATCGTCGAAAAGAGCCTGAAGACCCTGTACACGGGCTATAACCAGACGGGCAACAGCAGCGTGCGGATCATCTCCGTCTACATCGAGCCGCAGTTCGGCGATACGATTCCGGCCCTCAAGACGTACCACTCCCAGAACAACATCACCTGGACGATGGCCCAGGACACCAACAGCCTCGCGGTATCTCACGCCTATGGCGTTACCGACCTCCCGACCGTCGTCATGGTCGACAAGCACGAGCACGTCGTCTACGACGTCTCAGGGGTGCAGAACCAACAGACGCTCCAGTCGACGATCAGTTCCGCGCTCGCGGGCACCGCCGCGGCGATCTCGATCGTCACGGTGAGCGTGTTCCTCCTTGCCGCGGTCGCCGGCGTGACGACCTTCTTTTCGCCGTGCGCGTTCCCGATGTTCCCTGGATACATGAGCCTCTTTCTCGGACTGAACACGCGGCAGGACGCCGCCTCCACCGATCCCTCGGGTCCGACGTACAAGGGAGCGGCCCGCCGGGCGATCTTCGCGGGCTCGATCACCGCGCTCGGGATGATCCTCGTCTTCCTGCTCGTGGGGCTCGCGCTGATCTTCGCCGCGAGCTTTGTCAGCGGCTACATCCCCTACCTTCTCATCGCGGTCGGCTCGGTCCTCGTCGTGCTGGGGGCGCTCCTCCTGACGAACTTGCAGTATTGGCGGATCATCACTCCGCTGCAGAACCTCTGGTACCGCCTTGGCGGGAAGCGGCCGGAGGAGACCCTCGCGAGCACCACCGCCGCTACCGGCAAGGCGTTCTATCTCAAGCTCTTCAGCTACGGAATGGGGTACGCGGCTGCGGCCGCCGGGTGCGTGGCGCCGGTCATCTTTTCGGCGATCCTCGCCGGACTCGCGCTCGGGCTCTTGGGCGGGATCATCAACATCCTGATCTTCAGCCTCACCGCGGCGATGCTCATGATCGTCGTGACGCTGATGCTCGCGTTGGCGGGCAAGAAGTACGTCGACCAGCTCAAGGCGTTCACGCCGATCATCAAGAAGGTAAGTGCCGGCGTGCTGATCCTCGTAGGGGCGTATCTGATCTACTTCTACTACACGGCGTGGATCGTCTAGGCGCCGACGTCGCTGACCGCCCTCTGCTCGGAAGGTCGCGGGCGTACCGGATCTGGCTGTTCGACGGCCGAAGCTGAAAGTACCAGGCTGGGCCGATCAACGTGACCAAGTCGAGGATTCTCACGGGCTCGCGCCCGGCGGGTAATCTCGCCAACCTTAATGACCGATCCAATCGGTGTGTGGGTGTCGGGTGGGGGACATCGAGCTTGAGCGCTCACGCCAGAATCCCACGGGCGCCGACCCCCCCCCGCGCGGCGCGAGCGCCGTTCGTGCTGCTCCTCGTCGTCGGCGTCGCCACTCTCCTGGCGTTCCCCCCGGTTTCCGGACATTCGGTGAGCACGGGGCACGTGCCTTCCATCCGTACATCTAACTCCGGCGCGACGACGAACATCACAAATCTGACCCCCCCGACCGTGTTCAACGTCGAGAGGTACCGGAGCTCGGTCGACGGGTTCAACCTGTCGTACGATGAGTGGTTACCAATCGCCTTCAACGTCTCCCGGACGTACCCCTTGATCATCTACCTGCACGGCCAGCAGTCGGTGGGCCCGGCGTGGGTGCCGGGGGGCATCGTCAACGACTTTACGGATTGGATCATCTCCGGGAGTCCGGCGGAGAAGACCACCACCCAGCACTTCGTGAACCTGACGCGAGCCCAGGGGTACATCTTCATCGCCCTGAACAGCCGCTCGGGGGCCGGCTGGTTCGTCAACTCCCCGTGTGGGGGGCCCCAGTACCAGGACGTGATGGACGCGATCGCCCGCGAACGCATCGCACGGCACGTCTCGTCGCTCTACCTCTGGGGAACGAGCATGGGCACGGAGGGGACCGAGTACGTGGCCTCGCGTAATCCCGGTATGTTCAAGGCGATCGGGATCATCGCGCCGGTCACCGATCTGTTCATGGATGTGGCGTACCGCGAGACCCTCGTGGGCGTCCCGGGGGATTCCTGGGCCAACCGGTCGATCCAGGCGAAGGCCGACGACTTCTGTGGCGTGCTCCCGGGGACGGGGAACGTCTCCCAGCGCGTCGTCGCCCGCATGTTCCAGAACATGAGCCCCTTCCGCTTCGACCAGGTCGCCTTCAACGGGACGCCGATCTACGTCGCGGCCGGAGGCTCGGACAACCGGGCCCCCAACAATGTCTCGTTGTGGCCGTACTACATGCAGGTGAACAACTCGTTCGTCAACTCGACCTGCCATTCGGCACTGGCACTCGGGGAGCCGGTCAATTGTACGGTCACTTTCTGGACCCTCCATCGGTTGTCCGGGGTCGGTTACAACTTCCGGTACGTATTCGAAGAACAGTCGGGGCATACGATCTCTCAGCTCGACCCAATCGACATGCTCGCATACTGGGCGGGAATCGCGAAGGGGGGCTACTTCGTCGGCGAATTCCCCTACCGGTCGATCTCGCCAGTGAGGCCCTGATCCCGGACCCCCGAACACGCGACGTTGACGCTGGAGGGGGGAGAGTGCCGCCCGACGGCGCCCGGCACCACATCGATCGGGGCCACCCACGGATCTCGATCGCTGCCAAACACGGCGATGCACGTCCCCGGGCGGCGGGCGCGACGTTAGCTTTCGATCCCAGGGGCGGCGGCGACCCGGGCCGGACATAGTTCTCGCCGGACTCGACTACAGGATCCGAAGTTCCTTGCCCGCCTTTTCGAAGGCCGAGATCGCGAAACTGACATCGTCCTCGGTCAACGCCGCGTTCATGATCGTCCGGATGCGCGCCCGATCCTTCGCGACCATCGGAAATACGATCGGGAGCGCGAACACGCCGAGCTCGAACAGCCGCTGGCTGAGGCGACGCGCGAGCGGGCTCTCTCCCACGATCACGGGGGTGATCGGCGTCTCGCTCCGACCGATATCGAACCCGAGGTCCGACATGGCTTTCTTGAACCGACGGGTGTGCTCCCAGAGCCGGCGGACGTGCTCCGGTTCCCGCTCCAAGACCTCCACCGCCGCCAGGCACGCGGCCGCCACGGCCGGCGGATGAGAGCCGCTGAGCAACCAGGTCCGAGACTTGTTGTAGGCGAAGTTGACCAGGTCCCGGGAGCCCGAGATGTGGCCTCCGACGACCCCGAACGCCTTCGAGAACGTGCCCATCTCCACCTGGACCTCATCCCGTGAAAGGTGGAAGTGCGAGACGATCCCGCGCCCTCCTTCCCCTAGGACCCCCTCGCCGTGCGCGTCGTCGACGTACACCATCGCGCCGTGACGGGTCCCGAGCGCGGCGATCTTGTCCAGCGGCGCGATGTCGCCGTCCATCGAAAACACCCCATCGGTGATGATGAGGATCCGGCGGTACGCCGGGGAGTGGTGCTCCGCCTCTTCCAGCACGCGCTCGAGGTCGGCCGCATCCGCGTGCTTGTAGACGGCGCGCTCGGCCCGGGAGAGGCGGACTCCGTCGATGATGCTGCCGTGGTTGAGCTCGTCGCTCACCACGAGGTCGCCCTCTCCCACGAGCTGCGGGATGAGGCCCGAGTTCGTGGCGAATCCCGATTGGTAGACGAGGGAAGCCTCGGCCTTCTTGAACTGGGCGAGGCGGCGCTCGAGTTCCATGTGGACGTCCATGTTGCCGGCAATGGGCCGGACCGAGCCGGAACCGGCCCCGTGCGTCCGGATCGCCTCGAGTGCAGCTTCCTTGAGCGCCGGATGGTTGCTCAACCCGAGATAGTTGTTCGAGCAGAACATCAATGTCTTCTTCCCGTCGATCATCGACCACGGACTGCTCGGCCCACCTAGGACCCGCAACTTCCAGTCGAGCTCGGCGGCGACGAGGTCGCCGTATTCGTTGCGCAAGAAAGAGGTGGGATCGCGCATCGACCGTTACCACTTTGCGGTGAGCGAGACCTTTGCCGCCTCGCCGCCCTCGATGAGCTCCATGGCGCGCCCGACCTCGGGGATCGGCACTCGGTGGGTGATGATCTGTCCCATCTTCGCCCGGAAGGCGGGGTTCCGGAGCAGCGATTTCACCGTGTACCAGGTGTCGAACATGCGGCGACCGAAGATCCCGTGGACGCGCGCGGCCCGGAAGATGATCGCGTCGTCGATGTTGAGCGAGACCGGACCGTCGAACAGTCCCAGTAGGGAGACGCGCCCGCCCGGACAGAGGGCGTCGAACACCAGCGGCAGCGAGCTCGAATGCCCGGACATCTCCAGCGCCACATCCACGCCCCGTCCCTCGGTCGACGACCGGATCCGCTCGGCGATGCTGGACCCTTCCTCCTTGGGATTCAGGACAAGGTCGGCCCCCATCTTTCGCGCGAGGTCGGACCGCACCCGGTTTACCTCGGTGGCGACGACCGTCGAGGCGCCGAAGTGCTTCGCCGCGGCGATCGCGAGCAGACCGATCGGACCGCATCCCGTGATCAGGACGCTCTTTCCAGGCAGGTCATCGACGCATTGTTCGGGGAACAGGGAATGGATGGCGTTGCCGAGGGGCTCCTGAATCGAGGCGAGCGCCGGGTCGAGGTCGGCGTCGTTCCTCCAGGCATTCATCTCCGGAAGGACCGCGAACTCGGCGAAGATCCCGTCCCGGTCGACCCCGAGGACCTGAACGTTCTCGCAGATGTGCATCTTGCCGGTCCGGCACTGGTAGCACGTACCGTCGGCGATGTGAGTCTCCGCCGACACGTGGTCCCCGACCTTGAGGCTCCGGACTCGGGCGCCGACCTCGATGACCTCCCCACTCAGCTCGTGGCCCAGGATCATGGGCACACGGTGGATCCGACCCTGGGCCCACTCGTTCCATTCCCAGATGTGGACGTCCGTCCCGCACACCGAGGCGGCGCGCACGGCCACGAGCACCTCCTCATCGCCGGGGCGGGGGTCCGCCACGTGGGCGAGATCGCCTCCCGGGGCGCGGCGGCTCTTGACGATCGCCTGCACGCTCTCCTCCGCGCGACGCAGCGGTTTGGGGGCTTAATCTTTCACCCGGAACCCGGTCGAGCGGGGCTCGCCTTCGGAGCCGCCGGGGTAATGGGGCCTAGAGCGGCTCGGGAGCGCCCTCCCGGCGTGAGCTAGACCGACGCTCGCCGCGATGGAGGCGGACGGAGAGCGCCTGAGTCGCCCGGACGGCGACGTAGAGCCCGAACGCGATGCTCACGATGAAAAAGCTCACTGGGTAGGTTTCGTACCAGGCGATGAAAAGGCCGAGCCAGGTCGCGAAAAGGGCGATGGCCACCGACCAAAGGGCGGCATAAAGCGGCCGTCGCGACACACGGACCGCAATCGCACCGGGGGTCACCATCAGGGCGAAGATCAGCAGCACCCCGATGACCTGAACGGCGATCGATATCGCGACGGCAAGCACGAGCATGAACGTGAGTCCGAGACCGAGCATCGGGAGCCCCTTGGCCTCGGCCACGTCCTCGTCGAGCGACGCAAAGAGCAGGGGGCGATAGATGAGCGCCAGGACTGCCAGCACCGCGAGGCTGGCCTCGAGGGTGAAGACCACGCTGCCGTCGCTGATCCCGAGGACCTCGCCGAAGAGGATCGAGTAGGCTTCGGTCGCGTAGCCCTTGTAGAGGCTGAGGAAGAGTAGCCCGACGCCCAGCGAGAAGGCGAGCACCGTGCCGATCTCGATATCCCGGTTCGCCGCGCGGGGTCCGAGGAGCACCATGCCGGTGCCGG
>JAKIWD010000203.1 GCA_022750205.1 Thermoplasmata archaeon
ACCATCGAGGTGATCGCCGAACCAAGCCGCCGACAGATCCTCGACGAACTGCTCCGAGGCGAACAGCCGGTTAACGCCTTGGTCGAGAGGTTGTCCATCGCCCAGCCGGCGGTATCAAAACACCTTCGCATCCTGCGCCAGGCGGGGCTGGTCGCAGTCCGCCCCGACGGCCAGCGCCGCCTCTACAGCCTCCGGCCCGAGCCGCTCATTGAACTCGACGCCTGGCTCGAGCCCTACCGCAAGATGTGGCGAACCAGTCTGGACAAGCTCGAAGAGCACCTGACAGAACCCAAACCCCTACCGAGGAGGAGGCGATCGTGAGCGAAGCCACCCTTATGAGATCGGGTACTCGGCCCGTGCTCCGATTCGAGCGGCACCTGCCCAAACCCGTCGAGACGGTATGGCGGGCGGTCACCGACCCCACCGAGATGCGAACGTGGTTCCCGACGCGCATCGAGATCGATGAGTGGAACGTCGGAGCAACTTTGACCCATTACTTCGACGAACATGACATCGACCCTCTTCCCGGTACCGTGCTGGACTGGGACCCGCCCCGCTGGGTGAGCTTCACTTGGGCGACCGACACGATCAGCTTCGAGCTCACCCCGGCTGTCGACGGAGGAACCATCTTCGTCCTTACCGAGGAGCTCAGCGCGAACCACGCGGCGCGCAACGCCGCCGGCTGGGACGCCTGTCTGGATCGCCTGCAGCTCGGCGTGGACCGCGAGTCGTGGGAACCGCGATTCCGACGCTACGTTGCCGCCTTCGAGCCGATCCTCGGGCACCAGGACGGACCGCCCGAAGGTTACCGAGCTCCTGAAGCAATTGACGCGCTTGAATGATCCCGCACCACGAGGCCGACCCTGATCGGCGAATGGAGGCGGATCCGCTTCCCTAGTCCCGCTCGACGGTTCGCAGCCCTCGCTCAGGCGTCCATGACTCAACGACGAGTCTGGTCGCATCGGCGTTGAGTGCGGTGATGACGACCTCGGTGATGTCGGCGATGAACATCTCCCCATCAGGCTGATCGCTCACCTCGTCTGCGGTCAGCGGGCCGGCGGGGAGGGCTCGTCCGGCGATCTTCGCCTCGCCCGGCCAGTCCTTCTCGTTGCCCTCCTCAGGGTGGAAGGTTGGGCCGTGCAGGGCGAAGCGAGGATCCCGCTTCAGGTCCGCCCCCTTGCGCGCGCCCGTCATCGAACCGAAGCGGAGATCGCCGTCCGTGAACTCGCACTCGATGCCCGAGATGCGTGGCGAGCCGTCGGCCCGCGACGTCGCGATCGTCTTGTGGCGACCGGCGTCGAACAGGCTCCGTACCCGCCCGACAAACTCGGGTTCCGCCTTCTCGATAGCCTGCCACGCTGGCACGGCCGCGCAGCGTACTCGGGTGTCCAGCCGGTGTAGGCGAACCTCCCGGCCGGCGCAGTGCCGTGTTCTGGCACGCCAATATGTGCGCGGCCGACTGAAGGGTCCTGACGGACCCAAAGGTCCTCGAAAATCGTCGCCCGCTACGGTGGGAACTATGGAGTTTCAGGAGGTGGCGCTGCGCCGGCGAATGGTGCGGGACTTCTCAGACGAGCCCGTGGCCCGCTCGCTTGTCGAACAGCTGGTGACCAACGCCAC
>JAKIWD010000048.1 GCA_022750205.1 Thermoplasmata archaeon
GACCGATGGAACCGTCCAGCGAGGATGTCGAGAATGCATGGAGGGAATTCGTGTACCTTCTCGCCCTTCCCGAGTCCGGCGGCGGTTGGCGCATGGTGGCCTATCCGGCCCACTCGGTCCTCCCTTACGCGAACGAGGCGAGAGTCCGGAGAACCGACGAACTGCCGGAAGAGGGAGCCCGATGGCGCACCTAGAGATCCGCATACCCTCGGCGTTGCGGGTGTACTCCAGGGGCGCCGCATCACTCGCGGTCGATGCTTCCACGGTCTCGGAGGCGCTCGGTAAATGGGCCGTGGGTCACGAGTCGCTCCAGCGAAGGTTCTTCGGAAACGACGGTCGGCTCCGCGAGTCCGTCTCACTTTTTCTAAACGACGTGCAGCTCTTGAGCGCCGACCGTGCATCAACCCCCGTACACGACGGGGACCGGCTCGAAATCGTGCCTTCAATCGCGGGCGGTTCCGGAACGCCCCCCGAAACCAAGCTCGGTGCGGCCGAGGCGTCGACGCTCACCCCCAACCGACTCCGTCGCTACAGCCGCCACCTGCTCCTCCCCGAGGTCGGCTTAGCCGGACAGCGCCGAATGCAACACGCCCGGGTCCTGATCGTCGGCCTGGGCGGCCTCGGTTCTCCCGCGGCATTGTATCTCGCGGCTGCCGGGGTTGGCACCATCGGCATCGTCGAGTTCGACCGCGTGGACGTGTCGAACCTCCAGCGCCAGGTGCTCTACGCGACGTCGGACATCGATCAGCCGAAGCTCGAGCGCGGCGCCGCACGGCTCCGAGAGCTCAACCCGGAGATCACGGTCTTGACGCACCCCGGACCTCTCCGCGCGGAGAATGCACTCGACATTATCGGACAGTACGATGTGGTCCTGGATGGGTCGGACAACTTTCCGACCCGGTATCTCGTCAACGACGCCTGCGTGCTGCTCGGTAAGCCGGACGTCTATGGCTCGGTGTACAGGTTCGAGGGTCAGGCGACCGTGTTCGACGGCCGCACGGGCCCCTGTTACCGATGTCTGTTCCCGGAACCGCCCCCGCCGGGATCCGTCCCGACCTGCGCCGAGGGCGGCGTCTTGGGGGTGCTGCCGGGACTCGTGGGGGAGATCCAGGCGACGGAGGCCCTGAAGCTCGTCCTCGGGATCGGACGTTCGCTCGTCGGACGCCTGCTCTTGATCGACGCCTTGGAACTCGAGTTCCGCGAGCTGTCGGTGAGAAAACGTCCGGAGTGCCCGATCTGCGGCACGCACCCCACGATCCGGGCCCTCGTCGACTATCCTGCATTCTGCGGGGTGGCGGCGCCAGGCTCAGAAGAATCGGCCGTCGTGGTCCCGTCGATCACGGCGGAAGCTCTGGCCGTCCGGCTCAAGGCCGATCCGCGCCCGCTCCTGATCGACGTCCGGCTGCCGGGAGAGTGGGAGATCGGGCACCTCGAGGGCGCCTGCCTGATACCCCGGGCCGAGTTGCCGGAACGGGTCGGCGAACTCACCAGCGCCGCGGAGATCGTCGTCTACTGCAAGAGCGGGGTCCGATCCGCGTTGGCGGTCCGGATGTTGCGGGACCTCGGCTTCACTCGCGTGGTCCAGCTCGAGGGCGGTCTCAACGCGTGGGTCGAGCGGATCGACCCGACCATACCGGTGTACTAACGGCTCGCCGCGCCGGCGGTGGCCCCGGTTTCGCCCGCCTCCGGCGGGGCCCCCACGTCCTCTTCGAGCGGTCCGGTGTACGACCGAACCCGCCGAGACAGCTCCCGCGCGAACGCCGGTGGATCGCGCGGCGATACGAAGAGCGGGAAGTTCCCCGCGAAGATCATCACCCCGTCGGAGACCGTGTGGATCGAGTCGAACGAGCCGACGAGCGGGCTCCACATCCGCCCGTGCCAGCCCCAGGTGCCCAGATAGCTCACGGGGCCGAGCTGGCGAAGATTCGCGTAGACGATCCGACGGACGGAAGAGTACGGCACCGAGCGCGACCCGAAGACGCGCCAGGCGACCAGTCGGTCGGCGTCCATACGGTATCGGACGGACATGTAGCGGATGAGGAAAATGAGAAAGAGGACGGCAAGTAGCTCGTTAATGAACGGAAACGAGGAGACCTGCCGGGCCGTCGAAGTCGCCAACAGCAGCGCGACGATGAACACGTACACCCCGACCGTCCCCGGGGACCAGGGAGCGATGTTCCGGATCCGCTCTCCCCCGGGGCGCTGCGCCTCCGAATTCATCCGGTTCGTTCTTGTCCAGGCTCGGGTGTTGGAGCGGTGTGCAGAACCGCTCGTCGACCCGGGCCGGCGCCGAGACGGGGACGGTCCTATTTCACCCTCTCAGGCGGCTCCGCGAGGAAGTTCGCCTCCGTTTCGAACTCGTCCCCGCGATCTTGAGTCGGCTCAAGTTCGCGCGCACGCGCCGCGTCCTCCCGGGAGCACGTTCGGTTCGAAGCCCTGAACTCAGCGGGCGACGACGGGGAACCCTCAACGCCGGAGGCAAAGGCAACAATCCGTCGCAGATCGTCGAGGTTCGTCGCCCGCACCGGACCGCCCGACGGGTTATCCGTCCGCACCAGTAGCTGGCGCCGCGAACATGCCGACAGCCCGTTCCGGCCCTCCAGCGTCCACCGACGAGTTCCGAACGTTTCTCGCCGCCGATTGGCGAGCTTGGCTCGAAGAGTACCCGGAGTTGGGGACGGTGTTCGGCTACCCGGGCTACAACGACCGGTGGACCGACGACTCCGCCGCGGGCATCGAAGGTCGCAAGCGCCACCTCGCCCGGAGCGCGGCAGAATGCGGCGCGATCCCTGCAAGCGCGTTGCACGGATCAGACCGGACGAGCTACGACCTCTACTCCGAGCTACTCGCTTCGGCCCAGGCGGGGCTCGCCCTCGGCGATGATCCGCTCCCGTTCCGCCTCGGTATGCCGCACAATCTCTGGATGCCGATCAACCAGATGGAAGGGGTCCACGCCGGTGCGGCCGACATCCTCTCGCTACAGCCCGCTGGGACCGCCGCTGCCCTTTCCGACGTCGTGAGAAGAATCGAGCGGCTCCCGGCGGCCTTCGACCAGAACATCGCACTCCTGCGCCACGGCCTCGCTGCCGGGTACTCCCCTCCCCGCATCGCGATCCGGGGTGTGCCCGACCAGGTCCGCGGGCTGATCTCCGACGACGCCCTCCAGAGCGCCTACCTGCAGCCTTTCAAGGAGTCACACGCCGGCGTTCCGCCTGAAGACGCAACGCGGCTGACGGAAGAGGCGATTCGAGCCTACACTCACGGCGCTCGCCCGGCCCTCCAACGGCTACTCGACTACTTGGTCGCCGAGTACGTTCCCGCCTGTCGCGAAACCGTCGGCGCCTCCCTGCTGCCGAGCGGGCCCGCGGGCTACGCGTTCCGGGTCCGGTGGCAGACGACCACAGCCCAGACCCCCCAGGAGATCCACGAGATCGGGCTCCGGGAGATCGCTCGATTGCGGGGTGAGATGGAGGAAGTCCGCAAGGAAGCCGGCTTCGCCGGCGCCCTCGCCGAGTTCTTCGTCTTCCTGCGGACAGATCCTCGGTTCTACTACGAACGTTCCGAAGACCTGGTGAACGGGTACAAGGTCATCGCGAAGAGCATCGACCCCGGACTCGGCCGCCTGTTCGGGCGACTTCCCCGGCTCCCGTACGGCATCCTGCCGATCCCCGACTTCCGGGCGCCGAGCTCTCCGACGGCCTACTACTACGGTGGCTCCGCCACGACGGGGCGGCCAGGGACGTTCTTCGCTAACACCTTCGACCTGAAAGCGCGGCCGAAATGGGAGATGGAGGCGCTTACCTTGCACGAGGCGGTCCCCGGCCACCATTTGCAGATCGCCTTGACCGAGGAGCTCGACACCCTACCGGAGTACCGCCGTTACACCGGCTATACCGCGTTTATCGAAGGCTGGGGGCTGTACGCAGAGAGCCTCGGCCGGGAACTGGGGATATACCGCGACCCGTTCGCTCGCATGGGCCAACTCATCTTCGATGCGTGGCGATCTGGCCGCCTCGTCGTCGACACGGGCATGCACGCCCTGGGGTGGTCCCGAGATCAGGCGATCTCCTACCTCCGGGACAACTCCGGGAAGGCCGAACTCGACATCGCCAACGAAGTAGACCGTTACATCGTCTGGCCGGGGCAGGCGCTCGCCTACAAGATCGGCCAGCTGAAGTTCCGCGAACTCCGGACCCAAGCTGAAATTGCGCTGGGGGACCGGTTCGATCCCCGGAAGTTCCACGACATGGTCCTTGCCGAGGGGGGCCTTCCGCTGGGGGTGCTCGAGGAAAGGTTCCGTGGGTGGCTCGCGGCCGCGCGCGACGCGTCCACGGCATCGGCCCGTTAAACTGCGGAGCGCGCGACGAATTCGGACCGGGCGACCCTGACTATTCGCGCGATCGGACCCTCTGCGCGGCCAGCGGAGCGCGCGGAGGTGAGGAGTGCCTGTCGGTAGAGAACGGCGCCAGCCGCGCCGAAAGGGTCCCCCGTCGGTTGGCCTGTCTCCTGGAACGGAATCTGCAACGCGCACATCGCGCCACGGCCCTATGGAAGCTTCCGGGAAGTCGCCGCGGCTTGTTGGCGGAACCGCGCGAAGCACTGCCACTAAGATGGTCGACGATTTTCCTACCTGAGTTCTCTGATTTTCGGACTCAACCGCGCGCGCGCCGGATCGACTCGGTTCCTCCGACCCTCTTCGGCTTCCACCAGAAAATGTGGGAGGCACCCGTCCCAACGAGAAGGGCCCCGACATAGAAGCCCGCGCTGATGAGCGTGGTGAACCCGACGAGAAAGAGCAGCAGCCAAATCACGGCCCCGTCGAGCCGGTCTTCGGTCGGGGAGTAGTAGGCGAGCCAGCCGAGCACGAGGAAAATCACTCCAGAGACCACCAGTAGCCAGCCTTCCGAGGCCGGCGAGAGGGTGAATAGGACCTGATAGAGCCAGCTCGGAAGCGACGACCCGGCCAAGCCTACCCAAATTCCTTCGATCAGGATGAGAGCGCCTCCGATCTGTGTCGCGATCGCCCCCCAGAATGGTCCCGAATCCGAGGCGATGTACTCTTTCGGATGTGGAATGTAGGACGGGCGGGGATGCCCGGGCGCCGAATTTGAGTAGGCCAAACGGTCCCGCCCCTCACCCGGACGGCCGGGGGATATTCAAGCCAGCCGCCGTTGCGTTCTTTTGCGAGTTTTCATGTCGCACGCGTGGAATCACTGTAGTTCTTCTGGCCAAATTCTTCTGGCCACATCGGGGGCCGACGAGGGCCGAGCCGAGGTGAATGTATGCAGCTCCGTCCGGTGATCTCCACATCATGCTCAAAGTTCGTAGTAGTACTCACGCTCCGGTAGAGGTCACCCCGGAGGGTGCCGAAATCGGCGGCACCGACGTGACGCTGATGACCACCGGTTGTGCTTCCATGGCGTCGGCCAAGGGCAACGCGCGGCTCAACTCCGACACGCTGGGAATGGGGAGAAACTGGTCTTGATCAGCGTGGTGTAGCGCGCCCGCACGCGATCGTGACCGGACCCCTTCAATCCCTCCATATCACGGCGTTCCGAGACTGTTGGACGGCCGGGGAGGGTGCTCGGGGAAGGCCGAACCGCTCGCGGATCTCCCGCGCGAGCGCCTCCCCCGAGGGCGTCAGGTGAAAGGACTGAATCCGCCGGAACCGCCCGCGTGCACGCCGGCGCTCTCGCCGGACGATTCCGACGGACTCGAGCCGCTGGAGGACCTTGGAGACCGCTCCCTGGGTGGCGCCGAGGGCCACCGAGATGGCGTGCTGGCTGGCCCAATCTGACTCTACCCTGTCAATGGCGTCCGCCGGAGCGTACCCCAGGTGGACGACCAGACGGAGCGAGAGACGGACCTGTTCGGACCATGCGTCACCCGATCGCGCACCGGGTAGCCCCGGCGGAGCCCAATCGGCCGCAGCGGACGTTGGATGAGGGCCGGGCTCGTGGGGATGCAGCGGCAGTAGCAAGGTCACCTAGCGTCCAACAGGTCGGCCGGGAGTCCGCGGCATTGGACGGGTCCTGCGCCGGGTGCGGGAATCCGAGACCCCGTCACCCGGAGTTGCGTGGGGGGGCCGAATCGATCGTTCGGCGCATGTCCTCGAGCAGCCGTCTAGCCTCGGTCCTCCGCCGGCGGGCACGCCCGACCGTTCCGACGACTAGAGCGGCGACCCCTGTCACCGCAGCGAGCGCCAGGATCTCGCTTCCGAGGGGGGACCTGGCGGCCAGAGTCGGGGGGCCCGACCCGATACCATCGACAGCGCCCAGGTTGAACGCCACCACGGGGTCGTACCCGATCGACGTATACCCTCCGCTCGCCCCCTCGAACGTCACGAGCGCCACTGCCTCGCGATCCGGGCTACCCGCGAAGAACAGCCCGGCCTGGTCCGCGGCGCGCGCCGTCTGGGGCCCGGAAGCGGTTCCGAGGGTGGTGGCGTTCCCCCCCAACTCAAGGCTCGCCAACGTCTGGTTGGTCGAATTCCATCGCTCCGTGTAGGTGTGCGTCGCGGCCGTATAGTTGAAATGGGCGCCAGCCGCCCCCAGCATATCCAGCCCAAACCCGAGCTCGTCGGACGCAGACGCCCATGGCCAACCGGCGATGCCGACGTCGAACTTCACCTGGCTCGAGCCGTTGAAGGTCCCGTTGTTCCCGCTCAGGTTCCCGGCGTGCGCCAGGTGGAAGACCACGGTGAGCGTGGTGGTGCCAACGGTGGCATTGTTCAGCGACCATTGAGGTCCGGCCCCGAACCACGAATCGTTCACGTCCCAGGTCCCCGAAGCGTCGGCGACGTTGATCGTCTCGGTCTGAGTCAGGTTCACCATCCCCCCCGACGAGGTGACGTTCGCACCGCCGCTTACCGGCGCCAGCGCACCAGCAAAGCGGACGACCTGGCCGGCCGCGGTGAGCTCGGCCAACCACGGGATGGCGAAGCTGAAATTGTAGGAGCTCGACGCGCTCCAGTTGTCGAACGACTGGGCGTAGATCACCCCGAACGTCGCCTGACAACCTCCTGCCCGTACCAGCAGGTGAGTGCTGCGCCATTGCGCTCCGTTGCAGGACGGGACGTCGGCAAGCCGCAACGGCGAAGCAATCCCACGGACAGCCAGCGGGACCGCCAGAAGCGAGCCGGTGACCAGCCCGCTGACGAGAATCACCAGAGCCACGGAGCAGGAGGGGACGATTCGGCGTGCCCCACCAAACTTGACCATGCCGCGAACGAGTTCACTCGGCGAGCCGCGCGGGGAGTGAGCGGGCATGTGTTCCTCGCACCCCACTCTCGTCCCGCGTGCATAAACCCACGGCGCAGATATTCCGCCGGTCGCCGCGTTCGCCCCCCACGGCGGTCGCTGATCCGGGCACGGTACCACGGCCCGGCGTGGACGGACGCTGGTGACTTCGACCGTTTAGCGCGCGCGCGGCTCGGGCGAGGAGGCGAATTTTCGAACCGATCATCGCGGAGAACCTCGTCAAGGTCTACGACGACAAGATCCGCGCCCTCCAGGGGGTTTCCTCCCGGGTAAAGGAAGGCAAGTTGTTCGGGTCCCTCGGAACGAACTGCGCCGGGAAGTCCTTCTTCCACTGCCGTTGTAACTTCAGGACTCGTAGGAAAAAGGTCGGGGCCCCGAAAGCCGCTATAACCGCCGCGCCACCGACCACGATCGCGACATAGGGGCCGGTCTAGTACATTCGCCTGGGTCACCGGGGAGTGCGATGAGGCGGGGCCGGGGACCCTTTCGGATTCCCGGGAAGGGGTTGACTCCCAGTGCTAGGGGGATTGGAGGAAGCGGCGAGTACTGGGGGGTTCTCGAAAGGCCGATTTTGCCGGGGTGGTTCACGTCACGCGGCGGGTTCGTAGTAGAACTCGCCGGAGGCGCGCTGCTCGCGATCGAGGACGGACCCCTCTTGATTGATGCGAGGGCGTAGTGTCTCGGCATCGCGCCGGAAGGTGACCTCGACCGACCGCAACAGCCGGTTCATCCCTTCCCGCATCGGGAATGGTCCGGCCCCTGCGCCCTGGGTCCCCTCCGCGTTCGCGCCGAATACCATGAGGCCGTCGGAAGCGAGGTCGAGGAAGTAGACGTCGTGGTCCACGACGAGGGCGGTGGCCGCTTGCCGCTCGATCTGCCGGCGGATCAGCCGGGCCATGGACATTCGCTCGTCGGCGTCGAGATACGCCGACGGTTCGTCCAGCAGGTACAGCGTCGCGGGTCGCGCGAGCGCGAGCCCGACCGCGGCGCGTTGCAGCTCTCCCCCCGAGAGATCGGTAAGCGCCACGTCCATCACACCGTCGAGGTGCAGCCCGGGCACGAGCTCCCGCTCGAACAGCTTGTCGTCAAACGCGGGATCCCCCCGGAGCGCCTCCAGGCGCTCGCGCAAGCTCGACGACTGGGCGGACTTCAGATACTGGGGTTTGTAACTGACCGTGACCCCCGGCGGCGGAGAACCCTGAGAGGGCGCTTCGACCCCGGCGAGCATCTTGACGAACGTCGTCTTTCCCGTCGCGTTCGGGCCCACGATGCCGATCGTCTCGCCCTTGGCGAGCTCTCCCGGCTCGACCGTCAGGCGGAACCGGGGGTACTCTTTGACGAGGGCCGGGAATTCTACGGCGAGATTTCGCCGGCCACCCGGTTTGGGCGGGTGCGCCACGAAGCGAACCGGTTCCGTGCGGAACCGGACGTTCTCGTCCCTGAGGAACCCGGTCAAGTAGGTGTTGACCGCGCTCCGCATCGGCAACGGGTGCGAGATCACCCCGAACGCGGCCTCTTCACCGTAAATCAGGTGGGCCTGGTCCGCGAGGTAGTCCAAGAGCGCGAGGTCGTGCTCGACGACGAGCACGCCCTTTTCGCGGCCCAGTCGGCGCAGCACGCGCGCGATCTCCAGGCGGTGGACGATGTCGAGGTAGCTCGACGGTTCGTCGAACAGGTAGAGGTCGGCGTCCGTCGCCAGCGTGCGCGCGATCGCGACGAGCTGTAACTGCCCGCCCGAGAGTTCGGTCATCGGCCGGTCCGCCTGATCGGTGAGCCCGACGGTCCGCAGGGCGCCATCGGCGTCCCCTCCGGCTTCGGCGACGTAGGCGCCGGTGCTCAACTTCGATTCGGCGAGCACGTCGACGTACTGGGGCTTGACCACGGCGCGCAGTTCGCCGCGTGCGATCTTGGTGAAGTGCGCGTGCAGCGCGGTGCCCCGGTAGCGCTCGAGCACTGCCTCCCACGTCGCCGGCTTGGCGAACTCGCCGAGATTCGGGACCTCGACGCCGGCCAGCACTCGTAACGCCGTGGACTTGCCAGTGCCGTTGGGACCTAGCAGCCCCGTGATCCCGTGCACGGGCGGGGTCGGAAGCCGGTAGAGCCGGAAACCGTTGTACCCGTACCGGTGGACGATCTCGGCCTCATCCGCCTCCGGGGTGTTCAGGATCTTGATCGCGTCGAAGGGGCACTTGTGCACGCAGATGCCGCAGCCGATGCACAGGGTCTCGGAGATGATCGGTTTCCCGTTCGGACCTTCGACGATGCATTCCTGCCCCATCCGCACCGGGGGGCAGTAGGCCTGGCACTCCCACTGGCACTCCTTTTGGTGGCACCGTTCGTTGAGGAGGATGGCGATGCGGGCCATGGTTACGCGTCGCGTCGGTCGGCGACGATCCGTCCGTCGGCCATCGTCAGGTGGCGGTGGGCGTACGCCGCCACGGTGGGATTGTGGGTGACGACCACGACGCTCGTCGCCCGCTCGCGGTGCAGCTCATCGATCAGCGTGAGGATCGCCGCCGTGTTGGCCGAGTCGAGTTCTCCGGTCGGTTCGTCGGCCAATAGGATCCCGGGTACGTTCGCCAGGGCCCGCGCGATCGCTACGCGTTGCTCCTCGCCGCCCGAGAGCTGATGCGGGAAGAATTCGGCGCGGTCGGAGAGCCCCACGCGCGCTAGGAGTGCGTCGGCGCGCCCCCGCCGATCGACGGCGCTCACGCCGAGCGCCTGCATGGGGAGGGCCACGTTCTCGCGTGCGGTCAAGGTCGGCAGCAGGTAGAAGCGCTGAAAGATGAAGCCGATGGAGGTCAACCTCCGTCGGGCACGGTCCCGCTCTTTCCACCGACCGACCTCCACGCCGTCCCACTGGATGGTTCCCGAACTGGGAATATCGAGCAATCCGAGGAGATTGAGGAGCGTCGTCTTGCCGCAGCCGCTGGGGCCTTCGACCGAGA
This sequence comes from Thermoplasmata archaeon, assembly GCA_022750205.1. Classification (GTDB taxonomy): domain Archaea; phylum Thermoplasmatota; class Thermoplasmata; order Lutacidiplasmatales; family UBA184; genus Lutacidiplasma. The sequence goes on from JAKIWD010000048.1 coordinate 10,208, forward strand.
CGAACTCGGCGGGGTCGATCGTGACCGAGACCTTCTCGAGCGCGCGCACCGGGCCCCCCGCGCCGTGCGGGAACGCTCGGCTCACGGAGGCGAGCTCGATGCGGGGGGATCGACTCCCGCTCATCGAAGCGACTCCGCCACGCTCAACTTGAGCGCGGCCCGCGTCGCGAGGCCACTGGCGGGGAGCGAGAGGGCGATGCCGCCCAGGATGAGCAGCCCAAGCGTGGTGGGTACCCAGGTCGCCAAGCCGGCGATCGCCGCCACGTCGGCCGTACCCCACCGCTGCAGCGACGCGACCACCAGGTACCCGGCCAACACGCCGAGCCCGGCGCCGGTGCCGGCGAGGAGCGCCCCCTGGCCGACCGTCTCGGCCGCGATCTGCGAGGCCGGCACTCCGATCGCCCGTCGGATCGCGATCGTCGTCCGCTCCGATTCGACTCGGCGGACCATCACCAGGGCGAGGAACAGGAACCCGACGGCGAGAGAGACCGAAGAGAGGGCGACGTAGAATCCGGTGAGGATCGCCTCGGACCCTTGCAACTGGCCCGCCTCCTGCGTCAACGAAGTGACCCCGTAGTAGGGTACCAGCTGCTGGATCTGGTTCGCGACCGCTTGCACGGCATTCGGGTCCAGCGTGGCCTCGCCCACGAGCCCGACCTGGATGGTATCGGCGGAATCGAGCAGGTTGCCGGCGCTCCCGTTCGATCGGGCAGTGCCGGTCAACTGCTGGAGGTCGCTGAGCGGAAGCACGATCGCGTCCGCGGCCGTCGGTCCGAGCAGAGTCGGTGGAAGCCCGAACGTCCCGGTCACGGTGTACGCCCCGCCCGAGGACTCGACATCCGTCCCGGAGAGGGTCACATGGGACCCGACCGGGAGCCGTAGAGCCTCGGATAGCGGGGAGGAAAGCAGCAGGTCCGCGCTGATCGGCCCCGCGTACGTGCCGTTGCTGAAGTGCGCGAGGTCGGTGGGGTCGCCGAGCGGTAACGGGTTGGGGAAGAGGGCGGTCTCTGTCGGCGGCTCGGTGGCCGCGAACTCGTCCGGGACCACGCCCTCCGCGAGCACCGGACGCGCGCCCATGCCGGCGGCGAAAAGGTCGACGGAGGCCGCCAGGACGGGAGAAGCCGCCGCGACCTCGCCGATCTGGCCAATCCGCGCGGCAAGGCCATGGGCGTCCCCGATCCCGTGGGTACCGCCGGCGGAGACCGTGATCTGGAAGCCGGCCTGCTCCAGCGCGAGGATCTCGTGGGCCGCGACACCGCCTCCTACCGATAGCAAGGTCACCGGGAGAGCCACCGCGGCGGCCAGGGCGGCGACGGCGAACGCCGTTTGCAGCCGTCGATGCTTGAACGGACGGGGCCGCCAGGTGATCTTCACGGGGCTCGGAGCTCCTCGACGACCGGGAGGGTAACGGCCCGCGCCGCCGGGGCGACCGACGCGACGAGCCCGACCACGAGCACCTCGACGAGGCCGGACAAGATCACGGCCGCGTCGAGCGAGATGAACGAGAAGCCACTGGGAAGGCCCGTCACGAGCCGTCGGAGGAAGTCGTTGAGCGCGACGGCCCCGAACGCTCCGAGCGGCAACCCGACCGCGAAGCCGAACAGCGCCAGGAGCAGTCCCTCCTCGACCACGAACCGGCCGATGGTGGTGCGCGGGTAGCCGAGTGCCCGCAGGACGGCGATCTCCTTGCTCCGGTCGTCAACGGACATCAGGAGCACCGTGGTCGTGAACAGGGTCGCGACGACGACCCCGACGACGCCGACCAGCACGCCAAAGGTGCGATAGATCGAGACGGCGTTCGCGACGGCGCCAAGGATGTTGTTCAACGTGAATACCGTCAGGGACGGAAACGCGGTCGTGAGTCGTGTCTGGTCCGCGGCGGCCTGGCTCGGGTCGTCCAGATGCACGAGCACGACGGAGGCCGCATCCTCCGCCTGCGTCGGGCCGCTGACGACCGTTTGGAGCTCCGAGAGGTAGAAGAATCCCAGGAGTGCCGAGGGAAGGAGCCAGAACGGACCCGAGAGGCCCACGACACGGAACGACGTCGCGTTGGAGAACCACCCGGCCAGCTCGGAAGGCCCGCTCACCGAGCTCGCGCCGACCCAGATCGTGGAGCCTACTCCGGCATGAAGCACCGTGGCCAGGCCTTGGTCGAGCACCACCTCGTGGGTGGAAGGTCCCGCGAACGTCCCGTTGGCGAAGTGATCGTCCGTGGCGGGCGCGAAGCCGGTCCCGGAGAGCAGCGGTGGCGTCTCAAGCCCGGTGTTGTCTGCCGGGATCCAACCCACCACTCCGGAGCTGGTGGGGGCCCATCCGCCGGGCACCCCGGAACCCGTCGGCGAGGCGTTCGAGGCTTCGTAGAGCGACTGATTGGCGAACAGCAGCGAACTGACCAACCACGGACTGGCGGTCGCGACGTTCGGATCCGCCGCCTCGACCCTCGACGGGAGTCCGTGGGCGCCCGCCACGGGAGGGAACGTACCGCTGGAGAGCGAGGTGTTCGCGCTCGTGATCAATAGGTCTACGCCGCTGGCCGCCGCCAAGGAGGCGCTGCTGGTCTGGACGCCCTGGGAGACCGCGAGCAGCACCACCACGAGAGCCGTGGCCAGACCGATCCCGAGGATCGTGACCGTGGTCCGGCCCTTCCGGCGCCAGAGGGCGTCAAGGGCGTACCGCACACGCCCTCCGCGCCGTGGGCCCTAGGCCGACGCGTTCTGGCGGAGCTCCCCGAGCGTCGTGTCGTGAGAGGCGACCACGTCGTACTTGTGGATCGATTCCTCGCTCCACGTCTCGGCCAGGACCCCGACGGCGTCCGGGAGCGAGGGGAATCGCTTCGGGAGCGACGAAAGGAGGTCGCGCATGACGTCCTCGACGAACTTCGGGTCCCGATGGGCCGTCAGGACGACCTTGGCCTCGTCACCGCGCTTGAGGATGGCGTAGGTCGGCGACGATTGGGCCGCCTCGATCGTCGCGATCATGTCGTCGGCTTCCACCTCTACCCCCTCGTGGAGCTCGAAGGTGAGCCGGGTGCGGTTGCGCTGATTGTGCGTGATGATCGGGAGGGTCGCCATGGACGGGTCCGAGAGCAGCGGGTAGTCGGGGAGCAGCAGGTCTCGGGCGGTCGACATGGCGCACGGGCAGGCGGTCATCCCGACGGCCTCCGCCGCGAGCCAACGGGTGAGCGACGGAGGCCCGCCGTTCACCCGCATCGCCTGCGCCTCGGCGCTGAGGTGGTAATCTTCCATGCTCCGGCGGTCGGGGGAGATCCCCTTCAGCAGAAAGTGCGTGGCCGATACGCGGACGCGCGAACACTGGGCGTACGGGTGTCGGACCAGGAGCTCCTTGGCGATCTCCGAGCACGCCCACTCCATGCTCTGTACGGGTTGGGTAACGGTGCGGTCGACGATCTCCGCCAGGATCTCGGCGTTACGAGAGAGGTCCGAGCCTTTGCGGCTGGACGGAAGGTCCACAGTGACCCCGAACGTGGCCGTGAGCGTGATGGCCCGGCCGCCGCGCAGGACCGTCAACGGCTTTCGGATGTCCTCTATGCCAACGTGCCGAAGCCCCTGCCGGGCGACGCGGGGGGCCATCGCATGGACATCCTTCACGGTCGCGCCACCCAGGAACCCCTTAAACGGATTTCGTGGCGCGAGGGATATCCGCCCGGCGCTCACCCTATAAGGCGACGGCCCATGGAAGGCTGGATGTCCGAAACCTCAGCCGAGGCGGCCCCCGCGCCGCCGGCTGCCCCGCCAGGCGCGACAGCGCCGGTGCCCGCCACTCCGCCTGCCTCGGACGGCGCCCACGCCACGCAAGAGGCGGCGATCCTCGCCGACCTGAAGAAGGTCTACGACCCCGAGATCCCGATGAACATCGTCGACCTGGGTCTGATCTACGGGATGGAATGGAAGGGAGATGATGTCGTCCTCCGCATGACCCTCACCTCACCCGGCTGCCCCGTGGCCGGCATCTTGGCAGAAGAGGTCAAGCTCGCGTGCGAAAAGGCGCCGGGAGTTCACGCCGCCACCGTGGACATGGTCTGGGACCCGCCCTGGTCGCCTGAGAAGATGAGCGAGTTCGCCAAACGCCAGTTCGGCTACTTGTAGCGGGCGCATGCCGCCGGCGCGGGTCCGCGCGCCTCTTTAACCCCCTCACTCGTCGGGACCGATATGGCGGACGAGTACCGCGAGGAGCTCGAGACCGAGCGCACGATGCGTGACCAGTTCATGGCGCACCACGCCGAGTCGCCGTTCGTCGCCGGGCGCGTCTACGGATTCCACGGATTGGCGTACTTCCCGATCGACCTGACGTTTAGGGTGACCGCGCATCTCGAGCGCCGCGATCCGCCGCCGGAGGCGTACCTTCGCACGAGCGCCGACGGTCAAGCCGTCATGCGCTACCTGGGGGATCTCAACTTCAAGATCGGTCCACGGGCGCTCCAGCTCCGGGTGTACCACGCCGGTGAAGGGGTGGGTACGCAGGTCTTCGTTCCGTTCCGGGATTCCACGTCCGGCACCGAGAGCTACGGCCCCGGGCGCTACCTGACGCTCGAAATGAACGAGGCCGATGAGTACGACCTCGACTTCAATCGCGCCATCAATCCGTACTGCGCGTACACGGATTCCTTCGAGTGCCCCTTCCCCCCCGTGGAGAACGACCTGCCGGTCCCGATCCGAGCGGGTGAGAAGGTGTGGTCCGACGAACGCAATCCCGCGACCCCCCAGACGGCGGTCCGATCGCTGCACTCGGTGCCCGCGCCGAAGCCCGCGGCACAGCGGCGCCCGGCGCCATCCGGTCGGCAGGCCCCGAAGCCCAAGGCGACCCCGCGAAAAGGGAGCCGATCCATCCCGGTCAAAGGTGCGGCGCGATCGCCATCACGCCGTCGACGATGAACTGGACGCCGACCGCAGCGAGCAAAAGCCCCATCACGCGTGCCAACGCCATGACCCCGACCCGGCCCATGGACCGGAGTATCCGTTGCCCGTAGCGTAGGATCAGGTAGGTCGCTCCCGCAGTCAGGCCGATGGCGACGAACGTCGCGGCGATCCCCCATGGATTGCTGCCGGCGCTGCCTTCGTAGATCATGACCGTGGAGATGGCACCGGGCC
>JAKIWD010000043.1 GCA_022750205.1 Thermoplasmata archaeon
CGGCTGTTCGATCGCGCCCGGCTTGCGGCGATGAAACCCGGCGCCTACCTCGTCAACACGGCGCGGGGCCGGATCGTCGACACCGACGCCCTCGTCGAGGTCCTGAAGAGCGGCCACCTCGCCGGCTACGCCGGGGACGTCTGGTACCCCCAGCCGGCCGCGCCCGACCACCCGTGGCGGACGATGCCCCACCACGCGATGACCCCGCACGTGTCCGGCACGACCCTGGAAGCCCAACAGCGCTACGCGGACGGGATCCGCGATTGCCTGACGCGATTCTTCGACGGGCAGCCGCTCGACCGGGATTTCCTTATCATTGAACGCGGGAAGTTCGTCAGTCCCAGCTACAGCTACGCGTTCACGTGAGCGAGCCCCGCGCCCGGCGTGCGGCTCCCGCCAAGGGTTCCCCCGGACACCACCACACGGACCATCGCCGGATGCACGAGGCGGTATGGACGCGCGAGCAGGCGCTCGCGGTCCTCGAGGACCCGAGCCGTCTCGCCTCGGAAGATCCGCGCGCCCTATGGAAACGGTGCGGGCTGCGACGGGGGATGAAGGTCGTCGACGTCGGCGCGGGTTCCGGGTACTACGCGCTGCCGGCCAGCGATCTCGTCGGGCCGAAGGGTCGGGTGTACGCCGTCGATCGCTCCGTGGAACTGGTCGACCTCATTCGCGAGCGCGCCCAGCAGCAGCACCGCACCAACCTCGAGGTGGTGCTCTCGCGGGCCGAGCGGATCCCGTTGGCGGACTCGATCGCCGACCGGGTGCTGCTCGCCAACGTGCTCCACGGGATCTCCGCCTCTACCGTCGCCGAGGCAGTTCGCCTGGTCGCTCCGAGGGGTCAGCTGATCAACGTCGACTGGAAGCGAGCGTCGACTGCCGGCGGTCCCCCGATCGAGCACCGGCTCAGCGCCGCGACGGCCCGGGACCTCTTGGAGCGGTACGGACTTCGGGGTCGCAGCGTGTCAGAGTTCGGGCCCTCGCATTACGCGGTGATCCTGGAGAAGCCCGCTCCCAGTTCCCGGACGTGAACCGGAGGCGGGCTCTCGGAGGATCGACCCGATTCGCCCCGCAGGTGCGGACGCTTAGCGGCTTCCCCCTGACGAGAGACCTCCCCTTTCGCGGAATGGAACCGGACCGGGGCTCCCGGTCGAAGCCTACCGGCGGTCGACGAGCGAATCGACGCCCGGTCGCTTGAGCTCGGCCCGAACGTAATCGATCCGTTCCTTCATCGTCGCTTGGGTCCCGAACTTCCGTGCGATCTCTTCCACCCGATCCAGGCGGTCGGCCGAGATGCCGTCGATCACGTTCGTGACGATCTTCTCGGCGTAGGCCCGCCAGCGCTTGGTCATGAGCCGCGTGTACCACACCATCTCGGGTGAGGCGTACACGACCCCATCGGACTCGGTCGAACCCTCATGCACGAGGAAGTCGAAGAACTCGGCTCCGGTTCTTGTCCCCGCGAAAAACCCGGCGTCAACGAGGTCCAGCGGCACCCCGTGCAGCGCTTCGATGCCGAAGCGCGTGACCGCACCTCCGTCGATGGCGAGCGTGAGGGCCGGGTCCTTGCCCAAGCGGGCCACGGCGTCGTGGTAATCGTCGGTCGTGACCATCACATCGACGTCCCGCGTGGCGGTGGCCGCGTCGAGCGCGACGGCCTGACCGCCCACGACCACGAAGCGGATGCCGTGCCGCCGCAGGATCTCGCTGGCCGCGTGGACCGAAGGGTCCGTCATGTCGAGGCACTCACCGCGGGGTTGTTGAGCTCGATCCATTCCAGCTCCTCCGACGGGAGGGAGTCTCCCACCTGTGGGATCGCCGGCGCGTACTCCTGCAGCCGGACCTTGGTCGCCGGACGCTCCAGTCCCTCGTTCCGGATCCGGCGATACAGCTCGTGGGGATCGAGAGTCCCCCGATTGCGGGTGGCGACCACGCGCGCCGCCAGCGGGTCGAACCGGAGGAGAAAGGTCACGAGCTCGACCGGGCCCGGGGTTCGTAGCGAGTCCTCGTCGCGGATCGGCAGAATGCGGTAGTCCGATGAGATCTGGGTGGCGAGCCGCTCGGGGATAACGAGCCAGGGGCGAAAGCTGACCGGATAGCCGGATTCGGTCACGCGTTCGGACGTCAAGAGGAACGCAGGGATCCGGCGGCGTCGGAGACGATCGACGTCCCGGGCCGAGCGTACGTTCGGCCGATACTCGGCGCGCGGCCGGCCCCGGGTCTTCGAAGCGGGCGCCCGCAGGTCCCGGGGGAGGGGGCGTTCACCGGGTTCGCGAAGGAGGCGTGCCTCGACCCGCATCTAACCCCAAATCTGCTTTTAAGTATATATATTATGTTGCTGCGCGCGAGATCGGTCGAGTCCGAGGAAGAGGGTCTCCCGAGCATGCCGGTCGAGTCGGGCGGCACCACGTCGCTCAATGCTCGAAGGCAGAGCGCGCGAGATTCGATTTCATCGCTACGCCCATCGCCATGGGTTTGTTCCGCAGGCCGACGCGCATGAAGCCGGCGGCCAGTAGGCCCACGGCCGCGGCATTCAGCGAGAGACCCCCGATCACCGAGAGCGCTGGAATCGCCACCGGTTGGGGGATCGGCGTCGGGGTGGTGATCGTGATCGGGAAGCCGAAGCTCGGGGGAGGAGGAGGCGGAGGAGCCGCAGTCGGAGGAGGACCCGTCGCGGGCGCGTCGACGTGCACTTGTGCGAGGGGGAACGAGTTCACTGTGAGGGGGCCGGTGGAGGTGAGCGCATACGCCGCGGAGGTGAAGCTGCCGTTGACCGCGCGACTTCCCCCCGTATCGCACAACGGAGTGGTGCACGCGTCGACCGGGACGAGGCTGTAGGGTGGTCCCGTCGCGACCACGTTGAATTCGGCCTGCCAGATATCGCCGGCCTGCATCGCATTCTGGGCGGCGACCGTGCTCCAGTTCCAGCCGAGGACCTCGACGCCGTTCGTGCGCAGGATCGTCGGGTTCGCTTGGCAGGTCGGCTGCGGCTCGTCCTGCCGAAGGCACGCCGCGGTGGCCTGGAGATCGGGGGACGGGGCGATCGCGCCGAACGGCGTGAACTCGAACAGCGGCCGATCGCCGCCGAAGGCGACGGGCGTCGTGGGCGCTTGCCCGAAGCTCGCGATCCGCAGCGCAGCCAGGAGCGTCGGGTTGTTGAGGTTCGGTTCGGTCTCGGACCCGTGCAGCTCGTACTGGAGGGAACCGGACCGCCCGTTGGCGCAGGTGTACCATACGGGGCCGTCCCAGCTCCCACCGGTGGCCGCCGCCATATCGCAGCCGGCGGCGAGGACACGTTCGACGTTCTGGAAGACCTGGCTTCCCCCCGGTCCGCCACCGATGTTGGCGAACTGGGATGGCCAATCCTCGGAGTACGGGTCCGTGGGCGTCGCCCAGAGGTCGATGTCGTCGATCGTGCACGAACCCCCGAGCGAGTTGACGCAATCGGGGCTGTCGCGGGCGAGGGCGGCGATCGAGTCGGTCGGCACTCCGTCCCGGGACGCGATCCAACCTTCGCACGTCGGCACGACCCCATTGGGGAGCACGTACGACGGTTCGCAGGGGACGTTGAAGCACGAGCCGCCGCTCAGGCCCCCGTCCCAGCCGCTCACGCAGTAGTTCTGCGCGTACGCGATGTCCCGCGGGGCCGTGTCCCCGATGACGATCACGACGTGGTGAGCGTCGGCGCTCCACTCGATCCCCGCCCCGGTGAGGATCCCATAGAGGGCCGTGATCGACGGGGAGTGGAGGAAGTTGTCCCAGAAGTCGCAGTCGTTGCACCAGTAGCTGGACTCGAGGAAGTTCGCCTGGAGGGTCGAGGCGACCTGGCCGCCGAAGTCCGCGGCGGGGGTGAACTGACCGATGTCGACGCGGTAGACCGTGCCGTCGCAATCGCCGTAGTCGCAGAGCGTCGATTCGAAGTCGGCGAGGGCGAACGTCACGGAGCTGTGGGGGTTCTCGGCGGCGATCGAGGTGGCGATCGCGCCCGCTTCCGCCACGAAGACCGGGAGACCGTTGGACTCCTCGCAGACGATGTCGAGGCCGGAGTGATCGCAGGTGTTGTAACCGCCGTCGTCGGTCAGGTGGAAATCTCCGTTGAAGAACGTCCCGTCGAGCGCGAAGACGACCTGGACGTTTGGCCACGCTACGGGCGCGGGGGACGCCACAGCCGTCAGCGACACCCGCGCGGTCGTGACCCCGGCCGAGCAGTCGGGCGCGGGGGTCGCGCAGATACTCGACGGGGTCGCGGAGATACCGAGCTGAAGTCCGGCGGGCAACGGCTCCACCGTATCGAGCTGGGCGCCCCGCAGCGCCGCGCCGGTCGACCATGAACGTTCGGCGATCGCTCCTCCGATGGCGCGGTCGAGGAGGGGGCGCGACAGACCGATCGGAAGTAGACTAAGGAGAAGGCCTGCCACCATCACGAACCCCGCGGCGACGAGCAGCGTCCGCCGCCGGGAGCACGAGCGCGTCCGCCACCACGCAGAAGGCTGCGGCCGCACCCAGAAGGCAAGGCCGGCAGACCGATAACAACACCCCGTCGCCGTTCCGAGTGGAACGGTACGTCGGGGACCGGATTTGGCGGGCCGTCAGCCGCGAGTCCATCCCGGGCCAGATTCGATATGGGGCCCCTTCCAGGGGTCCCGGGCGCCTTTTCGGGTTTTCCCCTTGGGGTCCCTAAGTTCGGAAACAGGTCTGACCGGCGAGCAGCGTCGCCGTACGATGGGGGCGACCGGAGAAGATCCAACACGGGATCGCCCTGGCAATCGCTACCCTTCCCGGACCCCGCACCCGTCCAGAATGTCCACCGGAAATCACACCCGGGGTTGCCCAACCACTCACGGGCAGTGCCCAAATCGAATTTGGGTCCGGCGGGTGCGATCAGGGAGCTGGATGAGTGCGGCAGCCGGCGGAGCCCAGGAAGAGTGCACCGGCGATTTCCGGTGCCTCGTGCATTCAGTAACTTAATTTCGGCAAATGGGTCCCCATTCGGGAGGGCGTAGTGGCAGAACGAAGCCCCGCGGAGGCTCGGGCCGTCGATTCGGGGCCCTCCCAACTCGACACCTTCCTCACGAACTACGTGGGGTCGAAGCCCGGGGTCCGGTTCGGCGAGCTCACCCAGGCCGCTCAAGTCGCGTGTCAAGTTTCGCGGGGCACCGCGGCCCGCCATCTCGCTCGATTGGTGCGATACGGAGACCTGACACTTCTGCCGGACCGGACCTACCTCGTTGGCGGGCCGTCCGCGTCGGACCTCCGGCCCGTGCTCGAAATTCGCTGGTTCGAAGGGACCGTGACCGTCCATCCCGATGGCAGCGCCCGAGTGGCCTTCCACCGAGAATTCCGCGTGATCTCAGGACAGCTCGACTTCTTCACGTTCTTCTCCCCGAAACCTCCCCGTCAGTTCGTTTGGTGGTGCACGGCCGCGAGTCACGCGACCAGAATCCCGGACATTCGTTCGCAAAGCCGTGAGTTCACCTACCGCATCGAATTCGAACCGCCCCTCAGTTCGCGGAACGCGAAGTGGCAACGAATGCACATCGACGTCGAGCTACCGACCTGGTACCGGATGTCTCGCGCTCCCTCGCGCGAACCCGGCAACGCGATGCCACCCGGGGATGCAGGTTGGGAGGCGGAGTCGATCGAGGTCGAAGCCCAGGCCAGAAGTTACGCGCAGCGGGTCGCACCCGATGCGCACCTCCGGCTCCAGGTGGTCCTTCCCCCCGGTTACCCTTCCGGACGACTTCGTGGTCGGGTGAGCTTCCAGAACAAGCCGAGTCGGACCGATCCCGTGGAAGAGGCCCGGCTCGCCGCACTGGAGCTGGACCGTCGGGGCCAGGGTGGGCTCCGGCGCGCGGGGGATGCATTTACGCTCTCAATCCCGCGACCCCGGTTGGATCGGCGTTACGAGCTCCATTGGGCACTTCCGACCGCTCTGCAGCGCACACGATGGCTCGCGCGCCGAGCGCCCCGCTAGCTCGATCGAAGTGACCGATCAGGGCCCGCTCGCGTGACGAGCGTCCTCCGGAATCCCCGCCCGGAGCACTGGATCCCGTGCGTTCGACCGTCCATCGAGTAGGGTCGATTCGATTGCGACGGCGTGTGGGACAGTTTCAGCCTGAAAGTCTTGAAGGCGGCTCCCCGCCTCGCACCGCTGGAGTCCGATGCGATCCGGATCTGCCAGCCGCCGGGGGGCGACCTCGCGTCGGCGTACCGCTAGCTCGACCTGGGTCGACCGCAGCACCCTCGACGGCGGCGATCGGTCGAAATCACTGGCACGAGGTCTGTACCGCACATCGATCGTTGCGTTGGTGACGCTCACCCTCTTGGGGGGTGCCGCAACCGGACTCCTAACCAGCCCTCCACCCGTTCTCGGGGCCCCGTACGGCGCCCTGGGACCCACCGACCCGGCTCACCGGATAGCGCCCTATGAGGTGGGTAAATCGCCGATCCCCCCAACGGTGGATCACTCCCCCGTTCGACCCCCCCTCGACCCTGCACGCCCACGCTCCGGTGGGAACGCTGTGTCGCCGGATACAAGCTTGGCACCGACGGTCGTCGACACGCTTGATTTGCTGAATAACTCGGTGATCGGGGGAAACTTCCTCGCCGGCAATCTCCAGGATCCAGCGGCGGTCGCCTATGACAATGGGACCGGGCAATTCTTCGTCTGCGGAGCCAACACCGACAACGTGCTCGTGCTCAACGAGTCGACCGACGCCATCGTCGCCAGTCTGGGTGTGGGAACCCTCCCCCAGGGCGCGGTCTACGATAGTGGAAAGGGGGAGGTCTTCGTCTCCAATTCGCTCTCCGACAACCTCAGCGTGATCTCCGACAAGACGGATTCCGTGATCGCGACCATCCCGGTGGGCAGCGATCCCTACGGCGAGGTCTACGACGCTGCCGCCGGAGAGGTGTTCGTCGCCAACCAAGCCTCTGACAACGTCAGCGTCGTGTCCGATTCAACGAACAGCGTGGTGGCGACCGTGACCATCAGCACGCTGCTCTTCTACGGCCCGCTCGATCTCACCTTCGACAACGTCTCGGGGATGGTCTACGAGTCCGACGAGAACGGCGTGAGCGTCATCTCACCGACGAGCAACTCCGTGGTGACGACCATCGCCACCAGCAGCTTCCCGTCGACGTTCGGGATCGTCTTTGACTCCGGCACGGACCAGATCTTCGTTGCCGACGAGTACGGGGGCAACGTGAGCATCATCTCGACGGCGACCAACGCGGTCGTCGCCGATATCGGGGTCGGCCGCTTTCCCGGTAACATCGTCTACGATCCCGCTGTCGGTCAGATCTTTGTTCCAAATCGCGACTCGAACAATCTCAGTGTGATCTCCGATTCCACCGACGCCGTGGTGGCGACGATCAATGGAACGGGGGAGGGCTACGCGTCGCCGACCGCGATCGCCTATGACCCGGTAAAAGGCGAGATCCTGGTCTCGAACACATCCAATGACACGTTGTTGGTCATCTCACCCTCCACCGAGTCTGTCACGGGGCTGGTCCCCGTGGGTTTGCTTCCGGCGGTGGCGGCCGTCGATCCTAAGACGGGGGAACTCGCCGTTCCGGCGTATGACGCGGGCACGCTCAGCCTCGTCAACGACACGACCCACTCCATCTCGACTCGGCTCAAGGTCGCGGCGGGCCCGTATGCTACGGCCTACGATTCCGGAGCGGGTGAAATCTTCACCGCGAGCGCCGAGATCTTCTCCCCCGGATATCTCACGATATTCAACGCCACGTCCGACGCGCTGGTGGCGACCGTCCCGACGACGATGGAACCGGAGAGCATCACCTACGATCCAGCCAAGGGGGAACTGTTCCTGCCGAACGGATCGTCGAACGATATCGTGTTCATCAACGATGTGACAGACAAGATCGCCGGCACGATCACGGTCGGAGGCAATCCGATCGCGATGGCCTACGACGCGAAGAAGGGCGAGATCTTCGTCGGCAATTACGGGACCGACAACGTGAGCGTCGTCAACGACTCGACCGATGCCGTGGTGGCCACGGTGGAAGTGGGCATCGAGCCGCTGGACCTGTCGTACGACAGCTCGAGCGGACAGGTCTTCGTCTCGAACTACGGCTCCGGCAACGTGAGCGTGATCGATGATTCTACCAATACGGTGGTCGCGACGGTAGCCGTGGACCCGGCCCCGACGGGGATCGCATTCGACCCGGCGAACGGCGAGCTGTTCGTCGAGAGCTCGGGCAACGATACCGTCACCGCGATCTCCGGCACGACCGACTCGATCTTGACGAGCCTCCCGGTTGGCTGGAGGCCCTGGTCCATCTCCTACGATCCGAAGGATGGGTTGCTCTACGCGGTGAATTCCTGGGGCGGAACGGTTTCGATAATCTCCCCGGGAAATGGGGCCGGAGGCCCCCATATCAGTCAGTTCACCGCGCACCCCTCTCAGGTCGGCGTCGGCACCCCGACGACCCTCCACGTCGTCGCGAGCGGCGGATCGGGACCGTTTTCCTACGAGTACACTGGACTCCCCGCGGGGTGTGTTACCCGAAACGCCACGCCGCTCGTCTGCACACCCAGTGCTCCCGGGGCGTACGTGGTCCGCGTCTTCGTCAACGACACCATGGGGGACTCCGCGAACGCGAGCACGAACCTCGTCGTCATCGTCTACTCGTACGCGGTCACCTTCTCGGAGAACGGGCTGCCCTCGGGAACCGAGTGGTACGTCAACATCACCGGTGAACCCCCCTTGCTGGGCGCGTCCGCCAAGCTTGCGACGCTCAGCCTAGAGAACGGGAGCTATTCGTACACCGTCTCCGCCTCCGACAAGCAGTTGGAGGCGTCGACCTCGCGGGGGGCCTTCAGCGTCTCCGGAGCCCCGGTCAATGAGACAATCAGTTTCCTGGCGCCGGAGTACGCCGTCACGTTCACGGAGACGGGTTTGCCGTCGGGAACCCTCTGGACCCTGGAGGTGTCCGGAGAGCCTTCGCGCTCTTCCACCTTCAGTGTCGTGTCGATCAATCTGCCCAACGGAACCTACCTCTCCACCTCCATCTCGGGCGACTCCCAATATCACGCGGATGGCTCGACGCGGGCCTTCAACGTCACGGGCGTACCGGTCGCCGAGGCGGTCCACTTCTCGTTGCTGACGTTCGCCGTATCATTCACTGCTTCGGGTCTCACCAGTAGCATCTCATGGGGGACATCCGTGGCCGGCGAGACCGAGCGAACGGCGACCTCGATCCTTACCTTCGAAGAACCGAACGGCACCTACGCCTACAACATCTCCTCCCTCGCCGGCTGGAAGACGCCGGTCTGGAGAGGCTTCGTGACCGTTCAGGGAGGTTCTCCGGGTCCGATCACGATCGATTGGACCGAAGTGAGCTACGCGGTCACCTTCACCGAGCAGGGGCTGCCGGCGTCCACGGAATGGAACGTATCGATCGGCGAGCTCGTCCTATCCACCCGAAACAACAGCGTCTCGATCATCGAAGGGAACGGAAGCTATCCGTTCGGAGTCTCGCGCGTCAGCGGCTACGTGACGGCTACGCCCAACGGGATATTCGTCGTCGCCGGGTACGACGTATCGGTTTCCGTCAACTTTTCCACCACGTCGCCCGCGTCTCCGCCCGGACTGTTTGGCTCACCAGGCTCCGACCTGTACTACGTGTTGGGGGGCTTGGTCGGCGTGCTGGCGGTGGTTTCGATCGTGGTCTCCCATTCTCGCGGCCGAAAGGGTAGGTCCAGTGCGAGCGGAGACACGGAAGGCGTTCGAGTGGCCGACGCGTCGGAGACCGCCGAGGATGCGGACTCGCCGCAACCTTAGGGATCGTTCGCCAACGCATTGCCCGGGGTCGTGACGGCGGGAGCGCGCGGACCTAGCGCGACGCCGTCCAGACCATCGCCCCGAGACCGGTCGCCTCGCACGCACCGATCCCGAACAGGAACGGCGAGAACGACGGGGGGATGATCGGCATCGCGGCGAGGTAGGAGTAGACGGTGAGCGCGCTCTGGACCACGAAGGCCCCGGCGAAGATGAGCAACGCGACGCCGAATCCCGAACGGGTCTGGGCGTAGACGCGGCGGTACATCGCGAACAGGCCAATGGCGAGCGCGATGCTGACGACGCCGAGGACAATGCTGGCATCCATCAGCACGTCGGTCACGAGCTACCCCCCTTGGCTCGGTGCAGGCGCGTGAGCCCCGGTACTGCGGCCCGGCGAGCGGCCGGGCCCCGAGCGGGCCGAGGGGAGATCATGGCCTCGACGAGCTCGAAATGCTCCAGGAGATACGGCGCGAGCTCGTACGGGGCGGCGTACGCATCCTTGACCGGCCGCGCGATCGCGCCGTTGCGCTCGAGCAGGCGCACGTGATGCCGGACGGTCCGGTAGTCGAGGGCCAAGGCCGAAGCGAGTTGGTGAGCGTTGGCCGGGCGCCCCCGAAGCTGTTCGAGGATTCGGATCCGGTTGGGCCCCCCGCGGGTCCCGACCAGTAGGTACCACATCAGGGATCGGAAGCCCGGATTCATGGTAGGGTCGTGTCGAGGGGGCCGGCCCTTATCAGGTCGACCCCCGGGCGGTCGACGTTCAGAACGCCGCCAACCCCTCCGCGGTCGCCGGGAGCGCGGAGACCCCGTACGCCAGGGTGAGCGCCCCGTGGGCGCCGACGCCGAACTCCTGGATTTCGCCGGCCCCGACGTCGAGGACGAACAGCTCGCCGCCCAGAGGCCCGCCCATCGCCATGTCGGTCGGGCTGGCCGCCGTCGTCGCCCCGACCGAGGCGCTGAGCGTCAGGGTCCCGCCGCGCGTTACCGTGTACGTCGAGATCGAGTTGCTGTGGGCGTTCGTCGTGAGGGCGACGCGCCCGCCATCGGCGATGACGACCCAGCAGGGCGCAGACTGGTTGTCGAGCACGCTCCCGCTGACCAGCGTGACGGCGCCGAGGTGGTTGACCGCGTAGGACGACAGCGCTCCGGGCCCCGCGTCGCTGACGACGGCGGCACCCGCCGGGGTGAAGGCGAATCCGTACGGGGTTGAACCATTGGACACGGTCGTGATGGGGGGTGAGGCCGCCCCGGAGGAGCTAACGGCGTATGTGTCGATCACGCTCGTTCCCTTCTCGGTCACGGCGAGGGCCGTGCCGGCCGGGTTGAACGCGATCTCCGCCGCGCCGGTCGCACCGCTCGTGCTGAGCGATCTCGCCGAGCCGGCGATCGGGGAAAGACCGCCGGTGGACGACACCCAGAAGCCGGCAATGTCGCCGGCGATGGTGGCGTTCCCGACGTTCACCACGTACAGCCATGAGCCGTGGACGGTGAGGCTGACGGGCATGACGCCGTGGGAACTGATCTTGTCGGCGAACGTCAGGATAGGGCTGGCCAACGGCGTCGTGTTGACCCAAAAGGCGGTGACGGAGTTGCTGCCGGCGTTGACGACGAACAGCCACTCGTGGTTCGCGCTCAGGGCGAGCGCGCCCTGGTCCGCGAGGCTCACACCGGTGCCGACGCCGTGGGTATTGAAGTGGCCCGCAGGGATGAGGGCGCCGCCGGTGCCCACGTCATAGGCCCAGACCTGGTTCCCGTGAGCGCTATTGGTCATGGTGAACACGGCTCCGCCGGAAGCGAGCGTGGCTGCCGAGGGGGCAGCGGGCGCGGCCAAGGCGACGGCCGGCAGCGCCAAGATCAGTACGAGGGCACTCGGCAACAGCCACCACTTCGTTCTTCGCGGCATGGGTAGGGGCCGACCCTGCCCCCGGTTCATAGGCGGTGGCCACAGCCGCGACCCAACGTCTACCGAACCTTGCCCCAGGGTCACCCGAGCCCGGCCCCAACCGCAGGCGGGTGTTCTTCGCAGGTCGCGCTGGCGCCCCTAACTGGGACCTCGCGCCGGACGATCTCGCGCCCTCGCCCGCGAGCGGGAGCGCGCGCAGCGTCGCGTTCCCCGGTCCTACGGCGCTCCCCGGCAGGGCATCCAACGGCCTTGCCGCCTCCACCACGATCCTCGACTTCCGAGGGACCGCCCCGTTCACGAACCAGTTCTCCCCGGCCGCGATCTGCGGCTCGGGGGATTACACATCTTGCTGGGACTTCGGGGGCGACCTCGCGAAGGTGACGACAACGGGGCCCGGGCCTGTCCTCCACACGTACGCTTCGAGCGGGCAATTCTATCCAGAGCTGACCGTCACCGACTCCGCCAGCGCATCTGTTCGCTGGAGTTCAGGGATTTTCGGACACCCCTCTATGTCACGGCGCCGCGCCGTGCCGCTAAGCGTGGTTCCGGCAGCAGGTTCTCCGGACGGCCTTGGATCTCGAAACTCGGGTTGGTCGTCGCCGCACTCGCCGCCGGCGCAATCCTCGCCAGTGTCGCTCGATCCTGGCCGACGAGACCACCAATGCGCAGCCGCTGCGCCCTGGGTTCGAAGTGTACCGCTCGCCACGAGATCCGGTCACGAGTGGAACACCGCAGGGCACGGCTGCCGGCATTGACTCGGCCTCAGACGAACCCGAAGCGAACATGATCAAAACCTTGGAACGACTTCGGGTCGGCACCGCGTTCGCTCGGCGGGGAGCTGGGGCTCGGCGCCGGCTCTGGGAGGCCGGCCGGGGCGCTCATCAAGGTCGGTTGTCGACTGGGCCCCCTCCAGATCAAGGTGGCGAAGGGAGGCAGGGGTTCGAACTCTGCCGCCGGTCGCCACCGATAAACGACCGCGCGCCATCCCCCGGCGCTCGGGTGCGGAGATTCATCCTCAGGGGCCGATGAGGGGAGGACGCCCGCAGTTGCTTCGACATCGGAGCGTCATGGCGACCATTGGTCTCGTCGCACTCACGGTCATCCTCGTTCTGCCCGCGGGGACACTCAGCGTGGCGGTCCGCTTGGCGCCAGCGGCGCCGGTCGAAGACGTCACGGGCCTCCTTGCTTCGCCCGGGGGAGGCGTCTCACCGGTCGCTCCGATTCCGGGAACGAACGTGACCCCGGCCAACTGGACGGAGTGGAACATCACGAACCCACCTCATCGGACCGAAGAAGCGCTGGCGTATGACCCGGCAGACGGCTATGTCGTGATGTTCGGCGGATACGCCTTCTATCAGTCGACGGAACACGCCCTGAACGACACGTGGATCTATCGCGATCAGAACTGGACGGAGCTTTGTTCAGGCACCAACGCGATACCGACCTGCGCAGCGAGTCCCCCTGCGGGAGGTGCATCAATGGCGTACGATCCTGCGACCGGATACGCGCTCCTGGTGGATGTGCAAAGCGACTCGTGGGAGTTCCAGGGAGGCGAGTGGGAGCGACTCAACGCGTCGGGCAATCCTTCCGAGTGCGGATGGGATTCGACGTACTGCGGTCAAACCGGGGAGCCGATGGCCTACGACCCGTCGACCCGCCAAGTGGTGTTCGTTGCGGACTATGATCAAACCTGGGGTTTCTCCCTTGGGAACTGGACCGACCTGGCCCCGAACCCAAGCATCGTGTGCGGAGTTCAGGCGGTCCTGTTCTACGATCCCACGGTCGCGGAGCCGGCCTTTCTCTGCGAGGGCTCAGGTCAGGAAGCTCACTTGGAGGATGGAGGTTGGGCGACTTCTTCCCCCTCCTCGGTACCCGGGGGCGAGTTCGAAGGGGGAGACTGGGACCCCTTGCTGGGTGGTGAGGTGGGGCTCTGGTCCGTAGCTCCGGGTTATCACGCCCCAGGATCAGAAACCTGGCTACTGCAGGCGGGGAACTGGTCCAACCTCACGGGCGCGCTGGATCGGGAACCGCCCGCTTCGGTGCATAGTCTCCTGGTCTTCGACGCCCCCGACGGCTACTCGATGCTGTTCGACGGCCTCACCCCGAGCGCATCGGCCGACTACAATTTCACCTGGACCCTCAACGACCCGCTAAATGCGTCGATCACGGCCGACCCCAGCACGCTCGAAGTCGGGCAGGTGTCGTCGGTCCGATGGTCAGTGACGGCCGGGTCCGCGCAGGACATCATGAGGGTGTCCGGATTCCCTCCCGGATGTAACGCGGGGGAGAACAATGTGCCGACCGCCTGCGCGCCAACCGCGGTAGGCGTCTACACTCTCAGGGTCTCCGCCGCCGACCCCGTCGCCGGTACGACCGTTTCGGTCTCGGCCGTGCTCCGAGTGTATCCACAGCTGGAGGTCGCCGCCTCCGCCGTCCAGTCGTCGGTGACGGAGGGATACCCGGTCGACTTTGCGGCGAAGGTTGTCGGAGGGCTGGCGCCCTATCGAGCGAACTGGTCGTTCGGGAACGGTTCGTTCTCAGGTTCCGAAGTGGTGGCCCACACGTATGAGAAACCGGGAATCCACAACGCGTCGTTCACGGTGATTGATTCGTTCGGGGCCCAGCTTGTGGTGCCGGTCACCGTTACCGTCGACCTCCCGGACGACGTGCGCGCTGTCTCCAACCTCTCCGTGGCCGACGCCGGGGTCCCGATCAGCTTCTCCGCTCATCCGATGAACGGAACCGCGCCCTTGTCGGTCTGGTGGGCGTTCGGTGACGGCAGCACGAGCCCCGGCCTCGAGGTGACCCACGTCTACTCGCAGGGCGGAGCATTCGAGGTCCGAGCCGACGCGTCGGACTTGATGGGGGACCAGGCGGTCGCCACCGTAGGAATCCTCGTGGGTCCTCCGCTCGCGATCGGACTGTTCGCCAACAACGACGCGCCGGTGGAGGGGAGCGTCATCGCCCTCACCGCGTGGGTCTACGGGGGGTTCGGCCCGTACCTCTACCAATGGAACTTGGGAGACGGCGAGTCCGGGAGCTACCTCGAAAGTGCCGAGATGCTCGTCCAGAATTGCAGCTACGAGAGGCCGGGGGACTACACGGTCCAGGTGAGCGTCACCGACGACCTCGGCTTCTCGCGGACCATACAACTGGCGATCACCGTGCGGTCGTCGGCAGAGTTGGTCAAGGTGGTCCCGCCCCCCACCTCCCGCACCGCACTTGGTCCGGCAAGCAGCGCCGAGCCGTGGTGGTCGGTGATCGCGATAGATGGCAGCCTCCTGGTCGCGGCTTTGGCGGTAGTGCTCTTCTACTGGCACCGGACGAATCCCCGGCGGGTTCCACGGAGGAAATCGCCGCCAACGACCGGACGTCCCCCAGAGCGCACCGGTCGAAGGTAACCGCGTCCCCGGCGTCTGGCCTGGCGCAGCGAGCACCCCCCGCGCTCCTCGCGGTCCGCCATCGACCGCGCGACTCCCCATCAAGACCGCGGGGCCGTGCCCGACATGTGTCTCCCCCCAGTGCAGGATCGCGACCCCGCCAGTCGATCGCGACGCCGGTCCCTCAGAGTTGCTGCGAACCACTCACGATCGCGCCGTTGACGCCGAACACGGAGGCCTGGTCGCCGGTCAGTGAGCTCGATGCCACGACCATCAGCACGTCACTCGAGGTGACCAGCGTTTGACCCGGATGGAACTCTTGCCAGGTGATCGGCTGGCCAGGGTACTGGGTGGGGTAGACTCCCAGGGTCGAGCCATTAAGGCTGCTTAGGACACAATACCACTCGCTCGCGTACGGCGGGGACTCCCACAAGTCTCCGGACGGAGGCGAGTTCCAAGGCTGTCCCGCGTTGTTCCACTCCGGTAGAAGACCGGCACTCGTGTTGACCAGCACGCCGACGTCCGTAAGAGGGAGTGAGTCGGCCAACTGCAATGTGAGGTTGTAGTACCACCCGGACTTGTTCGCCGGCTGGTAGGCGCTCGCCGATCCGAGCCCCAGCAGGTGAGCGCCTCCGCTCACACAGGTCTCCGTCCCATTCTGGGACCCGGACGGGTCTGGAGTGCCGTTCTTGGCGTAGTACGACTCCTCGACGAACGGTTCGGTCCCGCTCTGCGTGCCTCCGACCCCCAGGAATCCGCAAGGGTCGTACCGCACCGTCCAGAGCGGCTGCGCGCCGGGAGCATAGCCACCGCTCAACGTGTAGAT
The DNA here is from genome assembly GCA_022750205.1 of Thermoplasmata archaeon. Classification (GTDB taxonomy): domain Archaea; phylum Thermoplasmatota; class Thermoplasmata; order Lutacidiplasmatales; family UBA184; genus Lutacidiplasma. Next base: position 15,919 of record JAKIWD010000043.1, read on the forward strand.
GGCGGCGGTCCCCGGCTCAGCGCTCGAGAACGTAACGCCGCCCGCCGCAGCCGCGTCGGCCGCGATCGTCGGGCTATCGATCGAGATGTCGAGGATCGGATTGAACTCTTGGAATCCCTCGGTGCATTGGGTCCCGGCTGACCACTCGGCGACGACACCGGCCGATCCGTTGACCACCGACAAGAAAAGTACAGCGGGAGATCCTGGGAATCCTTCACCGACATACTCGAAGATCCAGAACGGAGCCGTCCCTGCCAGAACACCATCGGAGGCTGGGACAAACTCGTGCGGAACCAGGCACCCGGGCTCGTCAGAACCCCCGTAGGCTAACGCCGTGGGCGAGGCGATCCCGACCGCGTTGACGAGGAGCGTATCAGCTCACGTTTCTGGCCGCCACTGACGGTGGACCGAACGCTGGATAGCCGTTCCCTGATATTGCATCTCGAACCACTTCGAGAAAGTCCAACTCTCGCTTCCGGCACGTACGATAGATCGTGAGCAATCGTTCC
>JAKIWD010000015.1 GCA_022750205.1 Thermoplasmata archaeon
GAGGAGAACGACACGTCCTTTGCCGTGCACACGGCCGCGTGGTTCCACACCGAGCTAGGACTGGCGCCAGCGTATTGGCAACTTGGCAACGAGCCGACGGGCTGGACCCATTTCGGGATCAATGTGTCGAGCTGGTCGACCTACGATGCCTCACCGGCGAGCGACCTCGGCTATGCGACGATGGTCCACGATTACATCTCGGCGGTCCACGCAGACTACCCGGGGGACCGGTTCATTGGCCTCGAGGCGTCCTGCGGCTGCGACACTTCCCAGGCCCAAACCACGGCGCAGGTGGATGGGGCGCAGGTTTCGGCGATGGCGTTCCACAACTATCCGTCGACGGGCGGGTCGTCTTCGAGCCTGAACGGATTCTACGCCGCGCTGACCTCGTCCACCAATCTGACCAACAACCTCGCCCGGTTCACCGGCGCCGTCAGCGCCGGCTGCAGCGGATGCGCGAGCCTTCCGATCGAGGTCGGGGAGTACCAGTCCGGCCCGGCCCAGGCGTTCAGCCCGTACGCGCAGACCTACGCGGGGGCGGTGTTCGTCGGCGCCTCCGTGATCCAGGCACTGGAGTCGAACGTATCGATGTTCACGCTGTTCGACTCCGGCGCGCTCTTCAACGCCGGACGCAACGCGCCGACCTTCCAGGGGCTCCTCTACCAACGGATCCTCGAGAACATGACCATGGGCACCGACTACAACGCGCCGGTCGCGGACCAGGGCGTGGGCGGCGTCTACTCCGTCGTCGTGCACAACGGCTCCCGGTCCGCCCTCCTCCTCGTCAACACCAACACGAGCTACGCGCTCAACCTGACGATCCCTGCGATCGCGTTCCCGACCGGCACCGTCGGATCGGTCTGGCAGTGGCAGCCGGGAGAGCCGGTACCCACCGACGTGCGTAGTGAGATCCTTCCTTCGACCTACCTCGTCAGCGCCCAGGGCGTCCTGCTGCTCACGACGTACTGAGGGGAGACGCAGCGCGCCGGGGGAGACTCACCCCCGGGAGGCGCCCGGCTCGTTCAGGCGCGCGCCCGGTAGCGTTCCTCGGGATCGAGCTCGCGATCGATCCGCCGCTCGTGGACGAGCCATTCGATCGCTTCCGAGACGTCCCGGTCGGTCGCGCCCCACTTCAGGAAGTGGCGGGCGAGGCCCGTTTCACTCGTAGGCCCGCTCACCTGCAGGTATTGCTCGATCTCCACGGCGAATCGCGGCGGAGCCATGTCCCTCGATGCATCGTCCGATACAAGGGGATTGTGCGCGCGGTCGCCCCGTGCCGGGGGACCGAACCGTGGGCGTCCTAGGCTTGCACGGCCGACGGGTCGGGGCTCGGCGTGTCGCCGAGGGAAGCGGCGTAGGTGCCTGGAGCCACATTGCCTTGAAAGAAGGAGACCAGATCGGTCCCGTTGAGCTGGTCGAAGGTGTGCGGCGCCAGCGGCTCGTACACGAACCGGCATTCGAACTGGCCCGGGTGGGAGCCCGCCAGGCTCGCGATGGGAGTGGAACAGTCGGTCGGTTCGGCGGACGCGACAACGCACGAGCTGGCCAACACGGTGTTGTTCGCCTGCATCCAGGGCCAGTACTCCGTGTTGTCGATGCACGTCTGGTCCGCCCCGCCGGCGACGACGTAGATGCGCACCGCCGAGAGGTTCTGGGGATAGAACCGGAAGGCCGAGAGGTGGTACTCTAGCCCGGCGCCGATGGATCCCGGTGCGGGCAATACCGTCGGGGCGGTCCCGGCGACCTGGGCGAACCCGGGGGGCAGGACGGCGTGCGCGTGGAGGTAGTAGGCGGCCTCCTCGAAGAAATCGGCGCAGGTCGCCACGGCCCCGACCCCGGCGAACAGCGACGGGTGATCGGTGGCGATGGAAAGGGCGCCATCGCTTCCCATGCTCATCCCGACGAGGTACACGGCCGCCACGTGGGTGAGATTCTTCTCGTGGGCGATCGCGTCGAGGACGTCCGTCTCTTCCGGTCCGGTGCTGGGCGAGTTGACGTACCAGCCATCGGTCACCCGCGTGCAGAGCGAGCCGACGAGCCACCCCGCCGCGTTGGCGGCGTTGATCATCGAGGCTCCGCCCGCGTAGGTGGGCACGTTGCTGCACACATTGGTGCTCTCCACGCCGTGGAGGAACAGCAGGAAGGTGTACGTTCCCGACGCCGTGTAGTGCGGCGGGTACCACATCGAGTACGAGAGCGGGTGGCCATCCACCGAGGAGGTGTAATCGATGACGGAGGCGTTGGAGCCCACGGTCCCGTTCGAGGCGTTCGAGGGGCTCGCCGCCGGCTGGATGCCGAGGACTCCGGGATCCACGAAGTAGATCCCGCCTAGCCCCACGACAATGAGCACGACCACCACCGCGACCACGACGCTCGCGCGGGTCTCCGAGGCGGGCGATCCGCGCCGGGAGGAGCTCACCGGGCGCCCCCCCGGGTGGGGTGACGGGCCGGGCGCCGAACAACCCATGTGCGCGGGGGCACGATCCTCGGGGTCGGCGTTCGCGACCGGGGGCCCAGTTCACGCATGCGCCGCCGCGAGAGGGGCGTCATTTATCAGCGCGTCGGGGCGCAAGCGGCGGAAGAGGGCGCCTTCCGGAGGCTCGGCGGGTGGGACTGGGGTCGGGAGGGGGTGGGAGCAGGGGGATTTGAACCCCCATATGCGGGTCTCTCCGCGCGCTCCAGTCACTCGTCATTGGGGTCCGTCGGACCCCTCCGCAGACCCATATCTCAGAACCCCGGAATCGGAGCCCTGACTGGAGCCCGCTGGTCTGCCAAGTTAGCCTATGCTCCCTCCGAGCGAACCGTGGATGGCCGAGGAAATATGCTTTGTCCCCGGCGAGGGCCCGAACGCCCCGGAATGACCGACGTGCGCGCAAGGTTTATGTGAAAGCCGGTTTGCACACAATCCAATGAGCTTGAATCCCCCTCCCTCCCCCGCTCCGCGCCGGTCGCTTCCCCTCGTGCTGGTCGTGGCGGCGATCCTTGTCGTGGCGGGCGTCTCCATCGGCGGGACCGCCGCGTACTTCGACCTGAAAGGGTCGTCCTCGCCCGGTCCTTCCCCGTCCTCCGTGGTGGTCACCGACGACACGGGGCGGACGATCACCGCCCCGCAGAACGCGCCGCGCATGCTCGTCCTCAGCCCGAGCATCATGGACATCGTGTTCCGGCTCGGACTGCGGGAACATGTGGTCGGGGTCGGCTGCAGCCCGTCGCTCACCGGCGGGATCCTCAACGAGTACTCGCCCAACCAGACCATGCTGTGGGGACTGACGAACGCCTCGTGCGTCACCGACTATCCGACGCTGAACACGGAAGCCGTGGCGAATCTGACCCCGGGTCTCGTCCTCGCGTCGACCATCACCTCGCAGAACGACGTCGACCGGCTGACGCAGACCTATGGGATCCCCGTCGTCATCCTCGCACCCGCCACCTTGGACGGGATCGTCGGGGACGTGCGGATCGTCGGGCAGCTCTACCCGGCCGCCGCGTCGAACGCGACGGCGCTCGAATCGCAACTAGGGACGACGCTGTCCGCGGCGACGAGCGTCGACACGAACCTGACCAATACGGCCGCCCCGATCCCCTCCGTCCTGCTCAGCTACTACTTCGATTCCGGCGGCTACTACAGCTACGGGCCCGGCTCCTTCGGCGCTTCCTTGATCGGGCTCGCCGCGGGCGACAATCTCGCCGGAGCCGTTCCCCTGCTCTACGCCGAGGTGAATGCGACCGTCGTGCTGAACGACCAGCCGTCGGTGATCCTTTACGGGACCAGTTGGAACGACCCGTACCTCGTTTCCTTCGAAACGCCGACGGTCTGGCCGACGGCACCCTATTGGGGGCAGTTGACCGGACAGAAGATCCCGGTCGACGTGACCCTCGTGACGGAAGCCGATCCCTCGATGATCCTGCTCCTGCCCCTCTTGATGCACTGGCTGCACCCCACCCTCGTACCGACCCCACCGGCCTGAGGGCCGGAAACCCCCCGTGACCGCGCCGGCCGCCGGCACACCGCCGCGGAAGACCGGGCTGGCGTCGTGGGGTGCTCGGCATCCGTGGGCGCTCGCCGCGACGCTCCTGCTCGGGTTGTGCGTGCTGGGGGCGCTGTCCGCGATCGTGGGACCCGAGCCGATCCCGCCCGCGGCGACACTGAGCATCCTCCTTCACGAACTGACGCGGGGAAGCTGGCCGGCGATCGCGTGTGCCGGGAGCACTTCGTCCTGCCAGTGTTCGGTGTGGGTCGAGATCGTCTGGGGCGCGCGCGTTCCGGCGCTGATCTTGGCGATCCTCGCCGGAGCGGCGCTGGGAATGTCCGGAGCGGGCCTCCAGGGGATCTTCCGAAACCCCCTCGCCGATCCCTATCTCCTGGGACTCTCCTCGGGGGCTGCACTCGGGGCCTCGTCGATCTACACCTTCGGTCTGTACCCTGGCCAACGGGACCTGTTCCTTCCGATCGCCGCCTTCCTCGGCGGGCTCGTCCCCGGCGCCGTGGTGTACATCGCGGCGGGGAACGAGCGTCGCTCCCCCGAAACGCTGCTGCTGACCGGCGTCGCATTGAACGCGTTCTTCTCGGCGATCCTCTCGTCGCTGTTGTTGTATAACCCGGTCGTCAACATCTCCGTCAGCTTCTGGTTGCTCGGCGGGCTGAGCGCCGCGAGCTGGAGCCACGATGCGCTGCTCCTGGGGGTGCTGCTGGTCGCCGGGACCTTGCTCGCGCTGCACGGGCAGGAGCTGAACGTGCTCCAGCTCGGTCCCGAGGTCGCCCAGAGCCTCGGCAGTGACCCGCGTCGCGTCGTGCGCCGGGTGATCCTGCTCACCACCCTCGTCAGCGCCACCGCCGTCGCCTTCACCGGCATCATCGGCTTTGTCGGGTTGGTGGCGCCCCACGTCGTGCGCCGCTTGGCCGGTGCGGATTATCGCCGGGTGCTCGCGCTGTCCGCGATCGCCGGTGGAGGCTTTCTGCTCGTGGCCTGGGATCTGGCCCAGGTCGTCGTTCCGTCGGTCGTCATCCCGGTGGGGATCCCGACGGCGTTCATCGGCGCCCTGTTCTTCCTGTACTTGCTGTACCGCCGAGGAGCGGCGCAGGGGAGAAGGGCGTGAGCGCTCCGGCCTTCGTCGTGCAAGGCGTGCACGTCGCGTATGGCGACCGCATCGCACTGAGCGAGATCTCGTTCTCGGGCGAGGCCGGGACCGTCCTGGCGTTAGCCGGCCCCAATGGGTCGGGTAAGTCCACCCTCCTCCGCACCATCGCCGGGATCGAACGGCCGCGCGAGGGGAGGGTGCAGGTCGGGGGCGTTCCCGTGCCAGAGCTCTCGTTCGACGAGCGCGCCCGGCGGATCGCCTGGATGCCCCAAGAGGAGCCCGTCGGTGACGATCTTCCGGTCCGCGACTACGTCGCCTATGGGCGCCACCCGCATCGGGGCCCGTGGGGGGCGGAGACCCCCGAGGACCGGGCGGCGGTGCTACGAGCCGTCGGGCTCGTCGGCGTGGAGGACCTCGCCGATCGGCGGGTATGGGAGTTGAGCGGGGGCGAGCGACAACGTGTTCGCCTCGCGCGGGTGCTAGCGCAGGAAGCGCCGGTCGTGCTCCTGGATGAACCGACCGCCCACCTCGACATCGGCCACCAGATCGATCTGCTCGAGCGGCTCCGATCGGTCGCCTCGCTCCGCCGGACGAGCCTGGTCATCGCCTTACACGACCTCAATCTCGCGGCCCGGTTCGCGGACAGCCTGCTCGTCCTTTCACGCGGACGTCGGGTGGCGTGGGGGCTGCCGAAGGAGGTACTCTCGCCGGGCCTGCTCCAGGAGGTCTGGGGGATCTCCGCCGAGCTGCGTCGGGACCCGACGACCGACCAGCCCTACTTGATCCCGCGTCTCATGGCGTCGACCGTTCCGCCCGCGATACCGGATCGCATCCCGGGCCAGCGACGCGTGCACGTCGTTTCCGGGGGCGGTGCCGCCGGGGAACTGCTACCCCTGCTGGTCCAGTCCGGGTACGCCGTTACTCTCGGGCCGGTGCACCTGTTCGACTCGGACCAGTCACTCGCAGAGGAGCTCCACGTCCCGACGATCGTCGAGGTGCCGTTCGCGCCCTTCTCGGCCGAAACGCTGCAGCGAACGCGCGAGTTCCTCGGCCGCGCTGACGTGGTGGTCGTAGCGGCGTTCCCGATCGGACCGGGCAACCTCTCGGGTCTGGAGGAGGTCGCCCACCTCGGCCCCGAGCGGGAGGTGCGACTCATGGCCCAGGCGACGGCCCGGCCGTGGGACTTCACCCGTGGCTCGGCCGCCGCGACGCGAGAACGGATCCTCGCCATGCATCCAGGGGAGGCGGTGGACTCAGGAGCCCTCCTGCGGGAGCTTGCAGCCGGCGTCGGACGTGCGCCGGCGGCCGCACGGGCTTCCACCGCATAGAGGCGGCCAGAACCGGTCGCCCGCTACGCAGGTCGCGCCCGGGAGGGTCTCCGGCGGGCTCTCGGCCGGGACGGCGCCGCCCCTCCGAGACGGGAGATGGTCAAGGAGGGGGGATCGGGGGCGGTAAACTGTTCTAGGAACCGCGGCAGCTCCTCTTCCAGGAGGACCACGGTCGCGTCGACCCCCACCCGCGTCGATTCCCAGCAGGCCGGGCCCACACCGAACCGGGTCACCGTCCGGCGGGTCACCTGGGACTGGAGATGGTAGGTCTCCAGGCCCGGGGCGGCGAGCAACCCCGAGGCGCGGCCCGCGATCCCGCGCAGCTCCGTGAGCAGCCGCGGCTCGCCGAGCCGGTCGGAGGGAAGCGTCACAATATGGACCTGCCCGCGCGGTATGGGGAGGATCCCCTCGAGTTCGACGACCCGCACCAGCGCCCCGGCGGCCGCCGTCTCCGCGGCACGGCCCCGGGACGCACCGCGCGACCCGGGCCGAGCCCCGAGCACGCCTCCCCGCAGTTCGAGCACAACGGGATCGCCGGACGCGACCGGCACCAGTGCCACCGCCCGCGTCGATTGTACGACGTGGAGGCGACCGGATCGCGTGCCGAGGTCCGTGGTCAATTGCCCGAAGGCGTCATGGAGCCACGCCACCCCTTTGACGGTGGGACGATATTGCCCATCCCGGAACTCGGCGAGTCCACGTTCCGCGAGGCGGCGGAATGAATGGCTCGCTGCTTGGACCGTCAGTCCAAGTGTTTGGGCGATCGGACGCAGCTGCGTCGGCTGCTGGGTCGTGCACTCGTACAGGAAGAGCAGCTCGGTGACTCGCCCGCTCCGACGCAGGGACGCCAGCCCGCCGCCATGCCCAGCCGTGCGGGGGGCCATCGGTCGCCGGAGCCTCGGCGCGGTTAAAGGGTCGCGGCACGGGGCCGTTTCGCTGCCGTACCGGTGCTCCGGACCGCAGGTGTCGGAAGGATCCAGTTCGGGGCTGCGCGCAGCGCCGAACGGCGTGGGAGGGCCGTGAGCTTCGAGCGGGCTTGGTTGTCGCCCGATTTATGCAGCGGCACAGCGTGTTGATCCGAGCCCATGCCCCCCGATCCAGGACCTCCGGCGAACGGGCTCTCCGCACGACGCAGCCACTGGGAAGCCATCTACCGGGCGAAGGGCGAGGACGAGCTTAGCTGGCACCAGGACCACCCGGCCCTCTCGTTCCGGCTCATCGCGGGGACCGCGGCGAGGTCGGCACGAATCGTGGACGTCGGCGGAGGTTCCTCGACGCTGGCGAGCGAATTGATAGCGGCAGGTTTTCCACGCGTGATGGTCCTGGACATTTCCCCCGCCGCCCTGGGCCGAAGTCGGGCCCGTGCGCCCGTCGGCGAGGGGCGCGTCGTATACCGAGTCGGCGATGTGACGACGCTGCCGAGCATCGGTCGATTCGATGTCTGGCACGATCGCGCCGTGTTCCACTTCCTGACCACGCCGGCGCAGCGCAGACGGTACGTCGATCTGGCCGCCCGCACCCTCCCCGTTGGGGGCCATGCCTTCCTCGCCACGTTCTCCCCCGCAGGTCCCGACCGGTGCAGCGGGCTTCCGGTGCGGCGGTATGATTCGATCGGCCTGGCCAAGGAGTTCGAGCCATGGTTCATCCTCCGGGCGAGCCGGGCGGAGACCCATCGGACTCCGTGGAAGACCCGCCAGCCGTTCACCTACGTAGTCCTTGAGCGAGCGCGTGCCTCCGGGGGTGGCCGAACGGTTACCGCTGGAACCGCGGAGCCCGATGGCCCGCGGACCTCGAAGCGAACACCACCGCTGGGGAAGAAGCGACAGGAACCGTAGCCCCTCGGTCCAGGCGGCCCAACCCCGGCGGGGTAGCCGGTCCACCGGGGCCGGTGCGGCCCCTGGCTCACGAGGAGCGGGCGCGGGGCGCGACACCCCGTCGGAAGCCCGCCTTCTCCTCGAGCGCACGGATCTTGTCGCGGATGCGTGCGGCCTCCTCGAAGTCGAGCCGCTCGCTGGCGAGGTGCATCTCCTCCTCGAGGTTGGCCAATAGGAGCGGCAGTCGGTCCTTCCAACGCTCGCCGAGCCCTTCGGTGGAGAGGTCGCCGCTGGGGGCCGCCTCGCCCTCCGCCAGCAGGCTGCGGATCTCCTTGCGGATCGTTGCCGGGACGATCTGGTGCTCCTCGTTGAAGGCGACCTGGGCGGTCCGCCGGCGGTTCATCTCGGCGATGGCGCGGGCCATCGAGCCGGTGACGCGTCCGGCGTACAGGAGGACCTTGCCCTGGATGGTGCGGCTCGCCCGGCCGGAGGTCTGGATGAGAGAGGTCTCGCTCCGGAGGTACCCCTCCTTGTCGGCGTCGAGGATCGCGACCAGACTGACCTCGGGCAGGTCCAACCCCTCCCGCAGGAGATTGATCCCGACGAGGACGTCGAACCGGCCCAGCCGCAGGTCGCGGAGGATCTCGATCCGCTTGAGCGTCTCGACGTCCGAGTGCAGGTAGCGGACCTTGAGCCCGGCGTTGGACAGGTACGTCGCCAGCTCCTCGGAAGTGCGCTTGGTCAACGTCGTGACCAGCGCCCGGTCGCCCCGCGCCACGACGGTCTTGAGCTCGGCGATGAGGTCGGCGATGTGGCCCTTGAGCGGGCGCACCTCGACCTGGGGGTCAACGAGACCGGTCGGACGGATGATCTGCTCGACGACCCCGCGCGACGCCGTGCGCTCGAACGGGCCCGGGGTCGCCGAGACGAAGACCGCCTGGGGGACTCGGGCGAGGAACTCCGGGAACTTGAGCGGACGATTGTCCTTGCAGGACGGCAGCCGCCAGCCGAACTCGACGAGGTTCTCCTTGCGGCTGCGGTCCCCCTTGTACATTCCCTGCAGCTGGGGGATGGTGACGTGGGACTCGTCCAGGAAGACGAGGAAGTCCTTGCCGAAGAAGTCCATGAGCGTGTACGGCGGATCGCCGGGAGCGCGGCCGGAGAAGTACCGGGCGTAGTTCTCGATCCCGGAACAGTAGCCGGTCTCACGGATCATCTCGAGGTCGTACTCGGTCCGGCTCTTCAGCCGCTGGGCCTCGACGACCTTCTCGTGACGGAGCAGCTCGGCCACGCGGAGCTCCTTGTCGGCGTCGATCGCCTTCAAGGTGGCCTCCATCCGCTCGTCGATCGTCAGGAAGTGCGTCGCCGGGAACACCACGAGCGACTCGAGCTCGCGTCGCTCGACCTCGGTCGTCGGGTCGATCTCGGTGATCGTCTCGAGGAGGTTGCCGTCGAACTGGAGGCGATTGATCGTCTCGCCGGCCCCCATGATGTCGACCGTGCCACCGCGCACGCGGAAGCGCCCGCGCTTGAGCTCGTAGTCGTTGCGCGTGTACTTCATGGCGACCAAGTGGCCGAAGAGGTCGCGGCGCGGGAGCTCGGTCCCCCGGCGCATGGTCACGACGTGGGCGCGGTAGTCCTCCGGCGAGCCAAGGCCGAAGATGCAGCTCACCGAGGCCACGATCAGCACGTCGCGTCGGGTCAGCAGCGCCTGCGTGGCGCGGTGCCGCAGGCGGTCGATCTCCTCGTTGATCGAGGCGTCCTTCTCGACGTAGAGGTCGATCTGGGGGACGTAGGCTTCGGGCTGGTAGTAGTCGTAGTACGACACGAAGTACTCGACGGCGTTGTTCGGGAACAGCGCGCGGAACTCGCTGACGAGCTGGGCGGCCAGGGTCTTGTTCGGGGAGATGACGAGCGTCGGCCGCTGCAACCGGGCGACGGTGTGGGCCATGGTGAACGTCTTGCCGGAGCCGGTGACGCCGAGGAGCGTGACGAATTTCTCGTCGGCCTGGAGCCGTTGGACGATTTCCTCGATCGCGGCGGGCTGGTCCCCCTGCGGGGTGAGTTCTGTCTCGAGCTCGAATCGGCCGGGCAGCGGTTCGGGCTCCGCGGGTTTGCGTGCCATGTGATCGGGCTACGCTCCCGATCGCGGCCGGTACCCGGCGGGGTCGAGCTCAACGAAGGCGAACCCAAGGGCGGAGAGCTCGGCGCGTACTGCCGAGGCGATCGGTTCGGCCAGGAGATGGGCCACCTCGCCCGGGCCGACTTCGACACGAGCGCTCCGCCCGTCCGTCCGTACTCGGACGCGACGAAACCCGCGACGGAGTAGGCATTCCTCGGCCGATTGTACTTGCCCGAGCAGGGGTGCGGAGATCAGGTTGCCATGCGTGACGCGCGAGGCGAGGCAGGCATCGCTCGGGCGATCCCAGTTCGGCAGGCCGACCTCGCGCGCGTAGCGGCGCACGTCCGTCTTTCGCCAGCCCCCCTCCGCGAGAGGGTGCCGGAACCCCGCCTCCTCCATGGCGCGCAGACCCGGGCGTACGTCGCCGAGGTCGTCCAGGTGGATCCCATCGAGGTACGACGCGACCTCGCGGGGGGCGCCCCAACTCTGGATGGCCGCGGCTTCCCCCTTTCGGCAAAAGTAGCAACGGTTCGTCGGGTTGGCGGTGTACGACGCATCCGCGAGCGGGTCGACCACGAGCGTAACGAGGGGAATCCCAATAGCGCTCGCCGTCGCTCGCGCTTCTTCCGTCTCGCGGACCGGCACGGCTGGACCGGTCAGCGTCACCGCGGTCGCATCGTGTCCGAGGGCCTGGAACGCCAGATAGGCGACCACGGAAGAGTCCACCCCGCCGGAGAGCGCCACGGCGGTTCGACCCCCGGTCGCCAGGCGAGCCCGCAGGCCGTCGGCCGGGAGGATCCCCGTACGTTGCGGTCCAAGTTCCGCCGATGACATGGGCGTCGGGCATCGAAGGCCGGTGGATACGCTTTACCCCGACCGAGGGGTTCGGAAACGGTCAGCTCTCCCTCGCCACAAGCCCCCAATCGTCATACTCCCGCGCCCGCTCGGGGGGTCCTCATGCAGCGGGTCCGCGACGGCGCGCGTTGGATGCTCCGGCTCGACGAAGGACAGGACCTGTTCGCGACGCTCGCGGCATTCGCGACGGAGGAATCCATCCGGGCGGGCGTCGTCGTATCGGGCATCGGCATGCTCCGCCGGGCGACCCTCGGATACTGGAACGGCCGGGAGTATAGCCCGATGGAGCTCAAGGTCCCCCACGAGCTCGTCGCGCTCCACGGCTCCATCGCCGTGGTCGATGGCGCCCCCTCCATCCACCTGCACGCGAGCGTATCCGGTCCGGAACATCAGACAGTGAGCGGGCACGTCATGCAGGCGACGATCGGCATCCTCGGCGAGATCTACGTCGAGACCTTCCCGAACCGGACGTTCGGTCGCCCAATGAACGAGAGCGTGGGACTTCGCGGGTTGGACCTCGAGCCCGGTCCGCAACCGTAGGCGACGTGCCCTCGGTCTCGCCCTCGCACCGGATCCGCGAAACGCTCGATGGCTGACGATCCGTCCGCGCTCCTCGGCCGCCTCGATCAGCGCCTGGCGGCCGCCATCGCGCGGCGGGGGATCGACTCGCTCACGGAGATCCAACAGCTCGCGTTCCCAATCCTCCACACGACGGCCGACGCCTTGTTGATCTCCCCGACCGGGACGGGAAAGACCGAGGCCGCACTGCTCCCGCTGCTCTCGCGGCAGCTCAAGGATCCCTCGCCGCCGACGAGCCTGCTCTACGTCACCCCGCTTCGCGCCTTGAACCGGGACCTGGAACATCGGCTCGTCTCCCTCGTCAAGGAGGTGGGCCTTACCGCGGGGGTGCGCCACGGCGACACCTCGAGCGTTGAACGGACCCGCCAATCTCGCAAACCGCCCGACCTGCTTCTGACGACGCCCGAAACGCTCCAGATCCTGCTCGTCGGCACCCGCCTGCGCGAGGGACTCCGCCAGGTGCGCACCGTCGTCGTCGACGAGGTCCACGAGCTGGCCTCCTCGGACCGCGGGGCGCAGCTGATGGTCACGCTCGAACGGCTCGATACGTTCGTCGGCCACCGGATCCGTCGGATCGGGCTGTCGGCCACCATCGGCAACCCCGACGCCGTCGCCCGCTACCTCTCGCCGGAGCCTCGGGCCGTGCGCGTCGCCATCGCGCGCAACGCCCGCATCGTCCGGGTCACGGCAGGGCTGCCTCGATCGGACCGCCCGCCTCTGGATGCGTCGCTGGTCGCCGAGTTGCGGGCCGAGCCGGCGATGCTCGACGCGTTACGGAGCGTGGAGGAGGCGGTCCGCGCCCACACCACCACGCTCGTTTTCGTCAATACGCGACCGACCGCTGAGGGGCTCGCGGCACGCCTGCGCCGCCTCGCGCCGGATCTCGCGATCGCCGTCCACCACGGCTCGCTGTCGCGAGAGGTACGCGAGGAGGCCGAGCAGCAGTTCCGCGCGGGCGACCTACGTTGCCTGGTCGCGACGTCCTCGCTCGAGCTCGGCATCGACATCGGGAGCGTCGACCTCGTGCTCCAGTTCGGCTCCCCGCACCAGGCCAGCCGCCTGCTCCAGCGCGTCGGCCGTTCCGGGCACCGCATCGACCGGGAGGTGAAAGGCCAGGTCCTCGCGATGGACGTCGAGGATCTGGAGGAGGCCGCGGTCCTCGCCCGCCGGGCCATGGCCTCGGAGCTCGAACCCCTCCAGTGGCGCACGCGCCACCGTCTCGCCGTCTCTCAGCAGATCCTCGCCGAGCTGCGCGCCCAGGGACAGGCCGACGTCCGGACGCTTGCCGCGACGTTCCGACGGTCCGCGGTGGCCCGCGACCTCGATGACGCCGAATGGGACGCGCTCGTCACCTACCTCGAGGGACTTGGCTCGTTGCGGCGAGAGGGCCCGTCGATCCGTCCGGGGCGCGGCACGCTCCACCGTTTCTACGAGACCCTCTCGCTGATCCCCGACGAACGGACCTACCGGCTCCGCGACATCGCCACGCGCCAATTGATCGGCACGCTCGACGAGCGGTTCGTCCTGACGCAGATCATGGCCGAGCCCGAGCTCATCTTCCTCCTCCACGGCCGCACCTGGAAGGTCGTCGAGTTCCGGGAAGGCGAGCTGCTGGTCGAGCCGGTCGCGGAGATCGGGCAGGAACCGAGGTGGGTCGGGGAGGACCTGCCGGTCCCGTTCGAGGTCGCCCAGGAGATCGGACGCGCCCGGGAGGACGGGACCGCGCGGGGCTATCCCCTCAACGACGCCGACCGGGCGAAGTTGGAAGCCCACTGGGCGGCCGGCCGGATGGACGGCGGAGTTCCCACCGACCGCCGGGTCACCGTCACGGGACAGGGGCGGCTCGCGGTCTTCGGGGCCTGTTTCGGTACTCGGACCAACGGGACGCTCGCACTCGGCGCGAGCGGTCAGCTCACTGAACGGCTCGGCGCCCGCGTCGAGGTGCTCGCCGTCGAGCCCACCGCGTTCGTCCTCGGGCTCCCGGTCGCGCTCGACGCGGAAGGCCTCGGCCAGGCGCTCGCGATCCCCGCGGACACGCTCGACGGCCTGATGGAACGGCTGGTCCCCACCGGCCTGGAGTACCGGTGGGTCTTCCTGACGGTGGCCCGCAAGCTCGGCGTGTTGCCGCCCTCGGCCGACCCGCGCGACCTGCGGGTGCTCGAGCCGTTGCTCGAGCAGGCGCGGGAATCGCCTCTCGGCGAGGAAGCGCTGGAGAAAACGCTCGCCGACCGGTTCGACGTTCCGCACGCTCGCCAGGTGCTCGAAGGGTTGGCGTCCGGCGCGATCTCCCTCGTGCCGGCCGCGCCCGGTCCGTGGTCGGACGCCCCACTGGCCCGACTCCGGTGGCGCGAGCTACCGGACGTACCGCCCCCGACCTTGCTCAAGGCCGTCGAGGAGCGACTGCGCGCGGAAGAACTCGTGCTCGTTTGCCTTCGATGCGGCTTCACCCGCACGACCACCCCCGCCCGATACCGCAGTGAAGGGGGCAGCACGTGCCGCCTGTGTCACGGCGCCCTCTCCGGGGTGTTGTCGCCGCGTCGCACCGACGAGATCCAGACGATCGTGAAGTACGCCAAACGGAAATGGAAGGGGAAGGGACCGCCGCGCACGGTACCCGAGTCGCTCCCCCCGCTCGTCCGGGCCGCGTACACCTCCGCCGAACTGCTGGCGCACTTCGGGGAACGCACGCTGCTCTGTCTCGCGGCGAGAGGGGTCGGACCGGAAACCGCCCGGCGGCTGCTCAGTCGATTGTACCGCAGCGACGCCGAATTCATGACCGAGGTGCTCAAGGCCGAGCGGAGCTACGCGCGCACCCGTTCGTTCTGGGACTGACGCGCGTGGCCCCTTCGTCACGTCGCCCTCGGACCTCGGCGGGAAGTGCGGGAACTCGCCCGGGCTCGCCGTCACGACGCGCGGGGACGGACGGAGGGGTTCCTCCGCTCAAGCTGGGGACACTGGTCGGGCCGGCCCGGGACGAGGCGTTGCCCGTCCTCAAGGAATCGTTCACCGGATACTATCGGTGGCACGCCAAACGGATGCTCCGCGACGTCGGCGTCGCGCGGGCGGCCCGGATCGGCAAGGTCCTGGTCGGCGTGGCGCTGCTGGAACGCCTGACCCCCGAGGTGGCGTACGTGTACTACATCTTCGTGGGGAAGGACCATCGACGTCAGCGCGTCGGCGCGGCGCTGCTCCGGGATGCCCTCGACCGGTTCCAGCGGCAACGGTCCCGCGTCGTCTACGCTGTGGTCGGAGCGGACAATCGCGCCTCGATCGGATTGTTCCGTTCCCAAGGATTCCGCTCCGTCGCACGCAAGGAGCTCAGCTGGAAGGACGGTGGGCTTGGAGCGTGGGGTCTCCGAAGCCGGATGTACATCATCCACGGCGAGCGACTCTACGGTCGGCGCCTCGATGGGCAGTGACGCAGGGGGCGCGTTCCGTTGAACGCGGGGCGATCGCGGACCGTGATCGACCGGCGGATCCTAGGGACCCGATGGACGTGCCACGCGTACCACTTCAGTTCGCGGGGCGTCCGTCCGGAACGCGCCATCCCGGGCGTGCGTGCGAGCGGCCCTCCATCCGTGCGCTCGGAGCGCGTCGATCAGACGATCCGGCGCGGGGGGTCGGTCGAGATGTTCCTCTTTGGCGAGGACGTTCGATTCGTAGAAGAATGGCTGGTCGGCCACGAGTTCCCCCTGGAAGCGCTCCAGAGTGCGGCCCAGCTCTTCCGGCCGGCTCGCGGTCGTAGGAACGCGCAGGGACCCGACGACGTGGGCGTCGAAGAGCGGACCGACCCAAAGCGGCCCGTACGGCCCGCCGGCCGGAAGCCTGGGGCCGGGCCAGTCGGCGGGGTCCAGGGTGGCTACCGGGAGTTCCTCCGATTCGGTCGGAGCGGGTCCTCGATCCAAGCGGAGGTAGGCCCGAACGTGGTGGTCTCGCATGTACGCGAGGAGCGGCTGGCAGGTCAAGTTCACGCCCCGGGCTCGAACCGCCACGTGGGCGAGCAGGAGACGCAGCCCCGCCTCCGGTCCAAGGCGACCGCGGATCGGAACGCCCCCGTAGCGTCGCTCGGCGGCCCCTCGTTCCGCGCCGGCCAGGACCCGCATGTCCGTCGCCGTCACGGCGAGGACCCCGGGCGCCCGTAGCGATGCGAAGGCGGCGTCGAGGTACGGTTCCGGGGAGCCATACGGGTCGAGGTCGACGTAATCGAACACCCCACGACCGAGCGGGGCGTGGGCGTCGTGCTGGACAACGCCGAGCGCGGGGGAGTTGAACTGGGAGGCATTGCGGGCGAGCACAGTGATCGCTTCCGAGCGCCGATCCGTGAGGACGAGCGCGTCCAGCGCACCGCTCTCCTCGGCGAGCCGCAGGCCACGCACTCCGGTGGCCGCCATCATTTCCCAGCCCCGACCCAGGTGGCCGAGCGCGTGGCCGAAGGCGACGTTCAGGTCTCGGTCGGGAGCCATCCCGGCGTTGTAGAAGACCGGCGCGCGACGCGCCGGTCCGCGTTCGGACAGGCTGCGCGGAAGCCAGAGGGGCGTAGCCCCTTCGGAGCCCGGGGCGATCTCGGTCAGTGGCTGCGTCCGGTCAGGAGCCGGACGATCTTGAACGCGAGCAGGTTCTTGTTGACGGGAGTTACCTCGAGAAGACGTAGCTCGTCCCGTCGGCGGATATCCTGCAGGAGCGGATTGCGGGACTTCTTGTGGAGCGTCATGACGATCGACTTGTTGGCATCGAGGGTGTCGGTGACGCTCTTGGTGAACGTCTCGCTCTCGACCTCCATCTTGCCGACCTCGTCGATGACGATCACGTCGGCGGATTCCCGCGCCTCGGCGAGCGACCGGGTCCCGAGGTCCTCCAGAGCGAGGAGGTTCACGCCGAAGCGGCCGGAGCGGACGCGCGACTTCATCCCTTCGTGGGCGAAGACGGCGGTCTCCTTGGTCATCCAGTCCGTGATCTGAAAGCCGGTGCGACGCTGCTTCTCGACGATCGGCTCGGTGACCATGCCGCCGACCTTGACCCCTTCCTGCTCGAGGAGCTGGATGATGCGCAAGAGGGTCTGGGTCTTTCCCGACCCGGGGAGGCCGGTGATACCTATCTTGACGGGCGCTGCGAGACGTCGAGGCACAGGTGAAGAACTCCAGGAATCGGCGAGCGAACGGCCCGGGAAAATAAGAAGGTATCTCGGTGTCCCGGTCGCCCGGAGTACGTCACGACATGCCCCACCCCGAAGCGCTGACGGCGCCGATCTACCCCGTCCGGGAGGACACCGAGCTCCTCGGCCGCTTTGCGAACGCCGGGCGCGGTCGGTGGGCCCTGGAGATCGGGTGCGGCCAGGGCGCGGTCTCCGTGGCGGCGGCGCGAGGGGGGTCGCGGGTCGTTGCCACCGATCTCAACCCGCACGCGCTCCGGTCGTTGCGTGCGGTGGCCCTCTCCGAGGGGTTCGACCTCTCCGTGGTCCGTACGGATCTGGCGAGTGGGCTCGGCCGATTCGATCGCATCTTGGCCAACCCGCCGTACCTCCCGACCTCGCCGGCGGCGAGGGACCCGGATCCTTGGGTGAATCTCGCGCTGGACGGAGGGCCGGACGGACTGGCCGTGACCCGCAGGATCCTGGCTTCGCTGCCCGAGCACCTGCTGCCCGGCGGTGCGGGGTTCGTCCTCTGCTCGTCGCGTCAACCCGACGGGGGTCGGCAGGCCCTCCGCCGGGAGTGGGAGGGCCGAGGCGGCACGGTCAAGGTGGTCGGAACCCGATCGGTCGGCGACGAACGGCTCGAGGTATGGGAACTTCGCAAGTCGGAGCCGCGGGCCGACCTGTCCCGATGATCTAGAGCCGACGATCGGCGTGCCGCAGTAGCGCGTCGAAGAATCGGTAGCCGTCGCCGTACCCCGTCGCGGGGCCGCTGCGAGTCCAGTCCGGTGCTTGCCAGCGGAAGAATCCGCGCTCGGGATGCGGCATCAGACCGAACACGTTGCCGTCGCGGCTGCAAAGCCCGGCGATGTTTCCCTCGGTGCCGTTCGGGTTCCACGGGTACGTCGCCCACCCGCCGTCGGGGGTCACCCACCGGAACAGGATCTGCCCGTTCTCCCCGAGCTCGCGAAGGCGCTGCGTGGCGTCACCGGCGAGGACGAGTTTTCCCTCCCCGTGGCCCGAGGGGAAGAGGAAGCGGGTCCCGGGCGCCAGCTCCGCGAGCGGCCGGAAACTTCCGCCGGCCCACGCGACGTAGGTCGGACGGCACTCGTAGTGGCCGGAATCGTTCGTCATCAGCGTCGCATCGACGCGACCCATGCGCCCGGCGGCGTTCCCGGGCAGCAGGCCGAGCTCGGTGAGCGTCTGGAATCCGTTGCACACGCCCCCGACCAGGCGACCCTCGCGGACGAACGACTCCAGCTCGGGGCCGATCGACGCACGGATCCGTGCCGCGAGGATCGCCCCGGCGCGGACGTAGTCACCGGCGGAGAACCCGCCCGGGATCAACAGCATCTGGTAGTCGAGGAGGCGGCGCACCTCCGTGCGGGGAACGTCCCGTCCTTCGAACTGCTTGAGGTGGACGATCTCCGGGCGGGCGCCCAGTGTCCGCAGCGCGACGAACAGCTCCTCGTCGCAGTTCGTTCCCTCGATCGTGAGGAGCGCGATGCGCAGCCGGTCGCGGGGCACGGGGCCAAAGCCGCGGCCGGGTTCTTGGGCTTTGCCCCCGCTACGGGTGGGCGAACAGCGGGAGCGGCTCGCCCATCCCTCCCTCGTCGGGGGCGGGCGCGTCGGGAGCGGGCGTGGTCGGCCCCACGAAGAACGGTCGCCGGTACCGGACCGCGCGCTCGAACGCGTCGCCGATGGCGGCGTCGGGGTCCTCGGCGGAGAACAGGGGCTTGAGGTCGACGAGCCCGTTGTTGGTCATCAGGCAGCCCTTGAGCTTGCCGTCCGAGGTCAGTCGGAGCCGGGAGCAGGCCATGCAGAACTCCGGGTTCTCGACCGGCTGGACGACCTCGACGGTCACCGGGCGCGCGTGCTCGTAGAACGTGTAGCGGGGTCGGCCATGCAGGCGGTTGGTCGAGGTTGCGAACGCCCGCGCCGCTGCGCTGGCCGAAAGCTTGCCGAGCTCGGAGTGGAGGTCCCGGTAGACCGACGGGTCCACGCGGCCCCGGACGTTCTCGAACTCGATGACCTGCACCCAGGCGCCGACGTCCTGGGCGAACGACAGGAGGCGATCCACGGACTCGGTGGTGTTCGTGGTGCCGTCCAGGGCCACCACGTTGAGCTTGATCGGCGCGAGGCCGGCCTCCGCCGCCGCCCGGATCCCGCGGATCGCGGCCCCAACGCCGTCGACCCCCGTCAGCTCCCGATAGACCGACGGCTCGAGGCTCGGTAGGCTGACGTTCACCCGGGCGAGCCCGGCCTCCTTGAGGGGGCGTGCCAGGGTCTCCAGGCGCAGACCGTTCGTCGTCATCGAGACCTCCGACAGGTGCGGGGAGATCCGGGAGACGATCTCGACCAGGTCCGTCCGCAGGGTCGGCTCACCACCCGTCAGTTTGACGCGGTCGACCCCGAGTCGGCTGGCCACGCGCACCACCGTCTCGATCTCCGTCGGGGTAAGTTCCGCCGTTGCGGCAGGCTGGCCCTCCATGTGGCAGAAGACACAGCGCAGGTTGCACCGCTGCGTCAGGGAGATACGGAGATCCGTGGCCTCGCGGCCGTACCGGTCGCGCACGGTTCGAGGATGGTCACGTCGGCGGATAGCCTTTCGTGCGCCGCACCGCGGGTGCCCGGGCGCCTACGGGCGTGCCGGAAGGGCCCCGAGCGGCGGGGGAAGCCATCGGATCTCGAGGGGCATGCCGCGGCCCAATGCCGGCGACCCCGGAGGTCGGAGCGCGAAGGCGTTGACGCCCGCAAGGCTGGTGATCGCCGAGGAGTCCCGGAACGTGGGAGAGGCCCATCCACCGTCCACCTGCACGGGAACGACCTGCGCGAATCCGGGTGAGGGCGCCGCGATGGCGCGGCGGAGCCGGACACGTCCGTCGATCCAGCCGGGTCCCGGCAGGTGGGCCAGTCGCCGCAGGACGGGTAGGAGCAGCCAGAATCCGTTGGCCAGGCACGACGTCGGGTGTCCTGGCATCCCGATCACGAGCTTCTGTCCGACGCGGACGGCCAGGGTCGGTTTCCCCGGTCGAACGGCGATCCCGTGGAAGAGGAGCTGGCCCAGCCGCGGGAAGATGGCGGGGAGGAAATCGTGCTCGCCCACGGAGCTACCCCCGGTGACGAGGACCAGGTCGCTGGAGCGAAGGGCGCGACGGATCGTTCGTTCGATGACCTTCGCGTCATCCGTCACCGGCGCGACGGGGTCCACCTGCCCGCCCACGGCCGCCACGATAGCGCCGAGGGTCAGATTGTTGGATTCGTAGATCTGACCGGCCCCGAGCCGACGACCCGGAACGACCAGTTCGTTGCCGTTGGGGACGATCGCGACCCTCGGGGAACGGAACGCCCTGACGTCAGTGAGGCCGGTCGCGGCGAGCGCGCCCAGCGCCGCCGGGCCGAGCACCTCACCCAGAGCCACGAGGCGCTGGCCCTTGCGGAAATCATCCCCGGGGCGGGCGATGCGGTTACCTCGCGGGACCGGCGCGGTGAGCTCGATCTCACGTTCCGATTCGCGGACGTCCTCGAAGATCACCACGGCATCGGCACCGCCAGGGACGGCGCCGCCCGTAGCGATGGCCACGGCTTCGCCCGTCCTCAGGGGGGGTCGCCGGGATTGTTCGGCGTACACCTCGCCGACCACGCGGAGTTGAACCGGGTGCTCCCGTCGCGCGAGTTGGGAGTCTTTGGATCGCAGGGCATACCCGTCCCACGTCGCGCGGGAGAACCGCGGGACGGGTCGGGGCGCGCGGTACGATCGGGCGGCCACCCGCCCGACGGCCGCCGAGAGCGACACGGCCTCCCAGCCAACGACCGGGTAGGTCGCCCGCGCGAGGCGGCGCCCGGCCTCCTCGACGCTGATCAGTCGACCGAACCGCCGCATCTTCATCGTCGACCACCTCGAGCGGCGCGTTGTCGCGCCGTCAACCAGGTTCCCGCCGAGCGGTTCCCGTCTTCGAGGCACTTGCGGAGGGGTGCACCTCCGAGCCAGCCCGCGTAGAATCCCCCCCGGAACGCGTCACCCGCCCCCGTGGGGTCCGCGAGCGCCGGGATCCTTCGGGCGGGCGCATGGACGTGCCCACCCCGGAAATAGCCGTCGGCCCCGTGTCGCCCGCGGGTGACGATCACGGTCGGTACGACCTCCGTCAGCTGATCGATGGAATCCACCTCCGCCAGCACCGCCGCTTGCTCCATCTCCGCCTGGTTTCCGAACAAAAGCTCCGCGTGGGACAACCCTGCCCCGAGTGATTTGGGGGTCCACCGGTAGTGGATCTCCTGGGCCGGGTCCAACGCGACCGGCACGGAATGGGCCCGGGCCCACCGCTGAAGTCGGAGCAGGTACTCCGGGTCGCCGGTCCCGAGATGCATCCATCGACAGCTCCCGAGCGCCGCGGAGGGGACGCGAGCGCCGGAGGCATCCCCCATCGGGCCCTGATCGATGAACGTCATCTGAGCCCCGTGATCGTCGTGCACGATGATGCACGAGGGGGTCGCCGCTCCGCGGACGGTCTCGAGTCCCCGTAGATCGATCCCGGCCGCCGTCAGCTGCCGGCGGTACGCCACCGGAAAGTCCGATCCGACGCGCGAAACCAGTGAGACGGGAACGCCGGCGCGTCGCGCGGCGAGCGAGAGGTTCGTCGCAGTGCCGCCGAGTTCCGTGTGCCGGTCGCGCACCGCGACCGTCCGATCTCGGTCCGGCAACACGGCGACGGCCACGTGGTAGTCGAGATTGACGTGCCCGACCACGGCGAGGCGTGGACGCACACCCGACCCCCGCGACGCGGTGGAGCTCGCGGACACGCCGACCCTCACGCGTCGCCGCCCTTAGCAGTTGGGGCGCCGGCCAATCGTCCTTTACATACGGCCCCCGTCTCGGCCGGCGGGGAGCTCGGTTGATCGTCGAGGGCGCGATCTTCGACGCGGACGGGCCCCGACGTGCCTACGTGCGCTTCGACGGCCGGAAGATCGTCGAGGTCGGTAAGATCGGAACCGACTCGACGCGCGGCCGCGTGCGGAGAGTGCCGGGAATCGTGGTACCCCGGCCGGTCAACGGCCATACCCACCTCGGGGACGCCGTGGGCTCCCGGGAACCGCCGAACCGCCCGCTCGCGGAGCTGGTCCGCCCACCGCACGGCGTGAAGTTTCGCCTCCTCGCCGAGACGCCCCGACCCCAGAAAGTGGCGGCGATGCACAGCGCGCTGCGCCGGATGGCCGTGGAAGGCGTCGCCGCGACCCTCGATTTCCGGGAGGAGGGGGTGGACGGAGTGCGCGCGCTGCGCGCGGCGGCGCGCGGGACCGGTGTTCGTCCCGTCATCCTTGGGCGCCCGCTCGCCCGCCCCATCGATCCAACCGAGCTCGACCAGGTGCTCACGGTCGCCGATGGCGTCGGGCTGAGTGCGGCGCGCGAAGAGTCCGAGGAGACGCTTCAGGTGGTGGCGCGAACGTGCCGTGGCCAGCACAAGTTCTACGCGCTCCACGCGAGCGAGGAG
Source organism: Thermoplasmata archaeon (assembly GCA_022750205.1). Taxonomy (GTDB): domain Archaea; phylum Thermoplasmatota; class Thermoplasmata; order Lutacidiplasmatales; family UBA184; genus Lutacidiplasma. Next base: position 22,395 of record JAKIWD010000015.1, read on the forward strand.
GAGCGCGAACGTCCGGAGTCGTACCTGCGCCCTCGACCGGACCTGCTCGTCCATCTCACCCAAGCGACCGACGCCGACGTGGAACAGGTCGTCGCCGAGAAGGTCGCGGTGGCGGTCTGCCCCCGCTCCAACGCCCTGTTCGGGCGCCGCCCGGACCTCGCCGGATTCGAGCGGCAGGGCGTCCGGTTGCTCCTCGGTACCGACAACGCGATGTTCCATTCCCCGTCGATGTGGCGCGAGCTCGAGTTCGCCTACGTCTCCGCCCGCCTCGCGCGGCGGCCCGTCAGCCCCGCCTACCTCGCCGGTGCCGCCCTGGTCGAGCCGTGGCGGTGGCTCGGCACTCCCGAACGGGCCCGCATCGAGGCGGGGAGCCCGGCCGACCCCCTCGTGCTCCGACTGCCTGCAGACGATCCCGCCTACCAGATTGTCAGCCGTGCCACCGAACATCTTATGCTCGTTCCCGGGAGCCGCCGTTCGGGGGCCGGCGGGTGAAGACCGAGGAGCTGTACGCCCTGCTCCGACGAAGGGGCGTGCTCTGGCCCACCGCCGAGATCTACGGGGGGGCCTCCGGCTTTTTCGATTACGGTCCGCTCGGGACCGCCCTCAAGCGACGGATCGAGGATGCCTGGGCCGCCTGGTTCCTCGGGCTCTCCGACGATTACTACCTGATCGAGCCGGCCGAGGTCCTTCCCGAGGCATCGGTCCGGGCGTCCGGGCACCTGGAGAATTTCACGGACCCGGAGGTGACCTGCGACCAGTGCCAGACCGCATTCCGCGCGGATACGGTGCTCGAAAAGTGGCGCCCCGACGGCATCGACGGGCTGTCGCCAGAAGCGATCGGCGCCCTGTTGCGGGAGCATGCGGTACACTGCCCGAACTGTGGGTCGACCCGCCTGAGCGTTCCCCCTCCGTTCAACCTGATGTTCCCCCTCGATCTCGGCCCCACCGGGCGGGAGCGGGGCTACCTGCGCCCGGAGACCGCGCAGGATAGCTACCTCGCGTTCCCGCGGATGTGGGACGTCGGGCGGCGCGCCCTGCCGCTCGGGATCGCCGTCATCGGCAAGGCGTACCGCAACGAGATCGCTCCGCGGCAACTGCTATTCCGGATGCGTTCGTTCACCCAGGCGGAGCTGCAGATCTTCTTCGCCGAGGGCGCGTTCCCGGTCCCTCTCGCCTCCGTCGAGAGCGAGATCATCCCCGTCGTCCGCGCGGCGAGCCGAGCGGCGGGAACGGAGGACATCCAACGGGTCAGCGTCGCCGAACTCGTCGCTTCCGGGATCCCGGATTTCTATGTCTTTCACCTCGCGCACCTCCTCCGGTTCCTGCGCGACGTGCTCGGGTATCCGGCCGAGTCGATCCGCTTCTTCGAGAAGTCCGACACGGAGCGGGCCTTCTACAACCGCATCCAATTTGACGCCGAGGTTCGGGTCGAATCCCTGGGCGGCTTCCGTGAGATGGGGGCCGTCCACTATCGGGGTGACTACGACCTGACGCGCCACGGCGCCGGCGCGAAGCGGGATCTGTCCGTGGCCCTCCAATCCGGGGAGCGCGTCCTGCCCCACGTCCTGGAGGTCACCTTCGGCGTCGACCGCAACCTCTGGGCGTTGGCGGACACGCACCTCGTCGTTGAGGGAGAGCGCACGGTCTGGAAGCTCCCCCCCCACCTTGCTCCGGTGTCCGTGGGCGTCTTCCCCCTGCTCAAGAAGGAGCACGCGGCCATGGCGCAGGAGATCCGGCGTCGGCTGTTCGCCGCCGGGATGCGCGTGGAGTACGACGCCGCGGGCTCGATCGGCAAGCGCTACGCGCGCATGGACGAGGCCGGCACACCCTTCTGCATCACGATCGACGGGGCGACGCTCGATCCGGCCTCGCCGGACCACGGCACCGTCACGGTCCGCGAGCGCGATTCCAAGGCCCAACGTCGGGTCGCGGTCGAATCGGTGGAAGCGGCCATTTCCGGGCCGCTGCGGCTACCCCGGCCTTCCGCCTGACGGCACCCTGCACCGACCGTTCCGAGAGGCCGCACACCCCCTGCGGAACAACCGCTATATGGGGTTCCCTCGTCCCCGACCCAAGATGGCTCCGGAGGTGCCGCCGCCCGGTGGGCTGACGGCCGGGCCGTCGGTCCACCGAGAGTCCCGCTGGCGCGGCCAGGGATACGCCGACATCACCAAGCTGCGGGAGATCGCGGCCAAGCACCAGCGCCTCTCCTCGCGCAATCAGCAGCGCGCCGCACGCGTCAACACCCGCATCGAGAAGATCCGGCACGCCGCGACGGTCCTCCGGGAGAAGGCCCAGAGCGTCCTCGGGCGGATCCCGGACCTCGAGAGCGAGATGGCCCAGCTCGAGCGGGACATCAAGGCGTCGACGGACCGGACCGGGGGCATCTCCATCGGCTCCGACGTGACGAACCTCCAGTATCGCATCCGCAAGATCCAGCAGAAGATCGTCGACCTCCAGCACAAGGCCCGGACGTACGAGCACCGCGCGGCGATCAAGACGCAGAAGACCGCGGAGCTCAAGGTCAAGGTCGACCGGTTCCTCGAGCTTTCTCGTCTGGAAGACCAGGAGGCGCAGAGCTACGCCACCCGCGCCGACCGTCTCCAGATGGCGACCCAGGACGAGGCCGTGCAGCGCGCGTCTCCCATCGCGCCCGGCTCGTCGGAACCGCCCTCGCCATGAAACTGATCGTCACGGTAGGGATGCCCGGCTCGGGCAAGGACGAGCTGGTCGAGGTCGCCCGCCAGATGGGACTCGCGACGCTGAAGATGGGCGATCTCGTACGGGACGATACCCGCCGCCGCAATTTGCAGCTCACGAACGCCAACGTCGCCCGCGTCGCCAACGAGGAGCGCGAAAAGCACGGCCCGGGGATCTGGGCCCAGCGCGCGCTCCCGAAGCTGACGGAGACGCGGATGCTCGTGGACGGCTGCCGGTCCGACAGCGAGGTCAGCGTCTTCCGCCACAACTTCGGCGATCTGTTCGTGCTCGGCATCTTCGCTTCTCCGGAGCAACGCTACGACCGGATGATGCGTCGCGGCCGCGGCGACGACGGCGCGGATATGCAGGAGCTCTATGACCGCGATCGACGCGAGCTCAAGTGGGGCATCGGCAACGCGTTCACGCTGGCCGACGGGATGCTCGTGAACGAAGGCTCCCTCGAGGAGTTCCGGCGAACCGGGCGGGCGGTCCTCGAGAAGGTCCTCTCGCGCGACGTGTGATGCCTTCGAGCGCCGCCCTAGCGGCGACGGGGTGAAGAGCGTCGTCGCGCCACCACGCACGCGAGGCTCGCTCGATCCGCTCCGGCGAACGCGAACCTACGGAGATACCAACAGGTCTCCCGATTCCACCGGCCACTCCCGCCCGATGGACCCCGCTTCAAGGATCGGGTGGGGCTTTACCCCCACTAATCCACGCAATGTCAAGCCGGCGGGTGTGCCCGGTGCCACTGCCGCGGCCGGCGTGCGGTGAGCCACGGCCTTCACCACTTCGACCGAGGCCGGGGTCCCCGGGCGCAGCGTGACGGTTTCCACTCGCATCGTCAACGTCGGCCGCAGTGTCCCTTCCAACACTTCCCCGCTGGCGACGCACCCCTCGCCCATGATCGTGTACAAGTGGTCGATCCGAAACCGGACCGGACCATCGAGCGGCGGACTTCCGGAGGCTGTCTGGACGGGTGGCAGCGGCCCCTGCGAACTACTCGGGGCCGCCCCGGATCCTCGCGCTGGCGTTGGCTCCGGCGACTCCTTCTTGCCCCATCCCCACGGCATGCGACACCGACCCGGCCCGTCGCGATAAATTCGTCGATTCCCGGGCGGGCTCACTCGGCGGTCGGCACGCCCTCGGAGCTCAGCGCGCGCACGACGCCGTCGAACCGCTCGCGGTCGACGACGAGCGCCGTGCGGCCGACGCGGGCCGCCAAACGTTGTGCCCCGGCCGCGACCGCTTCTTCTCGCGCCAACAGGAACGCACGCGAGCCCCGTCCGTGGGAGAGCGTACCGTCCCAGGTCAGCGCGTACGCGTCCGCGTCGGCGCTCTCGGGGGGCGCGCGGGCAAGCTTGCGTTCGCGCAGCGTGCGGCGCACGAGTTCGAAGTAGCTGATGTGGTCGGTGAACAGCGTCGCGTACTTGTCGTCGGACGGTTCCAACGCCTCCACCGGGAGCGAACGATCGGCCGCCCATTCCAGGACGCCGACGTAGGTCGGGTGCGGTACGCGCACCTCCCCGTGGCGACTCAGTCCCCGTACTTCGGCGGTCTCGTGGGGCGTGAGGGGGACCAGTGGCTCGAACGGTCGATGGACGAAGTGGTCGTTCAGGCCCGTCATCTCGTCGAACGAGAGCCCCACGCCGATCCCTTTCGGGGCGAATCCTTCGAGCTTGGCGATCACGGCGGGACCGTCGGCGACGAGACCCCGGACCGCGCCCAGGACCAGGTAGTCGCCCCCGGCACGTACCGAGGCCGCGATCACGGGGTCTCGCGCTCGGCGATGAGCTCCACGAGCTCGTCGCGGTCGCGGTGCCGGCGAAGCTCGGTCATCGACACGAGCGGCAGGCCGTCGATGGATTTACGCGAGGGCATCTCGCGCACGACGAACACCGCATGACCCTCGGCGACCCGAGCCAGCTGTTGGAGCAGCTCCGCCCGATGCTGGGCCGTCCGCAACGAACCGACCGACGTGAGCAGGATCTCCTTCTCCTCGCGGATCGGGCCCTGCGTGAAGGCGTCGAACGGGCATCGAACCGTCACGATGACCTCCCAGCCCATCCCATCGAGCTGACGGAACACGGTGTCGCGCATCGCGTCGCCGGTCGAAGCGAGCTCGCGCGGTCGCGGGGCCGACTTCTCGGCGCCATCCTTTTCGTCCGTTCGCGATCCCTCGGCCGCTCCAGCCTCCCCGCGACCGGAGCTGCGGCGCGGTTCGGAGGTGGCCGACTTGAACAGTTCGAGCGCCAAGGCGATCGGTTCCCCGAGGAACGATTCGAGACGCTCGACGACGTCGACCTCGGCACCCGCGCCCTCCTCGTAAAGCTGGATGGTCCGGCGCGAAACGCCGCCCACGCTCGCCAACGCTCCAAGCGACAGGCTCCGCGCGAGCCGTAGTTCCTTGAGACGATCGCCGTCGATGCGGGCAAAGATCCCGCCGGGGCTCGAGAAGAGGAACGGCGGCAGCCCCTTGAGCAGGTACTCGCGCAGGCTCTCCTCGACCACGATGGGAACGCCGTAGCGGTTGTAGACGACCCCCGCCTCGAGCTCCATCGCTCC
>JAKIWD010000154.1 GCA_022750205.1 Thermoplasmata archaeon
ATCTCGAACCTGAGCCCCACACTCCCGAACCCTCGATTCTCCACCCAAATGACCTACGACGCCCGGGACGGCTACGTGCTCCTGTTCGGGGGGTACGGCTGCTTTTCTCCGGGCTGCACCGGCGGCATCTTTGGGCAGGGCCCGCTCAACGACACCTGGTCGTTCTCGGGGGGAAACTGGTCCCCGATCACGACTCCCGTCGCTCCCCCGACGACCGAAAACGGCGGGTTGACCTACGACTCGACGGACCAGGAGGTGGTTCTCCTGACCGAGTGCTCGTGCAGCGTTTCCTCACCGGTCACGGAGACCTGGACGTACGCGGCCGGGGTCTGGACGAACGTGACCGCCAACCAATCCGTCCAACCCTCGTTCGGCAGCGGGGGTGTTTCCATCGCGGACTCCCCGTGGGACAAGGGTGTCATCCTGTTCGGCGGTCAAGGGTTCAACTCGACCTGGCTGTTCTCCAACGGAAGTTGGAGCAATATCACGGGTACCGTCGGTCCGGGTCCGGCCTCCCGGTACGACGCGGGCTTCGCGTTGGATTCGACGGAGGGCTCCCCGGTGCTCTTCGGCGGGTTCCTTCAACCCGTGTGCTCGACCTGCTTGCCGACCGTGAACGACACGTGGGTGTTCCATCACGGCAGGTGGGTCAACGCGTCGGGCGGTTGGGCTCCCACTCCGCGCGGCACCGGTCAGGTGGCGGACGACCCGGCCGACCGCGGCGCCCTGCTATGGGGCGAATCCGGGGGACTGAACGCCGCCGACACTTGGTGGTACGGCCCCCCGCCGAACCTGACGGTCGACCCCCGGGCTTCGCCCCCGGTGGTCGATGCCTCGCTGCCGGTCCAGCTCTTCGCGGGGGAGTCGGGGGGAGTTCCGCCCTACCTGCTCAATTGGACCCAAGGAAACCGAACCTTGGGCTCGACACCCACGCTGACGGAGCAGTTCGGAGCCCCCGGGCACTACGTCGTCGGGATCAACGCCTCCGACCGCAACAACCACTCGGCGAACGCAACGACCTCCGTCGACCTCGTCGCCAACCTGACCGAGACCGCCAACGCCTCGTCGACTCAAGACGCGGCGGGCGTCGCGATCCAGTTCGCGGGGTCCCACAACGGCGGCGTGGCGCCGTTCCTGACGATCTGGCGCTTCGGGGACGGTGCCTGGAGCAACCGCTCGAATTGCTCGCACGTTTTCCAAACGTCCGGCTCGTACACCGTCTGGTTCTGGACGAACGACAGCGCCGGCGCCTCCGTCGGCACGCCCATCGCGCTGACCGTGACTGCGGCCATCTCCACCGCCGTCACGGAGTCGGCGAACGTCACGGATGTCGGAGTGGCGGTCGTCTTCAACGCGACCGCGATGGGCGGCGTGCCCCCGATCCAGTCCTCGTGGAATTTCGGAGACGGCGCGACCGCGATCGGTCCATCGGCATCGCACATCTTTCTCGCCCCCGGACACTACGTCGTGCAGTCCTGGGCGAACGACAGCGTCGGCGGCTCCGTGACGGCGTCGATCGCCCTGACGGTGAATGCTCGACCCGTCGTCTCTCTGGTGAGCAGCGGACCGCTCGACCTGGGGCAGACCCTCGGCCTGCAAGCCAGCTCGGTCAACGGCTCCGGGACGATCGGCTACTCGTGGCAGGGATTGCCCACGGGGTGCGGGACGTCGCCGCTCGCTCGGATCTACTGTGCTCCCTCGACCGCCGGCGGCTTCGTTGTGGTGGTGACCGGGACCGATGCCGTCGGCGTATCGGTGGCTTCTCCCGCCGTTGCTGTGACGGTGTTTCCGATCCTGAACGCCACGCTTCACCTCGCACCCACCTCGATCGACCTGGGGCAGGCCGCCAGCCTCTCGGTGAATGTCTCGGGAGGGGCGCCGCAGGATGCGATCACGTTCAGCGGCCTTCCGTCGGGCTGCCCGAGTGAGAATGCCACCTCGATCCGCTGTGTCGCCGGGGCACAGGGAACTTTCCACATCCGGGCCCACGTCACCGATTCCGTCGGCGGCAGCGCAAACGGCTCGGCGTCCCTCGTGGTCAACCCGGGACTCGCCGTGTCGGGGTTCTGGGTCAACACCTCGTTCATCAATCTCGGCGACAACGTGACGTTCACGTTCGCCGCCATCGGCGGGAGCGGCGCCCGATCGTACTCGTACACGGCCCTGCCCCCGGGGTGCGCCTCGTCCAACACCTCCCTCCTCTCGTGCCGCCCCTCAGCCGCCGGAAATTTCACTGTGGACGCCCTCGTGGCCGACGCGGCCGGAGAACACGCGGGCGCGAACGTTTCGCTGTTGGTGTTGCCCGCACCCGGCGGTGGGACGACGGCGACCGGTCTCTCCGGAGCGATACCGTACGAGCTCCTGGGCGCAGTCGGAGCGGCCATCCTCGCGGTACTGCTCGTTTGGCGGCGATATCGCCGACCCCCGACGGGCACGACGGGCGCCAGGACGGAGGCGGAGCAGGACCGGGAGGTGGGGCACGATCCGGGCGTTGCGGAAGCGCACCTGGATTCGGAACCCACGGAACGCGGGAGCCCGCTCGATCATCCCAATCGGGGTCGTTCCCGTCGGCCTGCGACCGGATAGGAGCGGCCTCGGGAGAGGCCCGAGTCGCAACCGGACCGAGGTATCGCGAGCCGTATCGCGGCTAAGGTTGAAGAGCGGCAGCCCTGTGCGCCGGCACGGTGGCCTGGCCCACCCCTACGGGGGGTGGTCCGGTACGCCATACGGACCGGGGACTCGGGGGCGCGCGCAGTGTCGATGTCGTACCGACGGTTCCCAGGGATCCGGTGGATTCCGATCAGCGTCGTTCTCCTCGTGCTCCTGACGGGGAACGGGTTCGCCTTGTCTCCCCCGGGGAGCGCGCCTCATTCGCCGGGCACCGCGACCTCGGGCGCAACGGAGCTACGTGCGGTCGGCCCCGCCACGTCGCCGCCCGTCAACGTGACCCTCACGATCGGGAACCGGGCCGCGAACATCTCGAGCCAGTTCTTCGGCACCACGGTGAACAACGAAGTGCGGATGTTCCGCGGCGAAGCGACCGCGGTGAACGCCACCCCGGCGCGGGTCCTGGTCTGGCCCGGCGCCATGGCGGGCGAAGACTACGACCCGCTCACCCAGACCCACTACGACACGTATTCCGGAATTCCCAAGCACGCCCTCACGAACGAGAGCCAGTTCGTGCAATTGTGCAAGGCCACCCACTGCACCGCGATCGTCCAGGTCCCCGCCGAGATCGACAACGCCAGCTTCGCCGAGGCCGTCGTGAACTACACCGAGGTCAACCTGAGCTTCACCCCGGCCTACTGGATGATCGGCAACGAACCGGAGCTCTGGTCGCATTGGAAGCTCCCGTGGAAGGACTGGGCGACCCAGTCCAGCGGAGGCCCCGACCCGACCCAGTTCGGGCACGAGGTCGTCGCCTACGTGAAAGCGATCCGGGCGGTGGACAGCACGACCCCGATCCTCGGCCTGCCCGCCTCCGGCTGCACCTGCGGCTCGTGGACGTTCCCGCAGTGGATCTCGGGCGTCCTGAACGTCACCGGCTCGAAGATCCAGTCCGTGGCGTTCCACGAGTACCCCGCCGGCTGGCTTGGGACCGGGGACGGGAGCCTCGAGGACTTCTACTGGACGATCCAGAGCGCCGCGGGCATTCCGCCCCGGCTCGTCGCAGCCCGCGCCGCGGTCACGTCGTCGTGCCCCGGTTGCAACGTCTCGGTCTTCATCAGCGAGCTCGGCG
>JAKIWD010000030.1 GCA_022750205.1 Thermoplasmata archaeon
AGTCCCTCGCACCACCTGACGACCGTTCGGGATTACCGCCCGGTCGCGGTCGAGGAAGAGGAGGAAGACCGGTTCATCGGTCGGCCCTGTTACGTGTTCAACCGTTCGCTGCGTTCGAGCTTGGATGATACCCGTTGCGGCCACTGCCTGCATTACCTCACCTCCCGGTGCCCGCACATCGACGAGTTCCTGGACGACGTCGAGGACCTCGCCCCCGATTGAGGAGGGTCCGGCCATCGCGCGCGGGCTGCTCGTCGGACGCTTCCAGCCGTTCCATGCAGGCCATCTCGGCGTAGTCAAGGCGTTGCGGGCCCAGCACACGGACGAGGTGCTGATCATCGGCATCGGGAGCGCCGAAGAGTCGCACACCTGGCTCAACCCGTTCACCGCCGGCGAGCGGCATGAGATGATCGAGCGCGCCCTGCGCGCGGAGCACATCTCGGGATGGACGACGGTACCCCTCGTCGACATCCACCGTCACGCGCTCTGGGTGGCCCACCTCGAATCCTTGCTTCCACCGTTCGAGCGGGTGTACACGAACAACCCGCTGACCCGGTCGCTCTTCGCGCAGGCCGAGTACGAGGTCGAGAGCCCGACCCTCGTCGACCGGAACCGCTACGAGGGTGCCAAGATCCGCGAGCTCATGGCAGACCACGGAGCCTGGAGCGAACTCCTCCCGCCGCCCACCGCGGCGTATCTCAAGGATATCGGAGCGGAGGCTCGGCTCGCCGTGCTACGACCCGCGACGTCGTCCCCGCGATCCCGATGAGCGGGTCGGCGGGGGCCGGCGGGCCGGCCCGCCGGAAGTTCGAGCCGCTGCCCGAGTGGGCGGGACCTGCGACCCGACTGCAACACGCCGCTCGGATGCCGGACTGGAACGCGGGGGCCGTCGTGCCCCCGATCTACCAGACCTCGACCTACCACTTCCCTTCGGAGTTCAGTGAGGCGCGTGAACGAGGGGAGGTCCACCTGTACACCCGGATGACGAACCCGACGGTCGACGTCGCGGCCGAACTCACGCGGGACCTCGAAGGGGGAGAGTCCGCGCTCCTATTCGCGTCCGGCATGGGAGCGCTCTCGACCACGCTGCTCACCCTCCTGCGGCCGGGCGACGGCGTCGTGGCGCTGGAGAGTTTGTACGGCGGGACCACGACGCTTCTCGGGACGCTGATCGCACCCTGGGGGATTCGGGTCGACTCCGTGGGCGATCTGGCCGCCGAGGCCCCGGAGGAGCAGGTCCCCGAGGGCACGCGGGTCGTCATCCTGGAGAGCCCCACCAACCCCTGCCTGCACGTGCACGACATCGCGCGATGGGCCGTCGCCGCCCACCAGCACGGGGCCGTGCTGCTGGTCGACAACACGTTCGCCACCCCGATCAATCAGAACCCCTTGGCCCACGGGGCCGACCTGGTCGTTCACAGCGCGACGAAGTACCTTGGCGGTCATTCGGACCTGGTGGCCGGCGCGGTCGTCGGGAAGCGGGACCTCGTCCAGCGTATCGAAGCGACGCATTCGGTGGTGGGGGCCTCCCTCGACCCTTTCGCGGCGTTCCTCCTCGCCCGCGGGATGCGGACGCTCGCCCTCCGTGTGGCGCACCAGAACGCGTCGGCCCGCGCGCTGGCGGAGGCGCTCCGGGGCCATCCCCGTTTGCACTCCGTTCACTACCCCGGGTCCGCCAGCGAGGCCGAGGAACAGATCGCCCGCCGTCAGATGCGCGGCCGCGGGGGTGTTCTTTCCTTCGCGGTCCGAGGGGGCACCGATGCGGCCCGGCGGGTGCTGCGGCGCCTTCGGCTCGTGCATGTGGCGGCGAGCCTCGGCGGCGTGGAGAGCCTCGCCTCGTTACCCCTGGAGACGTCGCACCGTCACGCAACACCGGAGCAGCTCGCGCGGTGTGGGATCGACCCTGGATTGATCCGGCTCTCCGTCGGAGTCGAGGGGCCGGACGACCTCAAGCGAGACGTCTTCGAGGCGCTCGACGCATCGTGAACCGTCAAAGATGGCGCCAGCATTATAGCTCGAACTTCCTCGGTCAGAGCGGCGCCACTGTAGCTCAGCTGGCAGAGTGGCTGATTCGTAATCAGCAGGTCGAGGGTTCAAATCCCTCCAGTGGCTGGTGCTCCTCGCTGCCCCCTAGTCGCCTTTGGATAGACGTCGCGTAGGAAGTCTGATATATCGATGCCACTGTCGTTGCCTTCGGGTGGTGTCGATGGACACTGTAACGGTCTCCCCGAAGTACCAGGTCGTGATCCCGGAGCGGGTCCGCGAGGAATTCCATATTCACGCCGGGGACCGGATGGCGGTGATCGTGAAGCATGGTATTCTCCACTACGTCCCAATTCGTCCCTTTGATCGGACCAAGGGGATGACCCCCGGGCTCGACACCAAGGACCTTCGCGACAAGCGCGATCGCCCCTAAGGCCGGGGTGCGGCCGTGATATCCATCGACAGTTACGGGTGGATCGAAAGATTCGGCGGGGGATCCAAGCACGAGCAGTACAACCGCGTGATCGATGCAGTCCCACCGAAACAGATTCTCACTTCGGTGGTGACGGTCTATGAGGTGTACAAGAAGGCCAAGCTGTTGCGGGGAGAACATGTGGCTCTAGAAAACGTCGCGGCCCTCGGCCACACGATCGTGGTCCCTGTGGACCATGAGATCGCGCTCGCAGCAGCCGATTACAGCCTCGAGCACGGGCTCCACTTCTCCGACGCCCTCATTTATTCTACCGCCCGCCGGCACAACGCCGAACTTTACACCAGCGATTCCGCGCTAAAGCACCTTCCTGGCGTTCGCTTCGTCTGACGAGATTTGAAGGCGGTGGCGGGGGCCGACTGGCGATCCCGAGCTTGTCGAACGCGCCCGAGGGGATGGAATCTTCCTTGACCTTCCCCTAAGGCAACTGCTCACGTTTTTGACCACTCACAGTAGCTGGATTCCAGTCGCGCCATTGGCTTGTCTTCGAGGTGCCTCCTCTGATATGGGGAGACCACCAGCTTATGCCGCCAAGCCCGATGCGGTACACACCCAGCCCGAGGGCGATTGTCTTGTCGGGCGTGGAACGTGATCGGCAACTCTGGCGAGTTGTGATCGTCGCAGGCTGCCTTCTCGTCGTGATCTCCGGTACGGGGAACGTCCTCGGGAATCCGACCGATCATAGGAGCCTTCCCCGGGTCGCTGGGGAATCCACCGGGGGGCTTGCGGAGAATATCGCCCAGGTAGGTGCGTCACACGCCGGGGCGGGATTGGAGTTCCATGCCCGGAGCCTCGCCGTGGGCCATCCTTCCGCCCCGGCGCCTCTGGGGCCTCACGTCGTGAACCGGACCCTGGTTCTGCTGAACGACAGCGTCTTTCCCGGAAATTTCCTCGCCGGCTACGGCCAGGGCCCCGCCGCGGTCGCCTATGATAGCGGGAAGTCGGAGGTTTTTGTCGCCGACGAGTACTCGGACAATGTGAGCGTGATCAACGACACGACGAACGTCGTGATCGCCACCGTCCCGGTGGGTGGCTCACCACAGGGCATCGCGTACGACCTCGGGAAGAGCGAGCTCTTTGTCGCGAATGAAGGCACGGACAGCGTGAGCGTGATCAACGACACGACGAACGTCGTCATGGCGACGATCCCGTTGGCGAGCAACCCGTTCGGTGTTGCCTACGACTCGAAGCAGGCCACCGTCTTCGTCACGGAATTCCTTTCGAACGAGGTGGCGGTGATCAACGACTCCAACGACGCCATCCTGAAGATCACCCCGGTAGGAACCAGCCCCGAAGCGGTCGCGTACGACAGCGGGGAGGGGGAGATTTTCGTTGCGAACCTCGAGTCGAACAATGTGAGCGTCCTCGGGGGCATGTCAGAATCGGTGCTCAAGACCGTACCGGTGGGAGGAAACCCCGCGGGTATCGCGTACGACTCCGATGAGAACCAGGTCTATGTCGCGAATGCGGAAACGAACAATGTGAGCGTGATCTCGGACACCAGCTTCACGGTCGTCGCCACCGTCAATGTGGGAATGGCCCCGGAATCCGCAGCATTCGATACCGATCTGGCGGAAGTCTTCGTCGCAAATTTCGATTCGGATAACGTCAGCGCGATCTCGGAAATCGACGACAAAGTGGTCGGGACCATCGGGGTCGGGACCCATCCCCAGGCACTGACGTATGACGGCGGGAAAATGGAGATCATGGTGGCGAGTCTGGCTTCCAGCGACCTGAGCGTTATCTCGGGGTCGACGGGGACGGTCGTCGCGACGATTGCGGTCAGAGTACTTCCTCAAGGAGTCGCGTACGACAGCGGCCGGGGAGAGTTCTTCGTTGCGAACACCGGCACCGATTCCAACGCCATCGGCGCAGTGGAGGTGATCTCGGTCTCGACGAACACGGTGGTGGCAACCGTTCCGGCGGGAAGGGGCTCGTACGGGGTCGCGTACGACGGCGGAAAAGGGGAGATATTCGTGGGGAACATCGGCGGAGACGATGTCTCCGTCATTTCGGACTCGACAAACTCGGTCCTGGCCACCATCCCGGTCGGGCTGAGTCCCAGAGGCATCGCGTATGACAGCGGGTCGGGCGAAGTGTTCGTCGCGAACCAGAACTCCCAGAATGTGAGTGTCATTTCGGATGCGACGAACAAGGTGGTCGCGACCGTGCCGTTGGCAAACGGAAGCGATCCGGACGGGGTAGCGTACGATGGGGGGACGGGGGAGGTCTTCGTCACGGAGGGCGCCGCCGACGAGGTGAGCATCATTTCGGACGCCACGGACAAGGTCGTGGCGAACGTCTCGGTCCTCGGATCGCCGTTCGCCGCCACGTACGACGACGCCAAGGGAGAGGTCTTCGTTGCGGGATTCGTCTCGGACAATGTGAGCGTCATCAACGACACGCGAAACACCGTCGTGGCGTCGATCCCGATGGCGGGCACGTCCTATGGGCTCGTCTTCGACCCGGCTCAGGGTACGGTCCTCGTCACAAACTACCTATCGAACATTGTGAGCGTGATCTCGGACGCGACCAACGTGGTGGTGGCGAAGGTTGCGGTGGGAAACGAACCGGTCGCGATCGCCTACGATGGAAGCCGCGGGGCCACGTACGTTAGTAACTCCGTGCAGGGCACTCTCTCGATCCTCTACCAGGCGGTCCCACCCCCGACGTACCCGGTGACGTTCGCGGAGACCGGACTGCCGAGCGGAAGTACCTGGTTTGTGAACATCACCGGTCAACCCACGATGTCGGTCCCGATCTCGGGCAGTAGCGGGACGATCATATCGACCCACCTTCCGAACGGCACGTACTCGTTCAGGGTGTCCACGAACAACAAGTCGTGGTCGCCGACATACACCTCGCCCTTCATCGTCAACGGAGGCCCCGACGCCGTGTCCGTGACCTTCGCGGAGGTAGTCTATGCGGTGTCGTTCAGCGAGACCGGAATCCCCTCGGGCCTGACCTGGTCGGTGACCTTCAACGCCGTCCCGGCGAGCGGGATGACCGACGGCGGAAAGGATACCCTCACCTTGGCCGCGCAACCGAACGGGACGTACCCCTACGCGATCGAACCCGTTGAGGGATACCTCGCGGATCCCGGCCACGGGAACTTGACCGTGAGCGGCGGCCTGGTCATGCAGGCCGTATCCTTCTCCCCGAGTCCCGGACCGGGTCGATACGTCGTCAGTTTCCAGGAGTCCGGACTGCCGGCCCGAACCCCGTGGGGGGTGACCCTCGGCGCATCCCTGCTCAGCTCCTCCTCGGCGTGGATCAATTTCACCCAGGCCAACGGCAGTTTCTCTTTCGAGGTCGGGTCGGTGTCGGGATACGCGGCGACCCCGAGCACGGGGTCCGTGGACGTGAACGGCGTCGGGGTCTCCCAGTCGATCGACTTCAAAGCGACGCAGACCTCTCCCCCGACCAACGGGACGGGTTCCCCAGAAATCCTGGGCCTCCCGCCCATCGAAGCCTACGCGCTCCTCGCGGGAATCGCATTCGTGGTGCTCTTGGGCGTAGTGGCAGCGGTCGAACTCCGACGCCGCAAGAAGGTCCCTCCAGTGGCCGCGCCCTCGACGCCGCCGCCCGGTGCGTAGATCCCCTCGGGCCTCGCCCTTCGGCGGCTTCCATCGAAACGCCACCGCGTTGCCGCGGTGGCTGGCGCTTCAAGAAGGCCGAAACCAGCGGCCGAACGCACGGAGAACCCCCAAGCTTCTTGTACGGCGCCACGTATTCGCGCACGCTCGAGGTGGTCACTACCGTGCCTGAACCGGTCGTAGTGGGTCAAGACGTCTGGAAGGTCTATGGCGAGGGCGAGACCGCCGTCCCCGCCCTGCAGGGGATCTCGATCCAGATCCTGCGCGGAGAGATGCTCGCAGTGATGGGCCCTTCGGGGTGCGGAAAGACGACGTTCCTGAACTGCTTCAGCGGACTCGATGAGATCACCAAGGGGACGGTAACTCTCGAGGGCACCAACATCCACGCCATGGCCGATGCGAAGAAGAGCGAGTACCGGGCCCGGCGCACGGGATTCGTCTTCCAGTCGTACAACCTGCTCCCGATCCTGTCGGCGCTCGAGAACGTGGAGCTGCCCCTGTTGATCGCCGGTCACCAGGCCAAGGAGGCGCGGGTCCAGGCGCGAGAAATGCTGACCCAGCTGGGGCTGGGCGACCGGGTCGACCACCGACCCGCCGAGCTTTCGGGGGGGCAACAGCAGCGCGTGTCCCTCGCTCGCGCGTTAGTGGCCCGGCCGGCCATTGTCTGGGCCGACGAACCGACCGGCAACCTGGACGCCGAAGGGTCGAAGCAGGTCACCGAGCTCCTACGGGACCTCAATCGGCGCTTCCAGCAGACCATCGTGGTCGTGACGCATGATGCCGAGGTCGCCGCCGCGTGCGACCGCACGCTCCGGATGCGCGACGGAAAGTTCGTAAGCTGAGGTCGACCGGCGATGGCGCTCGACCCTACGGTAGCGACCCTGCTCCTCCTCCTAGTCGTCGTCGGCGCGATCCTCAGCCTCCTCGCCGTGCGACATCGGCTCTCGTTCCGCATCGCGATCCGGAACGTGCGGCGAGGGCGTGCTCGCACGGCGTTGCTGATTGCCGGCTTGCTCGTAGGCACCACGATCATCTCCGGCAGTTTGGTCGTCGGTGACTCGGTCCAACAACTCGGCCTCCACTACACGTACCTCGGCGTCGGCTACACCGATGAGGCGATCTACGGCTCCTCGGCCGGCGGCGCGTTCCCCTTCTTCCCGTACTCGGCCTATACGCAGGCGAGCGCACTGCTCGCGGGGCATTCCGCGATCTCCGGCATCACACCGGAGATCATCTCTTCGGGCTCCGCATTCGATCGCACGTCCGGAGTCCCGGAAACGAACCTCAACCTCATCGGGGTCAACGGGAACCAGAGCGCCTCCCTCGGCGCATTCGAGGCGGATAACGGCAGCGCGATCGCCGGTCCAGCCCCGGCTCATGTGCTGATCGACGATCAAACCGCCAACGCACTCAACGCCAGCGCCGGCGAGTCGCTGTTGATCTTCGCCCAGTCAGGACTCTCGGCCGACTTCACCGTGCAGGCCGTCGTGCAGGAGAACCTCCGCGGCGCGTTCATCACGGCTGGCCTCAGTCCGGGGAACATGTTCATCGATCTGGCGGACGCTCAGCAATTGGAGAATGCGTCCGGGCAGATCAACTACATCGCCGTGACCAATAGCGGCTCCCAGTCCGACGGCGCGAGCGCGTCGTCCAGCGTCAGCGCGTACCTCAATGCCACGCTCGCCCCGGTGCTGGCGGCCAACGCGCTTGCGGTCCATACCCCGCTCGCCGACGGCCTGAGCTCGGCCGTCCAGAGCTCGCAGAGCCTCGTGACGATCTTCCTCGTGCTGGGCCTGTTCTCGATTGCCGCGGGCGCGATGCTGATCATCGGGATCTTCGTAATGCTCGCCGAGGAGCGCAAGGGCGAGATGGGGATGCTGCGGGCCATCGGCCTGCGACGTCGAGATCTGGTCTACGCGTATCTGTTCGAAGGTGCGATCTACGCGGCCGGTAGCGCGCTCGCCGGCACCCTTACGGGCCTGGGCGTGGGGTACTTCCTGGTCTACCTCGCCGGGTTCATCCTCTCTGGCACGGGGATCCCGGCTAACGCCGTCGTGCAATCGTTCACGGTGACCCAGCAGAGCCTGGTGATCGCGTACGTCGCCGGGTTCCTCCTCACGCTCATCACCGTTGTCGTCGCCTGTCGGCGCGCGAGCCGGTTGAACATCGTGCGGGCGATCCGGGACATACCGGAACCCCGCCCTCCGGTCCGGACGTACACCTTCCTCGCGTACGTCGGGGGAGTGGTACTCGTCCTGGGCGTGCTTCTGTTCCTCGCCTCGTACCGGGGATCGAGCGACTACTCGCTCCCGATCACCGGCGGTGCGATGGCGGTCCTAGGGGCGGGATTCGTCGCGGCGCGCTTTCTGCGGAATCGCCTCGTGTTCTCCGCCGTGGGCGTTGCCCTCCTGGTGTGGGCCGGCTTCGAGCCCCTGCACACCTTCGCCCTCGGCACCTCCCACACCGGCGGGATCTTCATCGTCTTCGTGGAGGGCATCATCATGGTCGGCGGGGCGCTGATCGCGTTCCTGTTCAACGGGCCGCAGCTCGCGCAGTTGCTGACCCGAATGCTTGGCCGGAACGCCGAGTCAAGCCCGGTGGTGCGGGTGGCCCTCTCCTACCCAACGCGCCAGCCGTCGCGCACGGCCGTGAGCCTGACGATCTTCGCGCTCGTGGTCTTTACCATGGTGGCGACGGCTTCGTTCGGTGCGACCGTAGAGGCCAACCTGCAGAACACGGTGTCCGCCCA
The DNA here is from genome assembly GCA_022750205.1 of Thermoplasmata archaeon. GTDB lineage: Archaea > Thermoplasmatota > Thermoplasmata > Lutacidiplasmatales > UBA184 > Lutacidiplasma. The sequence goes on from JAKIWD010000030.1 coordinate 8,819, forward strand.
ATCCGGGGGATACAGCTTCTTCGGGTTCTCCCAGGTTCCCATCCCCGACCTGGCCGGTCAGATCGCGAACAATTCGACGCTCGCTCCCCTGTTCGCCACGAGCGTGGCCCTCGTGACGGGCGCGATCCACGTCACCGTGCCGGGGTTCGCCTCCAACCCGTTCAGCGATTCACTCTACTCCGCGTCCCCGAACGCGACCGCCACGACCAGCTTCTATACGACGAACCAGTTCTCCTTCACATCTACCTGGCACGACACCAGCGCCGCTCAGACGTTCCAGGAGATCGCCGGCAATGGGTCGTTTGCGATCGTGGACCAGGGATACTCCCCCGTGACCTCCTCGGTCAGCGGCGGCCCTTCCGGCCCGCCGCACCCGACCCTCCAAGTTGGCACGGTCATCCAGGTCGCCTCTCCGGATGGAGCGCGCTCGGCCAACGTCACCGTCGTCGGGATCCTCAAGGAGTCGGTCCTCACGGGCGTCTGGGTCAATCCGGGGGTCGCGACCCACCTCGGCGACCGCAATGCCACGGCGTACCTGCTGACCGTCCGGTCCGGCGTCTCGACCACGCACGCCGCTCAGGAAGCGAAGATCGCGTTCTTCCGCTGGGACCTGATCCTCTTCGACATCCAGGCCCTCCTCGCCTCCTCCATCAGCACGACGGAGGGATTCATCGGACTCCTCGAGATCTTCGTGGGGCTCGGTCTCGGGGTGGGGATCGCGGCGATGGGCATCCTGGCGCTACGGGCCGTCGTCGAGCGGCGCCGGGAGATCGGCATGCTTCGCGCTTCGGGGTTCACCCAGGGGATGATCCTACGCACCCTGGTGCTAGAGTACTCGTTCGTCACCCTATTGGGCGTGGGGATCGGGGCCGTCCTCGGGCTACTGATCGTCTTCAACCTGACCACGAGCCCCAGCGCGGCCGCGTCCGGGATCACTTCCTTCAGCGCGCCGTGGGCGACGGTCGCCGAGATCGTCATCGTCGCGTACCTGCTCGTGCTCGTCGCAATCGCCGGGCCGGCGCTGCGGGCCGCCCGACTGCCACCGGCGGACGCCGTCCGTGCGACGGAGTGAGCGACGACCCTAGCGCGGGACCGCTCCCGCGGCGACGGCATCGAGGAACCAGATCGTCTCCTCGGTCCCCTGAACTCGAGTTACGGGCAGCGGGGATTCCCCTTCGCAGACAGGCGCCAGCGCCTGACGCACGATCGACGCTTTCTCGGCGCCGGTCGCGAAAACGACTACAGTACGGGACCGGTTAAGAAACGGCAGGGTGAGGGTCACCCGGGCGACGAGCGGCGGCAGCGGGGAGTTCGGGACCGGGAGGGCCCAGCGTGTCGGCTCCCGTAGCGAAGGCTGACCCGGGAAAAGGGACGCGGTGTGTCCGTCCGGGCCTATCCCCATCAACGCAACATCGAGCGTTGACGACCTCGCGGGGAACGAGGTGTGGAGTACCGCCTCGTACTCCTGGGCCGCGAAGTCGGGGGTGGGCGAGCTCTGCGTAGGGACGGGGTGCACGTGCGTTGGATCGAACCATCCGCCGGCGAGTAGCGTCTCTGCTGCCAGCCGGTAATTGCTCTGGGCCGAGGTCGGAGGGACGAAGCGTTCGTCGCCCCAGTAGATCTGAAGGCGGCGGCTCCACGGTTGATCGCGCCACGATCGGCCCGCGATCTCGTACAGGCGTGCCGGGGTCGAGCCCCCACACAGGCTGATCGTGGAGCGGCCCGTGGATCGATCGGCGCGCTCGAGGCGTCCCGTCAAGAACGCCGCCAGCGCCTGGGCGGCCGATTCCGGGTTCGGGTGGACCTCGAGGTGGACCATTAGTCGGTCGACCAGATGACGCCGTTGCGCTGGGCGAGCTCCGCGGCCCGCGCAGGGCCGTCGGTCCCGGAGGGGTAGGGTTGGATCGGGGGAGGGCTGGCGATCAGCGGGGCGTAGACCCTCCACGCCGCTTCCACCTCGTCCCCGCGGACGAACAGCGTCTGATCCCCTCGCATGATGTCGGTAAGCAGCGTCTGGTACGCGTCGGTGAGCGGGCCGAACGCCTCGGAGTAGAGAAAGTGCATACGGTGGGTCTGCATCGTCAGCGCGTGGCCGGGCGGCTTGAGCTCGAACGCCAGTTCGAAGCCCTCATCCGGTTGGACCATGATCATCAGCCGGTTCGCCGCGAGGTCCGTCGCATCCTCGCTCTGGAAGAACATCACAGGTGGGCGCCGGAAGTTCACAACGATCCGCGTCGACTTCGACGGCATCCGCTTGCCGGTCCTCAGCAGGAAGGGGACACCCTGCCACCGCCAGTTGTTGATGCTCAGCTTTGCCGCGGCGTACGTCTCGGTGTTGGAGCCGGGGGCGACCCCCTTCTCGTCGAGGTACCCCTTGACCGCCGTCGCGCCGGAACCCCCGGCCACGTACTGCCCGAAGACGGCGTCGTCAGGGGAGACCGGACCGATCGATTGGAGCACCTTGACCTTCTCGTTGCGGATCGAATCGCCGGTGGCGGTCGCCGGTGCTTCCATCGCCACGAGCGTCAGGAGCTGGGTCATGTGATTCTGGAGCATGTCGCGCAAGGCTCCCGAGCGATCGTAGTACTCCGCCCGGTCCTCCAAACCGAGGTCCTCGGCGACGGTGAGCTCCACGTTCGCGACGCGGTCTCGGTTCCAGATCGACTCGAAGAGCATGTTGGCGAAGCGGAAGACCAGCAGGTTCTGGACCGTCTCCTTCCCGAGGTAGTGGTCGATCCGGAAGACCTGGTTCTCCTGGAAGGAGGCGTGGAGCTGCCGGTTGAGCTCCTCGGCGCTCTCTAGGTCGCGTCCGAACGGTTTCTCGATCACGATGCGACACCAGCCCGGACCGTGGGCGACCCCCGCGGCGCCGAGCCCGGCGAGGATGTCGGCGATCGTATCGACCGGCAAGGCGAGGTAGAAAACGCGGTCTCCCGGGAGCTGGTGGTCGCGCTCCACTTCTTGGATCCGTGCGAGCAGAGCGTCGAAACCGACGCCATGCGCCGGGTCAAGCCGTTGGTAATGGACGGCCTCATCCGCCCAACCCCGTCGCGGATCGTCCGCACCGACCCCGGCGGCCGTCAGGGAAGCGTGGACGCTCTCCCGAAATCGTCCATCGTCCAGATCGGCACGGGCCACCCCGAGGAGAACGACCTTCTGCCGCAGCGAGTCGTCCGCCGATACCTGGAAGAGCGCGGGCAGGAGCTTGCGATGCATCAGGTCCCCGGTCGCCCCGAGGACCACGAACAGGTGCGGGCCGATCCCGCTGCGCAGCTCGACCACGCTCACTCCTTGCGGATCTCGTGGCCCCCGAACTTGTTGCGCATCACCGCGAGGAGCTTCTCCGTGAACGGGTCCGCCTCGCGCGAGCGCAGTCGGCTCTGGAGGGCGAGCGTGATCACCGGCGCCGGGATGTTCAGGTCGAGCGCCTCGGTGACCGTCCAGCGCCCTTCGCCGCTGTCGACGACGTACGGCGAAACCCCGGCGAGCGTGGGATTGTCGTGGAGCGCCGACGCCGTCAGGTCGAGCAGCCAGGAGCGGACCACGCTGCCGAATCGCCAGATCTCGCTGATCTGGGTCAGGTCGAGGGAGAAGTCGGTCTTGCCACCCATGATCGCGAACCCCTCGGCGTACGCCTGCATCAGTCCGTACTCGATGCCGTTGTGCACCATCTTGACGAAGTGCCCCGCACCGTTCGGACCCACACGGCCCCAGCCCTTGTCCGCCGCGGGAGCGAGCGTCTGGAACAGGGGCGCCAGTCGCGCCACCAGCGCGGCGTCGCCCCCGACCATCATGCTGTAGCCCTCGGCCAGCCCCCAGATCCCCCCGCTCGTACCGACGTCGAGGAATTGGACGCCGGTCGGGGCGATCCGCTGCGCTCGCCGCAGTGTGTCGCGGTAGTACGAGTTGCCTCCGTCGATCAGGATGTCACCGGGTTTGAGCAGCGCGAGCAGCGCCTCGATGTTGTCGTCGACCGGTTGACCGGAGGGGACCATGAGCCAGACCACGCGCGGTGGGGTCAGTTGGCCCACGAGGTCCGTCAGGGAGCTCGCGCCCTCCGCTCCGAAGGCCACCACCGCCTTGACCGCGTCCGGCGAGCGTGCGTAGCCAACCACGCGATGGCCGCCGCGCACGAGTCGGTTCGCCATGTTCGCGCCCATCTTTCCCAAGCCGACCATTCCCAGTTCCATCGTTCTCTCCGTTAGGCCCGAACCCCGAGCGCCTGCAGCTCTCCTTCGAGCTGTGCCGGCGTCTGGTAGTGGACAGTATGCATCCCGAGCGCGCGGGCGGGGGCGAGGTTCTCCGGCCGATCGTCGATGAAGACGATCTCCGAAGGAGGGCGGCGCAGGACATCCACGACGAGGCGATACGCCGACGGGTCGGGCTTGCGGCGGCCCGTGTAGCAGGAGGAGAAGAACGATTCGAAGAGGCGGTACAGGCCGAAGTTGGCGATCCGGTACTCGTTGAGCTCGCGCGGTTCGTTGTTCAGGCAGGACAGTCGGTTCGCGGGGTTCGCCCGTAGGCGTTGGGCGAGCGCGAGCACCTCCGGGTGCGGCGAAGAGCGGCCGAACATGAACCCCGCGAACTCCGGGCGCGAGAACGACCGCGGCTCGTAAAAGAGGGTCCGGTCGAGGTACTGGTCCATCGAGAGCTCGCCCCGCTCCCACCCGGCGTCGAGCAGCCGATGACGACGTTCGAACTCGGCCAGGTCGAACCCGAACTGGCGCGCCGCTTGCTCGCGGAAGCTCTCCTCCCAGCCGTTGGACAGGAGCACCCCGCCGATGTCCCAGAGGAGGATCGAGGGTTCAGCCATGGAGGCCCCGCTCGACCGCGGCGAGCCCGCCGACCGCATCGCCCCCGAGCTCCACCCGCAGGACGGTTCGACCGCGTTGGAGCAGCGCCTGTAGGTCTCCGAGCGCCTGGGCGCGGATGATCTTCCCGAACGTGTAATCGGTCTCCGGGACCGGCAGGTCCGGAGTTGGCGCGTCGACGAATTGCAAGAAGCGCCCGGTCGCGGGCCCGCCCTTGTGCAATTGTCCCGTGGAGTGGAGGAAGCGTGGCCCGTACCCCGACGTGGTCGCACACTTGCGCCGCGCGAGGAGCGCCCCTCGGATCGCCTGGAGTGCCGTGTCGATCGCGGGCTGAGGAGCCAGGTACGCCTGCAGGCCCACATAGTCGCCCGGCTGGACCGCCGAGAGGAATTTGGCCAGCGCCACGGGCAGGCCCACGGCGTCGTCCGCCCGCACGGCCGCACCCGGCGGAAGCGCGGTGCCGCTCGCGGTCGTGGCCATCGCCGAGCGCGCCAGCTCCTTGGCGAGTTCGACATCGGGCTGGTCGAACGGATCGATCCCGAGCAGCGGACCGACCATCGCGATCCCGGTCTCCCACCGGAAGAATTCACCGCCGATCGCGCTCGTTCCATCGAGGGCCATCCGGATCACGGGCTGACCGGCCGCCACGAGCTCGTCCACCCGGGGGTTGGGCCGACCGCTGGACTCCAGAGAAACGAAGAGCCGGTCCGGGCCGTACTCGGTGGCCGGGAGGGGAGGCTCGTCGACGACGGGTATCAGCCCGCGCCCCGACTTCCCGGTGCTCTCGGCGATGAGCTGCTCGGCCCAGCTCGGGAACGACTCGAACGGCGGGGTGGCCAGGAAGGTGATCTTGTCCCGGCCCTCGGCAGCGAACGCCCCGAGCGCCGCCGCCAAGCCAAAGCCGGGATTCTCCGTCGGCGGGACACAGAAGGCGCACGCCTCCGCCATCCGATATGCCCGATCGAGCAGCGCGGCCAGGTCCACGCCCTTCGCGGCAGCCGGGACGAGGCCGAACGCGGTCAGGGCCGAATAGCGGCCGCCGACGTCCGGCGTCGCACGGAAGACCCGGCGGAACCCACGCTCATTGGCCAAGGTCTCGAGGGGGGTCCCAGGGTCGGTGACCGCGACGAATTGGCGCCGGGGGTCCCGCCCCCGCCGAGAGACGAGTTGCCAGAAGTAACGACAGAACGAGAGCGGCTCCAGGGTCGTACCCGACTTGCTCGAGACCACGAAGACGGTGGAATCGAGGTCGAGGCGTGCGGTGAGCGCCGCGATCGCCACCGGGTGGGTGCTGTCGAGCACGGAGAGCGCGGGAGCGCCGGGGCCGCCCGGGAACGTGCGCGCAAACACGTCGGGAGCCAGGCTCGATCCGCCCATTCCCAGTACGACCACGTGGTGGAATCCTTCCGCTTGGAGTTCCTGGGCGAATCCGTTGAGCTCGAGCAGTTGGCCGTGCATCGAATCCGGCAGGCCGATCCAGCCCATCCGGGTCGCCACGTCGTTCGGGGGGGATTGCGGCCAGAGGGTCGGGTCCTTCTTCCAGAATCGGTGGCCGGCGTCGCTCGCGCCCCATGCCGCCAGTTGCGCGTCCATGCCCGCTTGCGCCGTTCCGAGGGTCCACGGGAGATGCGGGATCTCCGAGGCGAGCACGGCGCTCCGCTTGGCTTCGAGGGCATTTAGGAGGGTCGCGAACGAATCGGCGAACGCCGCCACTCCCTCGACCAGCAGCTGTGCCGTGATGGCCGGGAGGTCGATGCCGAGCTGCGCGATCCCGACGAGGGTTGCCCGGGCCTCCGTGACACCGGAAACGAGCGGGGAACCCGTCGCGGTCCCGTGGTCACGGAATGCCTCGAGCGTCGCGGGAGGGATCGTGTCGACGGTTTCCGGTCCGATGAGCTCCTCGACGTACAAGGTGTCGCGGTAGGCGGGATCCTTCGTGCTCGTGCTCGCCCACAGGAGGCGCTGTGGGCGGGCGCCCCGTTGCCGCAGCGGTTCGAAGCGGGGGCCGCGGAATCGGGTGAGATAGCGCTGGTACGCCTCCCGGGCGTTGGCGATCGCCGTCGATCCCCGCAGCTGGCGAGCGTCCGGGGTCCCGATGGCGTCGAGCGCCCGATCGACCGCCGTATCGACGCGGCTGACGAAGAACGAAGCGACCGACGACACCCGCGCCGGCTCGGGGGCCCGGGCCAGTCCCCGTAGGTACGCTTCGGCGACCTCGTCGTAGCGGTCGGCCGAGAAAAGCAGGGTCACGTTCACGCTGATGCCCTCGGCGATCAGTCGCTCGATCGCCGGAACGCTCTCGGCGGTGCCCGGCACCTTGACGAGAAGGTTCGGTCGTCCGACGGCCTGCCACAATCGCCGCGCCTCGGCCACCGTGCCTTCGGTGTCGTGCGCGAGCGTCGGAGAGACCTCCAGACTGACGAACCCGTCGGCGCCGGCGGTCGAATCGAACACCGGCCGGAGCACGTCGGCGGCCGTTCGCACATCGTCGACCGCGAGTGATTCGAACAGTGCCGCCAATGAAACGTCCGGGTCCAGGTCGACCTGGGCGCGGATCGCGGTGTCGTAGTCCGCGCTCCCTACGATCGCCTTTTCGAAGATCGCGGGGTTCGACGTGACCCCGGTCACCCCCCCGGTGCGGACCATCTCCGCGAGCTTTCCCGAGGTCAGCAGGCTCCGGCGGATGTAGTCGAGCCAGATCGATTGGCCCTGGGCTCTCAGGTCGTCGACCGCGCTCACGAGCCTCCCCTAACGTTCGCGTGCCGATCGAGGAGCCGACGGCTCCTCTCGACGACGTGCTCGACGCTGAACCCCAGGTGTTCGAGCACCGTCGGGCCCGGCGCCGATGCCCCGAACCGATCCAGCCCGAGAACGTCTCCCTCGCCCCCGACCCACTGCCACCACCCTTGGCTCGCGCCGGCCTCGATGGCGAGCCGGGGGATCCCGGCGGGGAGCACGCCGGCCCGGTAGGCTTCGGACTGCTCTCGGAAGAGCTCCCAGGACGGCATCGAGACGACGCGGACGCGCCGGCCACTTGCCGCGAGTTGGTCGGCCGCGCTCAATGCCAGGGCGACCTCCGAGCCGGTAGCGATGAGGACAAGTTCGGGAGTCGCCCCCGCCGTCGGATCCGAGAGGACGTATCCGCCCCGCGGAGCGCCCACGGCCACGGGATACTTCGCCGGGTCGAGGACAGGGAGCTTCTGGCGCGTGAGGGCGAAGAGCACGGGGCCGGAGCGGCCCAGCGCGGTCCGCCACAGCGCGGCGGTCTCGTTCGCATCGGCCGGTCGGAACACCAGCATCCCCGGGATCAGCCGAAGGCTGGTGAGCTGCTCTACCGGCTGGTGCGTCGGGCCGTCCTCGCCCAGCCCGATCGAGTCGTGCGTGAAGACGATGATCGACGGGACCTCCATCAGCGCCGCGAGCCGCAGCGACGGTCGGGCGTAGTCCGAGAAGATCAGGAATGTCGCACCGAACGGGCGCAATCCGCCGTGCACCGCCATCCCGTTGACCATCGCCACCATCGCGTTCTCGCGGACCCCGAAGTGGAGGTTGCGTCCGTCCGGCTCGTCACGGTTGGCGTTGCCGAATCCGGTCAGGGTCGTCTTGGTCGAGGGGGCGAGGTCGGCCGATCCGCCGAGGAGGCCCGGCACACGCCGGACGAGCACATTGAGGATGGCGGCGCCTGCGTCGCGCGTGGCGATCGGCGTGCCGACCGGGAACTCGGGCCACCCGGCGTTCCAGCCCTCGGGCAGCCGACGCGCCATCATCGTCTCGAGCTCGGCGGCCCTCTCCGGGCTCTGAGCCTTCCACGTCTCCCATGCCCCTTGCCAGCGGGCCTGGGAGGCCGCGCCCCGCGCGACCGCCCCGCCGAGGTGTGCCCGCACGTCTTCGGGGACCAGGAACGGGGGTTCGACCGGCCAGCCGAGCTTGAGCTTCGTGGCCCGGGTGGCCTCCGGGCCCAGCGGCTCCCCGTGGGCTTCGTGGGTGTCCTGTTTCGGGCTGCCGTAGCCGATGTGCGTGCGGACGATGATCAACGACGGGCGCGCCAGATCGGCCTTGGCCTCCCCGATCGCCGCGTCGATGGCGGCGAGGTCGTTGCCGTCGGTGACGCGAAGGACCTGCCAGTTGTAGGCCGCGAATCGCGCCGCTACATCCTCAGTGAACGAAAGATCGGTCGGGCCCTCGAGCGAGATGTGGTTGTCGTCATAGAGGTAGATCAGTTTGCCCAGGCGCATCTCCCCGGCGAGGGAGGCAGCCTCCGATGCGAGTCCTTCCATCAGGTCCCCGTCGGAAACGAGCCCGTAGGTCCGGTGGTCGACGATGACGTCGGTCCCGGCGTTGAATCGGCGGGCCAGGTACCGCTCCGCGAGCGCGAGTCCCACGCCCATTGCGAACCCCTGGCCGAGTGGACCGGTCGTCACCTCGACGCCGCTGGTCACCCCTCGTTCGGGATGACCCGGTGCGCGGCTGCCCCATTGGCGGAACCGCTGGAGATCGTCGAGAGGGAGGTCGTAGCCGGTCAGGTGCAGCAGGGAGTAGAGCAGCGCGGAACCATGGCCCGCCGAAAGGACGAATCGGTCGCGGTCCCACCAGACGGGATCGTGGGGGTTGTGGCGGAGATGCCGGTCCCACAGCACGTACGCCATCGGCGCCGCGCCCAGGGGGAGCCCGGGATGGCCCGACTTCGCCTTCTCGACCATGTCGACCGAGAGAAAGCGCAGCGTGTTGATCGCGCGGAGGTCGAGCTCCGCGCTCGCGGGCGCGCTCATGCAGCTCCGGCACGCGCGAACGTGGCGGCGCCGATCGCGACGGCGTTCTCTCCCAGGCCGGCGCGGGCGTACCGCAGCGGCTCGGCGACGGAGGGGAGCATCCTCGATCGCGCCATTGCCAGCGCGCCCTCGAACCAGGTACCGCTACCCTCGACGACTCCGCCACCGGCGACGACCAACCGGGGGTTGAACGCGTTGGCGATCCCCACGAGACCATCGGCGAGGTACGCCTGCGTCTCGTCCATGATCCGGCGAGCCAGCGGGTCGCCGGACGCGGCGGCCCTCACGACATGAACCGCCTCGAGATCCCGCACGCTCACGGCGGCGGTTTCCACCAGCGAGCGACCCGCCGAAGGGTCGGCGACCACCCTCTCGCGGGCGCGTTCCGCGATCGCCCAGCCACCCACGTATGCCTCCAGACAGCCGCGGTTGCCACAGGTGCACCGGCGTCCGTCGCTGACGATCGTCAGGTGTCCGAACTCGGTCGCGGCGTTGGATGCTCCCACTACGAGTCGCCCGTCGATCACGGCGCCCCCCCCGAGGCCGGTGCCTATGAAAAGGCAGACGAGGTCCCGCTCTCCCCGCGCGGCTCCGAAGCGCCACTCGGCGAGCGTCGCCGCTCGGACATCGTTCACCACCCGGACCGCCACTCCCAGCGTCCGAGAGAGTCGTGGGCCGAGAGGAACATCGCGCCATCGAAGGTTCGGGGAGAAGCGCAGGGTCCCGGCGAAATCGGCTTGGGCCGCCACCCCGACGCCGACGGCGACGGGGGCCGACGGTGAGGCCTGGAGACAGCCCTCCACGCGTTCGGCGATCCGGTCGACGACCGTGTCGGCATCCGACCCCGGCGGTGTCGGCCACCGCTCCGCATGGATGACCCCGCCGAGATCGTCGACCACCGCCGCGACGACCTTGGTCGCCCCGAGGTCCACGCCGACGGTGTAGGTGCGCGTGACGTTCATCGGGGTGGGTCCCGCCTCTCCGCAGGGTCGGCCGAGGCATGATATACCGTGAGCGCGCGTCGATAGGGCATGGCAGCCACGCCCCCCCGATCGTATCGGATCAGCCGCGCCCTACGGCGGTTGGGGATCGTCGCCCTGGTCGTTCTCCTGGTGTACGTCGGGGTCGCCGGCTACTCGGCGACGCAGATCCACGTCGCCTCGATCGGCCAGAACGTCTCGGCCGCCGCCCAAGGCAAGACCGTCACGATCACCGCCGGGATCGAGATCACCAACGGCGGCTGGGTACCCATCTCCGCCGTCTCGATCCTCACGTTCGTCTGGTTCCCCAACGGCGGCGGGCTCATCGGTCAATCCACGTCGCCAGTCGTCGACATCGGCGCGGAGAGCACGGTGACCATCCCCGTGACCGTCACCGTCCCGCTCAACCTCTCGTCGGCGGCGCGCAATGGCGGGATCTCCCTGTTGACGCACAGCCTCAACCTCCCGGCGTCGACCTGGGCGAATGCCACCTACGCGGGACTAGCTACCCTTCACCTCACGGACTCGGCGGCCATCCCGTGGGGCGCCCCGTTCTACGAACTCAACGTCACCCCGTCGGCCGCGGTTCCTAATCCCAACGGCACCGCCACGATCCAGGCC
>JAKIWD010000088.1 GCA_022750205.1 Thermoplasmata archaeon
CACCCGTCCCATCCGCCGTGGTGGTGAGGGCGCGGCTCGCCTCCGCCGCAGTGGCCCGGGACGAACAACAGACCATGGGGATTCACGAAGTGGTTGCCGAGGGACGTGATCGCACCCGTAGCCAGGTTGAGCGTCCCCAGCAGCGGGTTGCCGTTATCACTCGCCTCACCGACGAAGACGGTCCCGGCCGGCCACCCCGCGGTATCCAGCGCGGAGATCGTGTTCGCGCCGTTGTCGACCACGTAGAGAGTGCCGTGGCCACAGGTGGCTACCGCGAAGCCGTCGACCGGCGGGAGGTTGCCCGAAACGTTGTCGGTCACGTTGAGCTCCGAGAGGTGAGCGGTCCCGGGAAGATGGGAGGCGAAGATGATCCTCCCGTCCCCCTGGCTGACCGTAGCGAGGTCGCCCGCGAAGCGCGGGCTGGCCGGGGGCATCGCGTAGTTCGTGTCCGGGTCGGTCAGCGCCATCGTCTGCGTCGCGCCGGTCACGGCGTTGGTCGCCGAGCTGTCGTCAAAGAAGACCGGCGTCAACTGGGCGATGAGGGTCGCCGGGTGGAGGCTGACCCGGTAATCGGTCGCCTGCGTCGTGTCGTTCGGGTTGGAGTGCGCCACATAGATCTGGCCATCCAGCACGGCGATGCTGTCGGTCCCCCCGACCCCGGAGGGCGCGGGGTTGGGGCTGTAGGTGTACGTGGCCACCGCCCCGAGGTTGGGGTAGATCAGGTTGAACGCGGAGTTGTCGTCCTCATTGTCCGTGGCGATGACCACGCCCATCGACGGGTCGGCGGTGAGGCCGTCAACCTTGCCGGTCACGTTGACGCTGCGAACGACCGCGCCCGTGGCCCGATCGTAGCCCACGACGGTGCTGCGCGTGGTCCCGCCGGTCGTGCCCGCCGTTCCGTTCGGATCGATGTGGTTCTGGAAGGCGACCCAGACGACGAGGTTCCCATGGTCGAAACCGGGAACGCTCAGGTCGGTGATGTCGTCGGGCCCGACGCTGCCGTTGGGCGGCGCCGCGACGAACGTCCTCGCCGACAGGGTGGAGGGCGGCAGGCTGTGTCCGACACCGACACTGCGGGCGTCCGCAAGAGGCGTGCCAAGGACCATCATCGAGGCCGCAATCAGCAGTACGACGACGGCGCCCAATCCCACGACACGTGCGGCTCCCGCGGCGGACATGCGCGACGCAGCGGACGGACGGTATTTGGCTCGGGTCTCCGGAAAGTACGAGTTCGCTCATAGAGCTAGGGCCGTCGTGCATCCGCATGGACGCACCCGAGCAACGAGAGAGCCTCGCGGGCGAGTCGGCCCGCCCCCCCGTTACGCCTTGGGTCGGAGCGTCTGGCGCGCGATCAGGGTCGCCACGACGAACATGCCGAGGGTCCACGCGAGCAGGCCACCGAGGTAGACCTCGGGCGGGTAGGCGTAGTACGTCGTCCCGAAGAAGTTCTCGCGCATGACGTTGACCGCCAGGCTCACCGGGTTGTAGGTCGCCACCGCCTGCAACCAGGCGGGCATCGTCCCCCAGGGGTAGAGGGCGTTGGACGTGAAGAGGACCGGCAGGTTGAGCGTGTTCACCGCCGCGAAGTACGACTGCGGCTGGCTCAACGCAAACCCGAAGGCGACGAAGAGTCCGGCGAACATGGCCGACAGCAGGATGATGGCGACGACCACCTCGATCGCGCCGACGACCGACACGGACGCGGTGATGTCCAGACCGCTCAAGCTCGAGCTGCCCGAGTGACCGAGCAGGATGGCCAACCCCAGCACGAAGAGGGCGAGGAGCGTGGGCTGCACCGAGCCGGCGAGGACGCGCGAGCCGAACACGTCGGCCGACGTGGCGGGCGATGCGGCGATGCGCTTGAAGATCCCGAACAGCTTGTCGAAGATCACATTCGCCCCGGTGAACAGCGTGCCGGTCACCGCGACGAAGCCGACCATCCCGACCGAGAAGTACGAAAAGAACGTCGGCGCGCCCAGGATGTAGCTCGAGGGAATGCCCTCTGGACCGCTCGTCAGCCGGCTGAACCCCTGGCCGAACAGGGTGAGGTACAGGATCGGGACGAGGAGGCTGGTGAAGATCGCCGCGGGATTCCGGGACAGCCGAAGGAGCTCGCGCCGGGTCAGCGCGAACAGCGGTGTCGCCATTAGCGCCCCATCCGGCCTAGGTTCTGGCGGACCTGGCCGATCCGGACGGCCATATCGGTCGCGCTCGGGCCCTCTTCTTCCCGGAATTCGCGGCCCGTGTACTCGAGGAAGACCTCATCGAGGCTGGGGCGCTTGAGCGAGACGGCCGTCACCGTTGCCCCCGAGCCCGCCGCCGCCTGGACCAGGAGCGGGACCATGCTCTCGCCGTTCGTGCACTTCACCCGATAGCTCCCATCCTGCACGTTGACCGCGAGTGCGCCGGTAACGGCGCGCAGCGTCGCGGTCAGGTCTCGGTCGCCCTCCTTCACGCGCAGGGTGACGACGTCCCCCCCGAGCCCATCCTTGAGCTCGGCGGGAGTGCCGCTTGCGACGACCTTGCCGTGGTCGATGATCGCGAGGCGGTCGCAGAGATTGTCGGCCTCGTCCAGATAATGCGTCGTCAGGAAGACGGTCAGGCCCAGCTCCTTACGGAGCTCCTGGATGTACTGCCAAAAACCGGCGCGCCCTTGCGGGTCAAGGCCGAGCGTCGGCTCATCCAGGAAGAGGATCTTCGGGGAGTGGACGATCCCCACCGCAAGCTCGAGGCGGCGGCGCATCCCGCCGGAGTACGTCTTCACGGGGCGATCCGCCGCGTCCCCGACGTGCATGCGTTTCAGCAGCGAGTCGATGCGCCCCCGCGCCTCGGACGTGGGGACCGAGTAAAGGGCCGCTTGGAGCTCCATGTTCTCGCGACCCGTCAGATCGCCGTCGGCGGTCGATTCCTGGAAGACGAGCCCGATTCGACGTTTGACCCCGCCCGGATCCCTCGACACGTCCAACCCGGCCGTCAGGCCCGTCCCGCTCGTCGGACGGAGGTTGGCCGTGAGCATCTGGACGGTGGTCGTCTTGCCCGCGCCGTTCGGCCCTAGGAACCCGAACAGCTCTCCTTCCTTGACGTGGAAGGAGACTCCCTCGACCGCGCGGATCTTCCCATCGTAGACCTTGACGAGGTTCTCGGCGATTATGGGGTCCGTCATGCAGCCGGATACCGCGACCCGTCCAGACAGATAAGTTTGGAACTCACCGGCGCGGAGCTCCGGGGAGGAGAGGTCCTCGGTGGCACGCTTCGCCTGGGAAGTTGCCGCCCGGGTCCAACTGAGCGCGAACCCGAACGGGAATGCCAATGCACCGGGGTAGGCGTGTCTTCCACCGAATCCGGTACCACTTCCCATAGGGGGGACCCGCAGAGGCGCGTTTTCCCCCGACGAGAACTGGCACCGCGCGGACTGGTGGCAGGCGTGAAACCGTCTCCGGCGCCGGCCGGCACCGGCGAGAGCCTCCCACCTCCCGACACGAAAGCCTCTAGGCCGACATCACTGGCTAATAGCCGATATCGCTAGTTTGGCCGGTCGCCCCCTCGAGGGAGCGGATAGGGAGAACAGCGAAGCAATCATGGCGAGAAACGGTCAACGGTCGGAATCTCGGCAACGCCTAGGAGCCCGTGCGAGGCTGCGCGGAGCGCTGATCACAGGATTGGGTCTTTCTGGATTCATCGCGCTCCTTCTCATCGCCGCTCCGATCGCGTCGGCGGCGAGCGTGACGTCGTTCGTCCCGCCCTACACCACCTTCACGAGCTCGAACTCTAACTCGGTGTACTCGTCGGCGTGCACCGCCGTCGCCCACGAGAGCGTTTCCCCGACATGGAGCTCGACCACCGGCGCGTTCAGCATGGCCGGTAAGGCATCGACCAGCTCCTGCGGCGGCTCGTCGTACACGTACGCCTCGATCTACGGGACCAGCACGATCTACTCCCCGACGTTCGCGGGCTCTCACGGCGGGACGAGCTACGTGTACGTGGACTGGACCACCAGCGTCGTGGCGAAGGCCGCGTTGTCGGTCAGTTCCACCGGCGCGAACTATTCGTACGCGAGCGCTTCCGTCACCGGATACGTCGATGCCTATCTGATCGACGTGACCAACGGCTCGTTCTCGTACGTGATGACGACCTACACGACGCTCTTCGGCGCGACCTTCTACTCGAGCGGCCACTACGCGCTGACCCAGGGTCCCACGGCCACCTACGAGTACCTCTACGGCACGCTCCACAAGGGCCACTCCTACGAGGTCGAGCTTGTCGCGACGGCCGGCGCGAGCGTCTACCTGTACGGCGGCACCGGCAGCGCGAGCGCTTCGTTCAACCTGGCGGGCGCGAACGGCATCACCCTGACGAGCGTCACGGTCTACTAAGGCGGCTCTCGAAACCGGAAGTCCTACCCACGGGCGATCCCCAACCCTTTCCCCCTTCCGGGGGTCCTTTTTCTTCCTCACGGTGAGGTGATCACATCCTAGCCTGGGCACGAGGGGGACGCTGCCTACCGTGGGCCCGCGACCCACCCTCTGGGTCTCGACCCGCTGAATTCCAGCTCGCGGGCCTCCCGGGCCTCACCGCACCTACGCCGGCTCGGCAGGGAGAGACAGATGAACCCCGAGGGTATCCGGTCAATCGATGGCGAGCTACCGAGTGACCTACAAGATGAACCCACCGGGCGAGTTTGGCGAAACCCTGTTCGTGATGAAAAAGGAGTTCAGCCGCTACGCCGCACAGACCCCCCATGAATGGTTCGTGCAGAACAAAGCCGACTGGGCCGACAAGCAAGTCGTTTCGATCGAAGCGGTGGACTGAACCCGGCCGCGTCTCGCGGTTCCGCGGCGGCTCGACGAGAGGTTAATTCCCACCACCGCTTCGAGACTACCGCGGCCCACGAGAGAGCCGACCCTCCCGATCTGGCGCGGTCGTGGGCCGACGAGGGTCCATGAGCGAGCGCGGCACCTACGTCGTCATCGAGGGGATCGACGGTACTGGAAAGACGGAGCTGGCGGGCCGGGTCGTTTCTCCTCTGATCAAACGGGGCCACTCCGTTTCGAGCTTTCGGGAGCCGACCGACCGGTTCTTGCAGGCCCAGTACGCTCGGCTCGCGAGGTCGGACTCGTTCTCCGCCGCGCTCTGCCTCACCGTCGATCGTAATCTACTGCGCCCGGAGATCGATCGAGCGCTCGAGCAGGGGGACGTGGTGATCCAGGATCGATCGTTCTACTCGACCTTGGCGTACCAATACCCTGGGCTCGAGGCCGGAGCCTGGCGGGAGCTCGAGCGGATCGAGCACGCGCTCGCCATCGAGCCGGATCTCGTGTTGTACCTCGACGCACCGATCGACCTCGCGATCCAGCGGGTCCAGAATTCGACGGAGCGCACCGCGTTCGAGGACGAACCGTACCTCGCCAAGGTCCGGGCCAAGTTCGAGCAAATGTTCCAGCCGCCCAAATGGATCCGTATCAACGCCACCGGCAACCCCGATCGCACCCTGGAACAGGCGATGAACGCGCTCCTCGCCGCGGGGCTCTGAGGGAACGCCGGTACCGACGGCCCCGGCCGGCCCGGTAGAACGTGCCAGCGAGCCGCCGCTGGCGGCGTGAACGCGTTGCTCAACTCGGAATCGTGAGCCAGCTGCTCACCCCGGTGCGGGCGTTGACGGTCGCGTACCCATGCAGCGGCGGCGGTCCGAGTAAGGGGGACCGTCGTCAAACTCCAGAATGCCACATTGTGTGATTCTCCCCGTCACCGCTTCTTGATGCAAAAGCGTTAGCCCGGGTGCGATTTGTTGTCGAACGTGTCCGCGAACGTGAACGGACGGGCTCCCTCGTCGCGACGATTCGCAGAGCGCTCCCACTGAAGTAGTCCGGTGACTTCGGGTATTCCGTGCCGACGAAGAAGGGTGGGAAGGCGAAGAAGAAGAAGCGGTAATGGCTGGTCCAGCCATTCTCGCTCTTCACCCAGGGATTGCTTGCACGGACCTCTCACTCCGCTCGAGTGGGCGGGGGACGTCCGTGGATCCCTCTGATCGAGCAAGTTAGCCGGCGACCTGGCCGGAAATTCTGTATCGGCGCGGTTGGAACCGGTCCCCCTTACCTCTCGGAAACATTTTTGACCGCCGAAGGGATTGAGCGGTCTATGCCGCTGTATATGGACACCCACCGGAAAGTGAAAGGGGTGACCGCTGCCGCCGTCGCAGAAGCCCACGCCAAAGATCTGAAGGTCCAAGGTAAGCACGGGGTCGATTACCGCAGCTACTGGGTCGACGAAAAGAGCGAGACCATTTTCTGCCTTGTCGAGGCGCCGAATCCCGAGGCGGCTGCCCGCGTTCACAAGGAAGCGCATGGCCTGGTGGCCGACGAGATCCACGAGGTCCATCAGGGCTGAGTCGGGGCTTGAGATCGGTCGACGCGTCCTTGGAGAGCGGGTTCCCGGGTTTTTTCGAGGGGTCGGGCCTGGACGACGATTCTCTAGGTCTGTCGTCCTACTCGTTCTCTGAGCGAAGACCCAGGTCGGGTCAAAGCGTCCTCAGGTTGGTCGGCACCGTCGGATCTCCGCGGTGCTGGGCAACGTCCCGCGTGGCGGGCCGCTCGCGTAACCGGGTTCGGTCGTCGCCGCGATAGTCGGCGGCAGATTGCTCTACGTGGGGATTTTGGCCCGTATCTTCTAAAGTTGGCGATCGAAGGACGCCAAAGTACGCACACCCGGCCGCCGCCTTGAGGCGGGAGATCGGTCGAGCCTGTCTCGGATTGAACGGTCGCGGGCGTAACCCTCGCCGGAATCCTGTCAGGCGTCGGCGGGCAGACCGGGTTTGGCGAGTCAGCTCGGGCGATCAAGGTCCGCATCGTCGCGGGGGGCGAGCTTGCTCACCGTGAGGTAACGGTAAGTCGATCTGATCGGCGTTTGCGTCGGACCGAGCTGCTGCGAGTGATGTCACGGTTCCGCGGGCGCCGGCGAGCGGTACTCCCGCCTGGGATCCGTTCGGCGGCGCCGAGGCGAGCGCGTGTGCCGCTCGTTACATCGGGGGGAAGTTCTGCCACGTCATCAGCAGGTTCCCCTCGGTGTCCTTGAAGAAGGCCGACGCGCCGAAGTTGTCCCATGCGATGGGCCCCTCGATCTTCGTCTCCTTGCTCATCTTCTCGGCCTTCTCGAACTTGACGCCACGAGCCTTGAGCGCGGCGACGTACTGCTTGATGTCCTTCACGACGAACGTCTGGTAGGAGAGCTTCCGCTTTTCCCGCACACCGGGGTTGACAAACCACACCTCCGCACCGGCCACCGTGCCCGAGGCCCAGAAATCCTTCATCGGGCCCTGGCCCCGGTATCCCAGCTTTCCGCCCAGGACCTTCGTGTAGAACTTGATCGCGCGATTCATGTTCTTGATCGGGATGAGCGTCACCATGTACGGACCCTTCGCCATCTTTGTTACCTCGAGTTTGGGGCGGACGTCTGGCAGCCCCGAGGTTTCGCAGGCTATCGGGGCATATCTAGGTTCGTAGGCCGCCTGGTCACGCGGCTCCCCGTGGGACTCCCGGGAATCTACACCGCCGGAAAAAGACGACGGAGCGCTCATCGGCAGCTCGTGGCGACTGGGCGGCGGCAGTTCCGAGAGCCCTCCGCGCGAACGTCTTATCACGCATCGCCGGTCGTGCGACGGGTATGTGGCGAGCCCGTTTGATCGCGCTGTCCGCCGTTGCCGTCCTCCTGGTCGGGTTCATCCCGGCAGCGTCGGCGGCCGCCCCCACGATCAGCGGTAAGGCCACGTCGTGCAGCGGGCTTGAATCGTGCTATTTCGTGTTGAACACTTCCGCCGGAGCCGGATGGGCCTCCACCTCCACCTACTTCGGGGACATCGTCTCGTTCAAACTACCGGGCGAGTCGAACACGACCTATGGGGGGCAGTACACCCCCTCTGTCGTGAACGTCTCGGGAACGACCAATCACATCCTGGGGACTTTCGTCGCCATTGACGCCAACACCGGAAAAGTGTGGTTCGGCACGACCGACACCAACGTCACGGCCACCGAGCACTGCTCCCGCACCGGTTGCAGCTACACGTACGCGCTCGTGAACGGTTCGATCGCCTTCCAATCAACTAAGTTTGTGGGTACGACCACCACGGTTTCCTGCAGTCCGTCGAGCTTCACGGCGGGAAAGTCCACCAAGTGCACCGCCTCGGTCAAGGACCTTGCCAACGCCTCCAAGAAGCCGAGTGGAACGGTGACCTTCTCGACGTTCAGCTCCGGTGTGGGGACGTTCAGCCACAACGGGACCTGCAAGCTCGCCTCGGGGAACTGCACCGTAACGTTCACCCCGTTCGACGATGCCTCCGGCACGATCGGTGTCGAGGCGGTCTTCACCACGCACTTGACCTTCTACAAGAGTCAGGCGAGCTTGGACCTCTACATCAGCGGCGGCTAGACGCCTTCGCCACGCGAACACCGATTGACGGACGGCTGCGCCCGGGCGCATCGTCGGCTCCGGGTTCTGAGCGCAACCGCTCGGCTACGGCGGCGCTCTGCGCAAGATCGATTATCCGCTCTCCGCCCCGAAGGGCGCGGAGCCTACTCCGGGAGAAGTATCGGCACCCTCCGGAAGACCAGCGGGGGTGGTGGTCCGTGGGCCTGCCATTCCCGGTGGCGGAGGAGGGCCGCCCGGGGGCGGACGGTCCACCAGCTTCTGGGAGCCCGGTAGCCGATACAATGAGTAGGCCGCCAGAGCAACGACGATCGCGGCGAGCACGCCGAACACCGCGTAACCGACCGTCGACCCAAGCCACTTCAACTTTACAAGGACCTGCGTCAGACCGAAGGAGACGACCAATCCGTCCATCCCCAACACGAAGCGCGTGAACATGTCCCGGGAGACTCGGGTCATGATCCAGGTCC
>JAKIWD010000204.1 GCA_022750205.1 Thermoplasmata archaeon
CGTCGGCAACCTCTCCGGCCACTCGATCCGGCCGTACCTGTTGCACGCCGGCAAATCGATACCGAATGTTTCGGGAGTTTCCACCGACGTCCTCGAGGAGGGGGAGGTCGTGGCCATCGAACCGTTCGCCACGAACGGGGTGGGCGCGATCGAGAACGGACCGTTCGGCCACATCGTCCGGTTCCGGCGGGACCCGGGCCCGTCGGACCCGGTGGTCGCGCGGATGTACGAGCGATTTCGCACGCTCCCATTCACCGCCCGTTGGGTCGAGCCATCGGACCGCCCGGCCCTCGCGAAGGTCCGCAAGCAGTTGCAGACCTACCCCGTGTTCGTCGAAGCCGGCGGCGGCCTGGTCTCCCAGGCGGAGCATACCGTCCTGGTGACGGCCGAAGGTGCCGAGGTCTTGACGAGGTCAATCGCGTAAGAACGGACCGAAAACTGCCCCCTCTCCGGGCGGGAAGGATTCGGCCTCGGAGGCGGGTCGATTCGGGGGCCCGTACCGCGAGAACTACGCCGGCGCGACCGTGAGCGCCGAGTCGACGTGCAGCGTCTCGTTCGTCGGTCCGGAGTCGACGACGACGACCTCCCAGCCGATGGGAGGAAGCACCCCCGGAGCCGGTCCGAAACCGAAGGTCAGATTCGACAGGTTGACCGATCCCGCCGCCGGGACCGTCAGGTTCCACCACGGGTAGGCTGGAGCATGGACCGGAGGCGCGCACGACCAGAGAACCTGGGAACGCTGCTCCTCCAACTCGCTGACCAGAAGGCAGCCCTCGCCGGCGGGGATCAGCCACACCTGGAAGGGGCCGCTCACCGAGAATGTTCCCGCCAGCGTGGCCTCGACGGTCTCGTTGAACCCGACACTCATCGGTGTCGGGTCGCAGTGCCACTCCGTTCCCGTCAGGTTGCCGTGCCAGTAGGAATTGGTGGCGATACACCACGAAGGGACGGTTCCCAGCGAGGCGTTCGTACCCGCCGTCGCCAGTGTGCAGGCGTCGCCGGTTCCGGACAGGCACGTCCACCCCCGGCCGGCCGAGGACGTCGCCGGATGGCTCCCGCTCGGTTCGCGGGCGGTAAATCCCAGGATGGCGCACGCCAGGATGACCCCCACGACGAAGGCGACCACCATCGGGAGGCGCGGAGGACGGGGGCTCCGGCGCAACGCGGGATCCATCCAGCTCACCCGGACCATCCGACCCGGCGGAGCGACGCCCCCGGCTCGTATTAGCGGGGTCCCGGGGCCGAGCTCCCGTTCCGGTCGGAAGATTGCGTTCCAGACGGGTCGTCAGGCCGCCCGCTCGAAATCGGCCCGGGCGAGCTTCGCCCCGTCGACCACCGCCTGGAGCTTCTGCCAGGCGATGTCGAGGCTGCGGGTCCGGAGGCCGCAGTCCGGGTTCACCCAGATTCGGGACGGGTCCCCGAGGATTTTCGCCGCACGCCGGATCCGGTCGGCGACCTTCTCCGCGCTCTCGACCTCGTTGCGGTGGACGTCGACGACGCCGAGCCCGACCTCCCGGTGGTCGTCGTACTCGCGGAACATGTTCAGGACCTCGTAGCCGTCCCGCTCGTCAGTGTCC
>JAKIWD010000045.1 GCA_022750205.1 Thermoplasmata archaeon
AGAGGTTCGGGACGATGATCTGGGAGTCCATGCTCGAGTACCCGCGACCCCCGACGTAGGCGCTCCACCAGGTGCCGTTGGCCAGGCCGGATTCGCGGAACGTCAGATTGAATCGATTCGCGTTGGCCGGATAAAAGCTCGCTACCTCGGTGATCGGTCCGTTGACGGTCACGTTCGCGTAGGTGTTGAACCCGGAGTACGAGCCCACCCCGTTTCCCGACCAGCCACCGAACCCGTAGTTGGTCTGCACGACGGCGTGGTAGCTCGCGGTGCTCCCGGCGGCCAGCCAGGAGTTCCCGTGCGTGCTGCTCGTGTAGGTCCCGCCGAGTCCGGCCTGGACATCGACCCGGTAGGCGTCGACGAAATCGATCGGGTAGGTGGACCCCGTCGTGACCGCGAGCGTGGCGTTGAGACCGGACGGAGCGTACCCGACCGTTCCGTTCGCGGCGACGACAGGGTAGCCCGCGACGGGGTAGGTCCCGGGGTGGGCCTCGACGGTGAGATTGGGTGTGGTCGACGAGTACTCCGTCCCGTTGAAGCCGAAATGCCAGGGCGTGCCGTCCGTCAGCCCGACCGCGTGGAAGGTGACGTCACCCACCGGAGCGCCCACCTCGACGGCCGCGAAGGAGAGGTTGACGATCGGTTCCGCGGGCACGATGATCGGGTTGTCGACCTGCGGCGCCCCGAAGTACTCCCAGCCAGCGAGCGAAGAGTTGGCCCAGATGTTGGTCACCGAGTAGGCCCCGGTAACCGTCCGGTTCGAGTACGCGCTCTGCCCCGCGGGGGTGGCATAGCTGGTGCCGTTGAAGTCGAAGTGATAGACCGACCCGGCCGGCAGACCGATGGCGTTGAATTTCTCGTCGTACACCCCGAAGCCCCCGGCCCACGCGGTCTCGTTGATGTAGTGATCTACGGTGATGTTCGCCTGGGTACCGTCACCGGTGAAGCTGCCCGCCCCGGTCCCGTTCCAGAAGCTCACCCCGTAGCTGTAGGACCCGCCCACGTCAAGCACGGTGCCGTTCGGGAAGTACCAGGTTCCGGACGGACTCGTGGAGTTCTCCGGCGTGCACCCGGAGTAGTAGTAGTTGCACGCGAGATACCGATCTACGTCGTAGTAGGTCGGCGTTCGGTAGAATTCCACCTGCGCGCTGAGCACCACCGCCGGTGCGATGTTGACCTGGACCGCCCAACTGGTCGTGTAGTTCAGGTAGACCGTGGCGTTCGCGGTGAACGTGGTCAGGGGCGGAACGCTGGAACTCCCCACCGCCACCTGGCCATAGCCCGTGGCGGCGGCGGTCGTCAAGGGCTCGATGAGCACGTTCACGCCGTACGGGACGTTGCCGACCGTGATGCTCGAGGAGCCCACGACCGAGACGCGGGCCCCTTCGAGATCGAACCCCCACGATGTCGGAGGGGCCCCGTTCTCCTGGAAGGTGACGTTCACCGTGCGACCCAGGTAGGGGCTGGCGACCAGCAACGCGGTCGAGTACGTGTACGTGTAGACGTTCCGGCCTCCGACGATCGCGGCCGTGTACTGTTCGGTCTGCGCCGCCGGATAGGCGACGAGCGGGCGGCCCGAGGCGGTGAAGGCGATCGCCGACTCGAATCCCTGGTAGCTTTGCTGGAAGTCGTAGGGGTTGGAGTTGGTCGAACTGTATCGCGAGACGTGTAGGATCGTTGGCCCGACCCAGCTCGCGCCCTGGTCCGTGCTCGTGACGACCCGCCAGCTGAGCGTGCCGTCGAGGTACGGGCACAGGGATGCGCTCCCCGAGCAGGAGGTGTCGTTGCCCCACTCGTAGGCGTAGTAAATCGTGCCGTTGGCCTCGCCGACCGAGGGGAGGTAGAAGCTGTTCTCGGTGGTGGTGGTGTTGTCGCTGGCCACGAGGCGGACGTCCCACGGGCCCGACCCGTTGGACGGGCCCATGGCGAGGTAGCCGGCGGACCAGTAGTAGTATGGGTTCGTAGTGCGCGTCGGCGTATCGTACGCCCCGTCGAACGCGAGGAGCAGCGTCGCGCCGTCCGGCGCGAACCGGATTTGGGTCTGGGGGATCCAATTCGCCGGTAGCTCCGGATAGGAGGAGAACTCGGCAGCGCTGGCGGACATGCCGACCCCTCGTTCGACCACCACTGGGCCGCTCCAGGAGGTCCCGTTGTCGCTCGACGTCAGCGCGACGAGGTCCATGCCGTCGTCGTCGCACGTTGTGTAATAGTAGTAGTACGAGTAGGTCTGGATCCACACACACGTCTGGTTCGTGAAGTACGCGACGGCTATCTCCCCCGTCGTGTTCACCGCGATCGAGGGGCTCAGGGAGAAGTAGCCCGCGGTCGCGTTCTCGCCGGGGAGCGTGACGGGACTGCTCCAGTTGCCGCCGCCGTCGGTCGAGTAGATGTAGTTCACCGAGACGGGCGGGTAGTAGTAGCAGCAGTAGGGCCCGGCCGTAGCGACTGTGCTCGAGGAGTTGTGGATGTCCTCGTAGACCACGTAGATGGTCTGGCCGAAGACGGCGATCTCCGGGTGCGCCACGTACGAGCCGGACTTGAGCGACACCACGGGCGTGAAGCTCGCTCCAGCATCCGACGACCGGACGAAGCCAAGGGTCGATGGGCTGCGCCCGTACAGGTAGCCCGGCGTGCCTTCGCCGTTCGGGAAACCGTAGGGGAAGTTGGTCTCGTTGTCCTCCACGAAGACGCCGTACACGTCGGACCCCGAGGCGGCGAACGAGGGTTCCAGCGAGTTCGTGTAGGCGCAGGTAAGGTTCGCAAAGATGCTGGGGGTGCCCCACGTGGTCCCATTGTCCGTGGACAGCGAGAATCCCACCTCGGTGCTGAAGTTGAACCTCGCCTCGTGGCATACCCGACTGGTGATGTTCGTGCTGACCTGGAACGACAAGCCCACGAGCGATCCTCCCAAGGGCACCAACGTGGGGTTCACGGTCCAGTTGTAGCAATAGTCGTAGAACGCGTAGGGCAGGTCATTCACGATCCGGCACCCCATGTGATTCTGAGGAAACGCCGAGGGAACGGTCGCATTCTGGAAGAAAGTCAGGTTGTCGGACCCGCCGGTGCCGGCCGGGGACACTTGGGCGTTCGTCAGACGAGCACCCGGCACCAGATCGCTCGAGGAGCGGGCGAGGTTCGTCGGGTGCGCGATGGTGCCCGAGGGGGCCGTTACGCCTCGCGCCGAGGGCGCTGATGCCGTCACGAGACCAGTGAGGAGGAGCACGGCCACGACGCACGCGACCGGGCAGTAGCGGCCGATCTGCGGGACCCCGAAGATTCTCCTCGACCGCATCCAGTGTTGGACCTGAATTTGGATTAAATAGTTCCCTCACGCCGGAGCGACAGGACCCCGAGGGGTCCGGCCGTGCTACGCTAACATACCGAACCCCGGCACTCGGCGAAGCCCTTCGGTGCCGGAGGCGGCGGTCGACCCCGATCCGCCCGCTACTCTCCCTCGCTTGGGGGTGCGAGGGCATCGCCGACGATGGCGAACGCGACTCCATACGTTCCCGGGCTGGCCCCGTGGCCCGGGAGGAGGGGACCCGCCAATCTCGTCCCGCCGGGGAATCGTCTCTCCGAGTCAGGCCCCGGTGGTCCTACCGGCGGTCGTTCCGGCGATCGATCAAGGCGATCGCTCGACCGGGCTGGACCTCACCCCGAGCCGGCGCGCCCGGCCGATATCAGGTCCCGGCTCAGAAGGCTCGATGTGGACCGGTATACCGGCTTGCGGCGAACCGGCACAGACCGTCACGGTTCGGCTCGCAACCCGAGCAGTTGCGCTCGTTGGGTACCGGCGCACGCGCCGCGTCGGTGCGGATCTGGACGAGCGCCGCCTTGAGCCAGTGCTCCTCGGCGTCCCCGTACGGAACCTCGACCCAGCCTTCGTGCTCGCCCTCGGAGCCGCGGTCCCCGTAGAGCACGATCCCGTACGGTGGTCGCACGCCACTAGCCACGTGGACGAGCCGACATTCGGCGATCGCCTGCAGCATGTCGAACCCCCGGCCGTGGCTTTCGAGGTGGAGGGATTTCCACCCCAGGAACAGGTGGGTCTCTTTGTATTCGATCGGCACCGTGACACCGCCGGCTCTCCGGATGACGAAATCCGGTCGTCCGCTCAGGCCGAGCTCGTCGTCCTGCAGGTTGGCCCCATGGACCCGGAATTTGGGATCCGGGCGGACCCTCTCCGGGGGGAACAGCATGGGCATCTCCGACTCCCCTTCGTCCTGGTATACCAGGTAGTCCGTGTCGAACAGGTCGAGTCGACCCTCGAACACTCGCACGGCGCCGTGGGGAGGGGAGAACAAGGGCGAGTGTCGCAGGGGGGCTCCCGCGGCGAGAGGAAGGTCCGACGCGGCGGAGAGTGGGCCCGAGTGGGCCCGCTGGCGGTGGTGGAGCTCCATCTCGAACGGACATCGCGAGTAAGTGACGAGATCGTGCGGGGTCAGGTGTTCGACGACCGGGCGAGCGAGCGGGAGAACGACGGCGCTCATGGTGTGGGGGCTCCCGGCCCACCCGCTAAGAACTTGCGCTTCGACCGGAAGCCTCAGAACGGCCGCCCGAAGTCGGTGCCGTTGTGAGGCGTTGGCCGAGGAGTTCCCGCGCGGGGCGATCGGCCTCCAACAGCCGGGTGAGGAGCGTTCGATCCACCCCGACCTTCGCCAAGCGAGAGACGAGCGCGTCGGTCCGCGCGGAGTCTCGCGCCTTCAGTGCACGAGAGAGTGCGTATTCCAGGGGTGAAACGGCGACCTGGATCCCGGACCGCTCCACGGTCTGGGGGTGAGCGAGCGATTGGGCCGTCCACTCCAACGCGGGGCCGGCGGCTCCGACGCCTTCGGCGAGCGCGGCCGCCCATTCGACGCGCACCCCGTCGGTCAGGGTCCCCACGAACGCCCGACCGGCCCACCGCGCTGGTCCGTCGCCCCAGCGGGTGACGGCCGGCGGCTCGATGAGGAACTCGGAGAGGGCCTCCCCGATCGCGACGACCCCGGCCTCCGTGGTGACTATATCGACGTCCCGCGGAGCGAGCTCAACGCCCTGCAGCGCGGCGCTCGCGGAGCCACCGACCATCCACGGGGCGGAGAGCTTCGCGAGGTGGCTCGCGACGCGCGGCAGCAGTTCGTCCATCCCTTCGGTAAAGCGAATGGGTCGCTCCCCGGCAAGCTGCTCGAGCATCGGTCCGATGACGAACCGGAGCCGGTTGTACGCGAACCGCACCTGGGTCGTTTGTTTCAGGTCGATCTCGAACGCCCGGTGGTAGCAGTGGCGGCCGCCGATCGAGCACATCTCGTTGGACCGCTCGAACCCGACGCGGTCAGGCATCCCCGGGCGGCGGGCGCCTCCGTCGAGGCCCCCTTCTTGGGCGTGGATCGTGAACGTCGCCCGCGGCTCGGTCCGCTCCCGGGTCAGCTGGAAGAGGAAGCCCCCCCCGACGTCGGGTCCCGAGACGAGCTCCATGCCCCGGGGCCGGCCGTGCGCCTATCCGGACGGCGGTGAGGCGACGCTCACCGAGTGGATCGACGGGAACCAGTACGGGACCAGGTCCCAGCTCTTCGCGCCGTCGGCCGAGACGAACAGCTGCCCGGTCGTCGTGCCGACGTAGATCCCTGCGGGATCGAGGCCGTCGGAGGCCATCCCCTCGCGGTGGGCGCCGAACTCGCCGGGCCACGGGCGCCCGCGCACCGTCGGGCTGAACGTACGCGACTTCTCGTTCCACCGGTACACCTGGAGACCGCCCTCCGTCGTGACGCGCGTTCCGCCGTTGAGCGGGAGGAAGAAGGCGTTCCCGGGCATCGACGCCGGGCTCGTGACCCCGAACCCGAAATCCGTATCGAGCGATTGGCCGACGTGCTTCCAGGACTCCATCGCGTCGTGGCTGACATAGATCCCGTCGTGGTCCTGGCGGTAGAACGTCGAGGGGTCGGCGGCATCGATGGCGACGTGGTGCACGCACTGGCCGAACTCGGGGTACTTCTCGGGCGAGAAGGAGACCTTGACGCCCTTGTTCACCGGGCGCCAGCTCTCCCCGCCGTTGTCGCTGCGGAACGTGCCGGCCGCCGAGATCCCGATGTACATCCGGCGCGGGTTCGTGGGGTCCAGGATGATCGTGTGCAGGCACATCCCGCCGGCGCCCGGGTTCCACTTGGGACGCGTCGGGTGCTCGTTGAGGCCCGGGAGCCCCGTCCAGGTATCGCCGCGGTCGTCGCTGCGGTAGAGGGAGGCCGGGTCGACGCCGAGGAAGACGCTCTTGGGCTCTTCCGCCGGACCGGGCTGGATGTGCCAGAGGTTGACGATCGGGAACGGGCTGGAGCTCGGGTCGAAGTTCGGCTTGCGCTTGGCGCCCTTTTCCATGAGGGGCGTGCCGATCTCCTTCCACTTGTGCCCGCCGTCGGTCGAGCGGAAGATCATCGGGCCGAAGAAACCGCTGTTCACCGCGGAGTAGACGTGGCCAGGACTGCGCGGGTCCGGCGCGACGTGGAAGACGTCGCGCCCTTCGTGGAACGGACCGAACATCTTCCACTTGCGTCGGCGGGTGTCCGACTCCACGACGTAGGCGCCTTTTCTCGTTCCCAGATACACGCGCACGGTGTTCGATTTCGCCATGGACCCTATCCCCCCTGAATGGAATGCAAGATATCGACGATGTCCGACGGGGCCAACGGCGTCGCCAGGCCATCGAGCCCCTCGATCGTCGTCCCGTTGACGAAGATCTTGATGAACCGTCGCACGGCGCCCGTCTCGTCGCGCAAGCGCCGCTGCAGCCGCGGATAGCGCGATTCGATCGTCTCGATCAACGCCTCGACGTTGTCGGCGCTGAGCTGGGCCCGCCGCGGCGCGGCGAACTCGCGCAGGACGGCGTCGAACCGTACCTCTGTCATCGGGATTCGGCCCTAGACGGGTCCCGGTTTATACGGCTACCGAAGGGCAACCATGGGAGCCCAGGCCCTCAGAGCGGGCCCCGGTTCTCGCCGAGAGAACTCACTTGGCCAGCGCGAGCCTTTCGGAGGCGTTCAGCGGGATCGGTCCCGTCTCCACGGTGACCAGTCCGCTCGAAGCGCGCGCGACGAGGTAGCTCCCGTTCTGCAGGCTGTGCCAGTCCGAGCGGGTGCCGTCGAACGGTTCGCTTCCCACCACGCACTGCTTGGCGTCGGCGATGTACGCCATCTGATAGTACGGGCGGTGCGGGTCGTAGAAGCTCGCGCCATGCTCGCCGCGCCAGAGGCAGAACGCCCACAGCTCGTTCGGGCCACGGGTGAAGAGCACGTTGAGCCCGGAGAACGCCGCGGACTCGGGGTTGATCCGTTCCGACCACACCCGCCCGAGATCGGTCACCGCCCGCGCGTAGCCTTGGAGCGGGTCGCCGAGGGCCTCGGTGTGGCGGACCAGGAGCCAGAAGAGGATCTCGCTGTCGTTGACCCCGCGCACCTGCTCTTCGAACTTCCCCAGGAACGGGCGCGTCTCGCGGGGGAAGGGGAGGGAGCCGTTGTGGGCGAACAGGTAGCTGTGGAAGCCGAACGGCTGGCTGTTCTCGAGGCCGATCAGCCGCTCCGCAGGCAACCCAAGCGGATTGCTCGCATGGCGGAGGTGCCCGACGACGACCGGTCCCTGGGCGCTCCGGGCCGCGCGCGTGAAAACCTCGGGCTCCAGGAAGGCCCCCCCCACGCCTTTTTCGATCCGCGGCGAGCGTTGGTCCGTGTACCAGGCGATCCCCCAGCCGTCTCGTTGGGCCGTCTTCTCCGAGTGGTGGGATTGGGCGAGGAGCGAGCGGTCGGCGGTCACGAGCCAGGGTTCGGCGGGGCTGCGGGGGTTGCCGAGAAGGCCGAACAGCCGACACATCGGCCGGCAGGACCCGGGCCGGGTCCATAAAGGTCTGCCAGTGTCGCGCCGCGCTATCGCGCGGGTGAGTCAACGCTAAGAGGGCTCGGACCGCTAGATGGGGTGGAGACGCCGATGGTGCACGTGGAGGTCACACCGCCCGCGATCGAGCAGGTCCGCAAGATCCTCGCGCGCGACGCCAAGCCGGACCAGGCCCTGCGGCTGTTCGTCCAGGGCGGAGGTTGCTCCGGGTTGACGTACGGCATGACGTTCGACCGCAGCGAGAGCGGCGACGAGATCGCGTTCGAGCAGGACGGCCTGAAGGTCGTCGTCGACCACGCCAGCGCCCCCCTCCTCGATGGGCTCAAGGTCGACTATCTGCTCGGGCTCGAGGCATCGGGGTTCAAGATCATCAACCCGAACGCGAAATCGACCTGCTCGTGCGGCAAGTCGTTCTCGGCGTAACGCGCGCGCGAGCGCCCTGTTAAATAGCGCCGCGCCGGTCCATTACTGGGGAAGCGAGGAGGACCCCACCAATGACAGTGAAAGTTGAAGTTACAAAGGCCGCGCAGGACCAGGTCCGACAGCTCATGGCGGGCCAGAAGCCCGGTACGGCGGTTCGCGTCTTCGTTCAAGCGGGGGGAGGCGGGGGCGGATGTTGCTCGGAGGGGAGCGGTGGCGGTTGTGGCTGCGGCGCCTCCTCGGGGCCAGCGTTCGGCTTGGCCTTCGATAAGCCCCGCAACGGTGACGAGGTAGTCCCCGTCGACGGCTTCTCGGTGATCGTGGACTCGCTCAGCGCCGCCCAGCTCGACGGGGCCAAGATCGACTTCGTCGACGGGCTCGAGTCGTCCGGGTTCATGATCGTCGCGCCGCACTCCGCGGAACCGGCCCCGCCCTCGGGCGGGGGCGGCGGCTGTGGCGGCGGGGCCTGCGGTTGCGGCTCGGGCGGCAACGCCTGATCCGTTCCCGCGAGCTTGCTCGGACCGGCCCGGCGCTGAGGCGGCCGACCGGCCAACCTCTTCCCCTCTCTTGCTCCGGGGGGCGATCCAGGGCGAATTCTCCCATGTTCTCGTCCCGACCGGCTTCGCCGTTCCAAGCGTGCGCCTGGCGACCGAGAAACTAAGTAACCCCCGA
Source organism: Thermoplasmata archaeon (assembly GCA_022750205.1). GTDB lineage: Archaea > Thermoplasmatota > Thermoplasmata > Lutacidiplasmatales > UBA184 > Lutacidiplasma. Next base: position 8,947 of record JAKIWD010000045.1, read on the forward strand.
CCTCCATTCTGAGCCGGGGTCGTCGCGGGCCCGGATCTGATTTCTGATGGGTACCTCTCGCGAAGGCCATCCCCCGTCGGCAGCGACGAACGGATCCCCCGAGCCGCGAGAGGGCGACCTGGGCCAGCTCCACGAGGTAGTCCACGACCCATTGTGTGCCGAACCGCCGGTCGGCGACCTCAGTGCGTGGGTCACGCCGGTCGAGCGGTTCTTCATCCGCAGCCACTTCCCGGTTCCCCAGATCGACGTCGACGCTTGGCGACTGGTGATCGAAGGCGAGGTCGAACGACGCACGATGCTGAAGTTCTCGGACCTGCGGTCACTCGCCGAAAGCTCCCTGGTCGCGACGATGGAGTGTGCGGGGAACAGCCGATCTGCCGTCCAACCTCCGGCCGACGGGGTGCGGTGGAATCACGGGGCGGTGGGCACCGCCCGTTGGTCCGGCGTACCCCTCGGAGATCTACTGAGGCAGGCGGGTCTTAAGGCGAGCGCCCGGGAGGTCGTCTTCGAGGGCGCGGATCACGGGCGGGAGGCCGGCGTCGACGGAGAGCTCCGTTACGCGATGAGCGTGCCGCTGGAGAAGGCGTGCGACCCCGGCACGCTCGTCGCGTTGGAGATGAACGGGGCCCCGCTCACGCCTCACCACGGTTTCCCGGCTCGGATCGTCGTACCGGGGTGGTATGGGATGGCCTCGGTCAAGTGGATCAGCCGCATCATCGTCGCGGACCAACCGTTCACTGGATTTTTCAAGACCCGCCCGTACGTGTTCATCCAGGAGGGCGATCCCGTTGACCGGCCCAAGCGCCCGGTCACTACCCTCCGGGTGAAGTCGCTGATCACGTGGCCGCCCTCGGGTGCCACTCTCCCTCCGGGCCGTCATGTGGTCCGGGGCGTCGCGTGGTCGGGAGAAGGGACGATCGAACGGGTGGAGGTGGCGGCGGGTTCCATCGGCCGGTCGGACGATTCGGCCGGATGGGAAGCGGCGACGCTACTCGAACCTCGCGCACCGCACGCGTGGGTCCGCTGGGAGGCCACCCTGGATCTCGCCCGGCCGGGGTACTATGTCCTGCGGGCGCGTGCGAGGGACGACGCGGGGCACATCCAGCCCGTGCGCACCGACTGGAACTTCCGCGGAGTCGCGACGAACTCGATGCACGCAATCCCGATCATCGTCCACCCCGGCGGACCCGCCGGCCCGCCGACCGCCTCCGACGGCTCATAGTCAGATCCGGCTCCCGGGTCCCGATTCGCCGATACCCCTCGTGAACGGGCGGGTGGCTCCGTCCCGGAAATTGACAGGCGTGTGCAACCGCCCATGGCCCAGAGGCGGGGGGGAAAGGGGTGCCGCCGGCGCTGGCGTATCGGGTCCGTCCATCGGACACCGGCCCGATCGGTCCGGCGACGCCAATCAACACCGCTCGCGGGCCTAACGTCGACAGACCCGAGCCGCCAACGGCAGCGATGGGGGCAGGGCCCTTATCGCACCGTCACCCGCGGGTCGAGCCTAGATTCAGAACGCCCCCGGGGGAGGCCCGACGGGAGGAGGGGCGGCCGGCGGCGCGGGGCTCCCGCCCCCCGCAGGGGGAGCGGGAGGGGGCGCGTAGGGGGAAGGTGGTGCAGGGTTGCTCGCCGCGGGTGGCGTCCGGCGTCGCCGTACGTACAACGCCAGGCCGGCCAGCACCGCGAGGACAACCGCCGCGAGCACTCCCCACACCCATAGCGGGGTTCCTCCTTTCGAGCTGGAGGTCCCGGTCGGGGGCGTGATCATCGAGGTAGCCGTGAAGCTGACGGCCACATTGACGAGCGCCCCCTGGACGGTCACCGTGCCGGTCGAACGGTTCGCCACCCACCCCGAGATGGCCCCGATGGTGTAGGCGAACGACCCGTTCGGCTCGACGAAGCTGATGACCGGACCCGTGGCGGACTTGAGCGTCCCGTTGAAGGTGACGGTCCAGGTGACGCCGGACGTCAGCCCGGATTCCGTGAACGTGACCGTGTAGTTGGCGATCGGCCGCGTGTAGGTGATCGTCTCGGCGAGTGCCGTGCCGCTCACCGGGATCGGGAGGGACACCGGGCTGACCGAGTAGCCCGCGACCGGGCTGGGAGTCAGCGTGTAGGAGCCATTGCCGAGCCACCAGATCGCCGAGCTGGTCGCACTGGTGTTCGTAATGCCGTTGATCGTCGCGCTCCAGCCGACACCGGTCGCCAGGCCCTTCTCTTGCACCGTGACGGCGAAGGCGGGACCGACGACCGAGATCGTTCCCGATTCGACGTTGGCCACGTACTCGTCACCGGTCGTGTTCGAGTAGACGTCCGCCTCCGGGTAGAGCCCGAGCGGCAGGTCGCCAACCACGGTGTTCGCGGCACCGATCAGCGCGGCCGAGGAGTTCTGCCCGAGGGCGATATCGCGCGCGCCCGGCCAGTAGCTGATCCACGAGTACGCCCCCGCGATCAAGTTGCCCGCGACCTGGTTGTTCCGGCCAATGATGGTGAAATTGTCGAGCGCTCGGTTCGTGGCGAGGTAATTCATCGAGTAGACGTCCTGGGTGATCGGGCTGTACGCCAAGGTTTCGGGGACCGACCGCCCGGTCGAGACGCTCGCGATCACCGTGTTCGAGGGCCCGACGATGGTAACGTTCTCGGTATAGCCGTCGGCGAGGTAGACGTCGTGCGTCGCGGGACTGTAGAGCAGCGGGTTGGGGAAGTTGACCGCCGGCACGAACAGCGGCGTAGAGATGACCGCTGCGACCGTATTGCTCGGTCCGATCGCCGTGAGGTTGCCCCCCCGGTCGTTCGCCACGACGATGTCGCTCGTGGCGGGGTCGTACACCATCGCATAGGGCGCTCCTCCGACCACGACCTTGGCGACGACGGTGTTGGCGCTTCCGAATACCGTCACGTTGCCCGACTCCTCCGTGACGTAGACGTCCCCCGACGCCGGGCTGAAGAGCACCGAGGACGCGCTGCTATCGACCGCGAGGGTGGCCACCAGGGTGTTGGACGGACCGATCACGCTCACCGCGATCGGTGAGGCGCAAAGGACGTAGACGTCCTGGGTCACCGGGCTGAACGTGACGCTGTAGGGGTAGAACCCCACGGGGAGATTCTTGACGACCTGGTCGTTCGCGCCGATGATCGTCACATTGGCCGACAACTGATCGAGCACGTAGACATCCCCCGACGCGCTGCTGTAGGCGAGCAGCCCGGGGTCCGGGAACAGGTCGGCGCCTCCCAAGGCGAACCCGTAGTTCGAGATGAACCCCGGGCTGTAATCCGGGACGTACACCTCCCCGTTCGCCGGGCTGTACAGGACGAAGCTCGGCTCGTTCTGGGCCGCCAGGGTCAGGAGGACGGTGTTCCCCGGTCCGATCACGGTCACATTCGCCGAACCGAAGTTCGCCACGATCACCAGCTCCAGTCCGGGGTCGTAGGCGATCGCCAGGGGCTCGGTGCCGGCGGGGATCCCCGGAAGCGTGGTCCCGGCGGGAGAGATCGGGGTGACGTTGTCTGAAACGGCGTTGGCGACGTAGACCTCGGAGGTCGCCGCACTGAAGGCCAGTAACGTCGGTCCGGTGCCGACCGCGATGGCAGCTCGGATGGTGTTGTTGGCCGCGATTACGGACACGTTGTTCGAGTAGAAGTTGGAGACGTACACGTCCTGGGTGGTCGGATTGTACGTGATCCCCACGGGCGAGAGCCCCACGGGGAGTGTGGCGACGACGGTGTTGGACGGGTCGATCACCGAAACCGAGGATCCTCCTTGGTTGAGCACGTACACGTCCGTGCTGCTCGGGCTGTAACCCAACCCCATCGGGTTGAGACCGACGTTCACCGTCGCCGTGATCGTGTTGGCCGAGCCGATCACCGAAACGTTCCCGGACTGCAAGTTCGCCACGTAGATGTCGTGGGACGTGGGGCTGTAGAGGACCATCGAAGGATCGTCACCCACGTGGACGGTGGCGATCACGGAATCGGAGATTCCGTAGACCGAGACGTTCGCGGTACCGGCGTCCGCGATGTACACATCGTGCGTAGTGGCGCTGTACGCCACGGCGGTCGGGTCGGTGCCCGTCCCCAAGAAGTTCTCGGAGACGTACGTGTCCGATGCGGAGTACGATTCGATGTACCCCTGGGAGTAACACGGAAAGTAGGTCTCGCGCGTGGACGGGCTGTAGACCCCGCCGGCCAGTTCCGACTCCGCCGGGGATTGGCAGCTGCCCAGCCCCCGGAGCGGGCCGAAGCTCGGGGAGACCGCGAGAATGCCGTCGAACGAGGGCCCCGCGGCGGCAACGGCGCCGGTGGTCGGGTCGAACGCCAGGTCGACAGGCCCGCTGTCGAGTAGCGTGCTGCCCCCCACCGTGTTGAACGCGGTCAGCAGCGAGACGTTCAGGGAGCCGCCGTTCGCGACGACCATCAGGTCGCTCACCGGGTCGAACGCGAGCGAATCCGGATCGACCCCCACGGCGAGCGTCGTCACCACGACCTCGGCCGGCGAGACGACAGTAACGGCGGAGGCGGCCGAGTCCGCGACGTACATGTCCCCGTTGGCCGGGTCGAACGCGAGCGCGGTCGGGTCTCCCAGCGTCGACACCGACGCGATCGGGCCCAACCCTGCGATCACGGTGAGATTATCCGACAGGGCATTGGCCACGTACATCGCTTGCGCGGTGCCGCTGTAGTTGACGGCCGAAGGATCCGACCCGACCGCCACCGTACCGGCGATGGTGTTCGTGGGGGCAATGACGGTCACGTTGGACGAGCCGGAGTTCGCGACATAGATCCGGGAATCCGCTGGATCGAATGCTATCGCGTCGGGAGCGCTCCCGACGCGGAGGGTGTCGACGAGGCTGTTCGCTGGGCCGATCACGCTCACGGAGTTCGACCCCTTGTCGACGACGTACATCGATTGGGAGCTGGGGCTATACGCCGCCGCGACCGGATCTGACCCGACCGACAGGTTCGCGACGATCGCGTTCCCAGCGCCGACGACGGTGACGCTGGAAGTTCCCGAGTCGAGGGCGTAGACATCGTGGGTGGCCGGATCGTACGCCAAACCCCCCACCGGGGTGCCAGAGCCGAGCGGTAGCTGGATGACCGGCTGGTAGGACGTGCTGTTCAGCGCGGCGATGTAGGGCGTCTCGCCGGCGATGTAGACCATCCCGTTGAACGTGTTGAACACGACCGAGTTCGGCGCGTGCACGCTCAGGTAGCTCACGTTGCCCGAGGCGGTCGTCGGGTTCGACGTCCCGACGGTCGCCAGCACGGAGAGGTTGGCGACTCCCGGAGGCGCGATCGGCGTGACCTCGGGGCGGGAGGACGAGGGTGCCCGAACGGCCGGGGTGGGATCGTGGCTGATGTGCGCGAGGAGCGGCAAGGGGCTCGCCACGAGCGTGAGAAGGACCAGGGCGATCCCGACGCCGACGATCCACGTACAACCCACTCGTTTTGAGGACATCGCGGTTTCTCGGGGGGCGTCCCTATGGCGGCTTTCCGCCTGATTAACCCTTGGGCGCGAGCTCGCTCGGAACGGCGGCACAGACGAGACCGGGCGCCGGGGGTGGTCCCCGCCACTGCGCACGACGACCCGACTCCCCTCACGTCGCCCGAAGCGACCCAACGGTCGAGGCCTCTCGAGCATCCCCCGGAACTTCCGATCGGCGTCCCTGATGTGCGTGCGGTGGCCAGCCCGGGGGAATCCCCTTCGGAAGGTTGATTGACCGGAGCTCCTTCGGTGGAGACGTCAAACCGATCACGTGGGTAGGGGGGTGAACGAAAGGTGAATGCGCTGGAGGGGAGCTCTCGGCGGAACCGGGCCACGCTCGCGGGCGTGGTCGCCCTGACGATCCTCCTCGCGACACAGCTGTTTGCCGGCGCCATGCACCCGGTCGATGGAATCATCGCGGAACGCGTGGCGGGACCACCGGTTATGCTCGGAACGCCGGCCGTTCGAGCGTTCGCGAACAGTCCGGGATCGCCGCCGGTGGCCATCGGTGCGACCGTGGCCTCCACGCTCAATCTGCTGAACGGGACGTTCACGCCGGGTGCGGTGCGCACGCTCAGCGCATTCGCCCCAACGGGGATCGTCTACGCCCCGCCCTCCAACCAGGTGTTCGTTTCGGAAGTGAGCACCCAAACCTTGACCGTGCTCAACGCCACCACCTGGGCGATCATCGGTTCGATCCCGGTCGGCGCCTATCCGACGGCCGGGGTGTTCGACCCATCCAACGGGATGATTTACGTCGCTAACTACGAGTCCTCCAACCTCAGTGTGGTCGATCCCCTGACCGACAAGGTCGTCGCCTCGATCTCGACCCCCGCGCAAGGCTACGCCGTCGCCTACGACAGCACGAACGGTTACCTGTACGTCGCCAACGGCGGCGGCGACGACGTGGTCGTGATCAACCCTGTCTCGGAGACGACGGTCACGTCGATCACCGTGGGCGACTACGTGAGCGGCGTGGCGTTCGACAGCACCAACGGGGACGTCTATGCCACGACCGACGTCACCCAGGTCGTGGCCGTGATCAACGGGGCCACGAACGCGCTGATCAAGAGCCTCCCGATCGGGGTGAACTCGCTCTCGGTCTGCTTCGACTCCTTGAACGGGTACATCTACGCGGGAAATGCCGGCAGCAGCAACCTCACCGTCGTCGATGGGGCGACGAACTTGGAGGCCGGTTCGATCTCGACCTTTGGCCCCGGTCCGATGCTCGTCGACCCCACCAACGGGGAGCTGTACGTCGTCGGAGACGACGAGCTGGTCTCGGCCATCGTGACCGCGAACGGCACGACGGTGGCGACGATGCCGGTCGGCTCATTCCCGACGGGGATCACGCTCGACACATTGACCGGCGACCTGTTCGTCGCCGACCGGTACACCAACAATGTTTCCATCCTCGATCCGACCACCCAGAAGACGATCGGGTCGGTCCTCATGGGCGTATCACCCTCGGGGATGGTGGCCGACCCCGCCGCCGGCCTCGTCGCCCTGCTCGATACCGATCTGAGCGAACTGTTCCTCGTCGACCGCGATCACCGCCTGGCCGCGACCCTCGCGCTCACCCAGGGCCCGAGTGCGATCACCTACGACCCCGCCGACGGGCTCGTGTACGTGGTCGACACCAACCCTTCGGCGATCGAGGCGTTCAACCTGACCACGCGCGCGCTCGTCCACGACTTCGTCGAACCGTCGCTTGCCGCCGGAGACTCGGTCGCGTTCGACCCGGGCGCCGACCGGCTTCTCGTCGCGAGTGGCGGGACGGACCAACTCACCGCCGTCGATCCCGTCAATGGGACCTTGCTGGGGAGCGTTACGGTCGGTAGCA
>JAKIWD010000059.1 GCA_022750205.1 Thermoplasmata archaeon
CTTCGGCTTGGGCGGTATCTACGTGGAGGTCCTCCAGGACGTGACGTTCCGCCTGGCGCCGTTGCGACCGCTGTCCGCGGTCAACATGGTCGCCTCCGTCCGCGCGTTCCCGCTCCTGCAGGGCGTGCGGGGAGAGCCCCCCGGCGACTTGGCCGCACTCTACGAGGTCCTAGAGCGCGTGGGGCAGCTCGCCGCGGAGCGGCCCGAGGTGTTGGAGCTAGATATCAACCCGTTGATCGTCCGGACGCACGGGGTGGTCGCGGTCGACGCGCGGGTCGTGTTCGATCCGACTTCCAGATCGGAACCTCCACCTTCAGCCGGTCGATGAGCTCGCGGGCCAGATCGAACGCCGCGGCGCGATGGGGCGTCGCCACCCCGACGATGACGGAGACCGTCCCCACGCGCAGCTCGCCGAGGCGGTGCCAGAGGATTACCCGCGCCTTGGGCAATCGTCGTGCGACCTCCGTGCGAAGCCGCTCGAGTTCGCGGTGCGCGACCGCCTCGTGGGCTTCGTAGAACAACGATCGGACCGCTCCCCCGCTCGTCAGGTCCGGCCGCACCCTTCCGACGAAGACGACCACCCCGCCGAGTTCAGGGTCCGAGAGCGCTCGGTACGCCGCCGGGACCGAGAGCGGCTTTTCCGTGAGCAGGACGCCCATTCAGCCCCCACTGTACGGGGGGTGGATGGCGAGCTCATCGCCCGGACGGAGGAGCGCCCGGTCCGGTTCCACGAAGTGGCCGTTCACCACCACCCGGCTCGCGCGGATGACGGGCCCTAGGCGAGGGTACTTCCGCGTCAGCGCCGCGATCACGTTCTGGATGGCGGTTCCCTCCTCGGCGATGGGCAGATCGAGCGACCGGAGCCCCACGGCCTCGCGGGCGGTGGAGAACAGCAACACGCGCACGGCGGCCGCCATCGGCGCTCTAGCGGTCGCACGGGGTATCTAGCTTGCGGGGACCGACCTGCGACAAATCTCGCCCCAAATGCCCCGCTCCCGCGGGAAGGCTCTAATATGGTCTTCCTCTCGAAAGCCGGAGAATGTCCGAGATTTCGATCCGCGCCGGAGGGGCGGCCGGGGACGGCATCGCCTCCGTCGGCGAGGTGCTCTCGAAATCGGTCTCGCGCATGGGGTTGCACGTCTTCGGACTCAACGCCTATCAGTCGGTGATCCGAGGTGGCCACGTCTGGTTCCAGGCCCGCGGCTCCCCGGAACCGGTTTACTCCCAGGGGGACGGCTGTGACGTCATCTACGCGCTCGACAAACAGACGGCGGACATCCACCTACCGAGCCTCCGGCGCGGGGGCACGATCGTCTTCGACCCGGAGAAGTTCCAGGTGCCCGATTCGGACCTGCCGGCGGGGGTCCGGTCCCTGCCCGTCCCGACGCTCGAGATCGCCCGGAAGTACACGACCCAGTCCATCCTGCAGAACGCCGCCGGGCTGGGCGCCACGGCCTTCCTCTCCGGGATCCCACTGGACGTCCTCCACCACACGCTCGCCGACTCGTTCGGGAAGAAGAAGGGCGAGGTCGTTGACTGGAACCTGGGGGCGGCCGCCGACGGCTACGCGTTCGCCGCCGCCCACGCCGCCGCCAACGACCACGCCATCTCACCCCACGGCCCGGCCAAGCTCCTGATGACCGGCAACCAGGCGATCGCGCTGGGCGCGGCCGCTGCCGGCTGTAAGTTCCTCTCCCAGTACCCGATGACACCGGCCTCGACGATCATGCACTGGCTGGCGGCGCATTCCGCCGAGACCGGCGTCGTCGTCAAGCAGGCCGAGGACGAGCTCGCCGCCATCAACATGGCGATCGGCGCTTCGTTCGGCGGGGTCCGGTCCATGACCGCGACGAGCGGGGGTGGCTTCGCGCTGATGGTGGAAGCGCTCGGGATGGCGGGTATGACCGAGACGCCGCTCGTCGTCGTCGAATCCCAGCGCTCGGGTCCCTCCACGGGACTCCCCACCAAGACCGAGCAGGGCGACCTCAACATGATGCTCGGCGCCGGCCAGAGCGAGTTCCCGCGGGCGATCCTCGCGCCGTCCAATTGCGGGGAGGCGTACAAGGCGACGATCCGCGCGTTCGAGCTCGCTGAGGCGTGGCAGACGCCGGTGCTCCTCGCCAGCGATCTCCACCTTTCGGAGAACTACCAGACCGTCGACCGCGAGGACATCCGGTTCGACATTCCGGTCCCATCGCTCGTGACCGTGGAGCCGAACGGGCATGAGTACAAGCGCTACCAGTACACGGAAAGCGGCGTTTCCCCGCGCGCGTTCCCCGGCCAGGCCGGGCTCAACTGGGTGGCTGGATCCGACGAGCACGACGAGAAGGGACACCTCATCTCCGATGTGAAATCGGGGGTTCCCATCTGGGTGGCGGAACGTACCAAGATGATGCAAAAGCGCATGCGCAAGCTCCAGGGACTCGCGGCGCAGAGCCCCGGGCCGATCCGGGAGGGACCGGCGTCGGCGGCGCTCACCTTCGTAGCATGGGGGTCTACGATCGGGGCCATCCGGGACGCCATGCCCATCCTGGCCGCCCAGGGGATCGTGACCAATCTGGTCCACCCCCCGACGGTCTATCCGGTCCACGGCGAGCAGCTGCGCGCGCTCCTGGAGCCGGCGAAGCTCACCCTCCTCGTCGAGGCGAACTTCTCCGGTCAGTACGGCCGGCTCGTTCGGGCGGAAACCGGCCTAGAATTCCCGCACAAGCTCCTCAAGTACGACGGAGAACCCTTCTATCCGATGGAGATCGTCGGGCGCGTCCGGGAGATGGTCCACCATGGCTGAAACCAGCGCCCAACTGCAATCCTCCGTCGGTACTCTCCTCCCCCTCGTCGGCAAGTCCGATACCAAGCCGACCTGGTGTCCAGGTTGCGGCGACTTCGGCGTCGTCGCCGCCGTCGAAATGGCGGTCAAGCGACTGAAGATCCCCTCCCAGAACGTGGTCATCGTCTCGGGGATCGGCTGCTCGTCCAACCTCCCGCACTTCCTCTCGGCCTACGGGTTCCATGCGATCCACGGTCGAGCGTTGCCCGTCGCCGAAGGCATCCGATGGGCCAATCACTCGCTCACCGTCATCGCCACCGGCGGGGACGGGGACGGCTTCGGCATCGGGGCCGGCCACTTCGTCCACGCGATGCGACGCAACGTCGATATGACGTACGTGACGATGGACAACCAGGTCTACGGCCTGACGACGGGACAGGCCTCCCCGACGTCGATGATGGGTCAGAAGACCAAGTCGACGCCGAGCGGCGTGATCGAGAACCCGCTCGACCCGATGGCCCTTGCGCTGGCGAGCGGCGCGACCTACCTCGCCCGCGCATTCTCCGGCGACGTCAAGCACATGGCCGATCTGGTCGCCGGCGCGATCCAGCACAAGGGGTTCGCCTTCGTCGATGCCCTGTCGCCGTGCGTGACGTATAACAAGATCAACACGTTCGACTGGTTCCGCCAGCGGGTCTACAAGCTCGAGTCGGCCGGGCACGACCCGTCGGACAAGCTCAAGGCATGGGAGCGCGCCCTGGAGTGGGGCGACAAGATCCCCATTGGACTGTTCTACAAGGTGGAACGGCCGACCTACGAGGACCTGGACGAAGTGCTCCAGGCCGGACCGCTCGCCCACCAGCCCGCCGGGCTCCGCGGCAAGGAATCCTTGCTCGACGAGTTCCTCTAGGCTCGGGCGCGTTCACCCGTCCCATTCGAACAGGTACGTCTCGGCGTTCTCGTAGAGCAGGGGCGACGCGGGGTTGCCGAGGAACGGGGCGGTCGAGAACGCCGGGAACAGGATCGTGTCGTTCCCCGTGACCGCGATGTACTGAACGCCGAGCACCCCGAGGTCGGAGACGCCGGCCATCCCGAGGGTCCCATTCGCCAGCAGCGCGCGCACCGCGAGGTAGCTCGCGTTCGTGGTCCAGCTCGGACCGATCATCGGGAAGAGGATCGCGAGCTGCGGGTCGTACGCTGGGAGGAACTCGGCGGCGCTTCCCGGGGCGACGAGGACACGGGAACCGGCCGGGAGGTGGCTGGCGGCCCACGCCAAGAAGTCGAAATCGGCGGAGGTCACGCGGGAAAAGTCATGGTAGATCGACGAATTCTCGCTGGGGAGGAGCACGACAGTGGCGGCTGTTCCGGGGAGCAACACGAGACCTACGACGAGGAGCGCTACGATGGAGGGGGGGTTCTCTCCAGCGCGACGGCGTCGCGGGCGTCGGTCCTCCCCGCGAGGTAAGGACGTCCCGCGCTCCCAGACCCATACCAAGACATAGGCGCCGACCAGCGTGAATATCGTAAACAGGAGCAGAGAGATCTGCCCCGCGCTGCTGACCTCGGAAAGGTCCGCCGCCCACCCGACGCCCATCCCTCCTAGGAGCGCGAGGGTGAGCCACAGCAGCCCAGAGACTATCCCGGCACCGGCCCACCGGGCGAAGCGACTTGCCGCTAGGGACCCCGTGCCAAATTGGCGAATGAGGAGCAGCGCCCCGAGGACCATCAGGGTCGCCAGCTCCAATTGGAGGGCGAGGACGGGAGAGAATCCGACGTGGCCCGGACCGAAGAGCAACGGGTCGGACCAACCGACGAATTGCGCCGTGGTGATGCCGCCGCCCCCACTGATCCCGGCGGGAACACTCCGTCGAGCTCCGGTCGTGAGGGCTGCGAGGCTTGGGAGCACCCAGACCACCCCTGCGGCGAGCGCGAGGAGCCAGCCGACTCCCCACCGCGCCGGTCGAGAGCCGAATCTCGGGACGGCGACTGCCGCGGCCATCGGGAGCAAGACGAAGAGCCACTCGGCCCCGACCGGGTTCAGCGCCGCGGAGTATCCGGCAACCCCTCCGAACGCCAGGGCGTCCCGGAGGGACAGCGGAGCCGGACCCACCCACTCGACGGCCCGGGCGGAGAGCAGCAGGACGAGCGGGAACGCCAGCGCGAAGTCGTTGCTCCCGGCCGCCAGGTAGCGCGTCCCCGGCCCTACGAGTGCGAGGGACAGAGCGCAGATCGCGCCCGCCGATTCGCTCCCCATCCACCGACGACCAATGGCGAAGCCGCCCAGCGGGCCGAGGGCGAGGAACAGCGGCGTCACCAGGAGCGGGACCCGGGCGGCGGGGAGCGCGGCGCTCAATTGGGTGAAGGCGAAGATCGCCGTCGCGCCCTGCGGATAGGCCACGGCGCCCGGCGCGATCGAGTGCAGGGTCGAAGGGGCCGTGCCGTAGAGGTTGAGCAGTGCGGTAAACGTCGCGTCTACGGAGGAGTCAAAGGTGTTGCCCGTCGGCACCTGGTCGAGGGCCGCCAACTCTACGGCGAACAGGACGAGCGTCGCGAGCAGGACGAGCTGGTAGGTCGGCCGTCGAAACGAGGCCAGGAACGCCGAGATCCGGCCGCGGGGGCCGGCCCCTCCTCGGTGGCGAACGAGCCCCGCCACGCCCCAGCCTGCCGCCGCGGCGACGCAACCGCCGATGATCACGGGTCGAAAGAGACCGACGGGGATGACCGCCAGGACGTACAGCAGTGCTCCTCCCAGGTACAGGTCTAACAGCGCCCACTCGAACGGTTCCGTGAACCGGAACCACGGGAGGTGGTTTGCCGCGACGCGCCGCACCCCTTCACCCGTCGCGGCAAGGAGGCCTGCGAGGGCGAACAGTTCCAGCCCCCACTGGACGAGGCCGGGCCCTGGCAGGCTCACGGTTCGGCCGAGGCTGACGGCCCTTATAGAACCCGGTTCTCGGCCCGCGGCATCCTTTTACCCTCGGTCCTCCCGAGGAAAGTTAGGGAAGTCGTGGGCGCGGCTGACGGGGCGCGGGCCGGGTTGAGCTCGGTCACCCGGGGTACGCTGCTCATGATGCTGGGCACGCTCGGCTTCGTGGCCGAGAGCTTCGTTTCTCGGGTCATCCTCGTCCGCACCCTCAGCCCGTTGCTGTGGAGCCAATTCTCGCTCGCGATCGCGCTGGGCGGATTGGTCACCGCGTTCGGGGCGTTGGGTCTTCCCTCGGCCATTGCACGGAGCCTGCCGTACGAATCGTCGGACCCCGAGCGGCGACGGATCGTCCATACGGCGTACCTCATCGGCGGACCGGCCGCGTTGACCGTCGCCGCCGCGCTGGCGGTGTTCAGCCTGCCGGTCTCGGACACGTTCCACGCGCCGGTCTTCGGCCTCACGCTCCTGTTCTTCTCCGTCGCCGTCGCGTTCAACATCATTGCCTCGCTGATCGCCTCGATCTTCCAAGGGTACGAGGACGTCCTGCCGAACGCGCTCTACATCCAAGTGCTCAACCCGGCGCTCTTCATCGCCTTCCTGCTCACGGCCGAGCGGCTCGGGCCCTCCAGCTCCACCTACGAGGGCGTCCTCATCGCCTATGTGGTCGCCGCGGCCGCGAGCTTCGTCGCGCTTGTGCTGTATGCGCGGCGTCGGCTTCCGGTTCACCTCCCGAGCGGACCCCGGACGCACGGTCTCTCGATCAAGCTGCTGACGTTCGCCGCTCCCCTGTTCCTCGTCGGCGTCCTGAGCTACGTCGCCGGGAACGGGGATACGCTCGTCCTGGGCGCGATCAACCGGGCGAACGTCGGCTACTACTCGGCCGAGCTGTCCCTCTCCCGTCTCCTGCAGGTGGGCATCGGGTCGCTGGGCTACATCTTCCTGCCGGTGACGGCGCGGTTCGTGCGGACGGGGAACACTCCGGCGGTGCGCGTCACGTACGCGACGGCCACGAAATGGATGGTCCTGCTCTCGATGCCGCTCTTCCTGCTGTTCTTCTTCCTCCCGGCGACGTCCCTCGCGTTCGTCTACGGTCCGGCGTACGTAGCACCGGCGATCCCGCTCCAACTCCTGGTGCTGGGCGCGTTCATGTCGACGCTCGTCGGGCCGTCGAACGTGGCCCAGGTCGCCTACGGGCAAACGCGCCTGTTGTTCTACAATACCGCGATCGCCGCCGGGGTCGATGTCATCCTTGCGCTGTGGCTTACGCCGCTGTACGGCTTGACGGGCGCCGCGGTCGCCTGGGCCAGCGCCAGCGCGCTTCTTCCCGCTCTCTCAATGGTCGAGCTCGCCGTCTTGAACGAGGTCCATCCGTTCGATCGCAACTACGTGCTTCCGGTGCTGGTGACGGCGGTGCCCGTGGGGATCGTGCTCCTGTTCGTTCCGGCGTCACTGCCCTTACTGGCCCTGCCGCTCCTCGGGCTCGGGATCGCCGGCCTCTTCGTGCTAGCGGTCGTGCTCTCGGGCTCGATCGACGACGGGGATCGCATGCTGTTGGAGGTCGTCGAATCGATCCTACGGCGCCCGGTTCCGCTGGTCCGATGGCTGGGCCGTGTCAGCCGTCGCCTGCACGATCGCTCCCCGCCGTGAGGCCCAGCGACCGAACGGCTCGTCGATCGCCAACAGTACGATCCCGCCTGCGAGCAGTAGGAGCACGTAGGTGGCAAGGACGTCCGCGAGGGACGCGTCACCCACCACCTGCGACAGCGCCGCCACGGCGAGGACCCCGAACGCGGCGGCGATCAGGTACCGCGCGTCGAGCCGGGCCCAGAGGGAGCCGACCATGAAGGCGAGAAGGAGGACGCCGAAGGCCAGTTCGTACGCCCCGGCCACGAACGGGCCGAGGGGTTGCGCCGTAAAGACCGTTCGGCGCGGAGTGAGCGCGAACTCCTGCGAAGGCCGAGTCACCACGTCAGTTATACATAGAAGGCAACTACCTGCTCACTACTGTACCGGAGGGTACACTTGCCGTTGACGGTCGAGAAGGGACGCCGGATTGTACCGGCGGTCTTGGGGGTGGCGATGCTCGCCGTCCTCGTCGCGGCGGCTCTCGCTCCGAACTCCGGGGCCGTCCCTGCGGCCAGCAGTTGCGCGTACGGTTCCTGCCCCACCACTTCCTCGAGCTCCAGTTCGCTCCTGCCCTGGGAGCTCGCCCTCGCGGCCCTTGTGATCGTGGCGATCCTGCTTGCGATAGTGCTCCTCGTGCGCCGACGCGGAGGCGGCAGCGCGCCACCCCCCAGCGGTCCGCCCGAGGAGTGGGGCGCGGGTGGCCCACCGGGCCCGAGCGCGGGCCCTAGTACCGAGGCCGCCGCGGCCGCCCTCCCGTACTCCGTCGCGGCGGCCCCGCCCGCAGGGGCCGCGGCCGCCTATCTCGAGACGGACGAGGACGTCGCCGCGCCGCCACCGAGCGTTCCATCGCCCCCGCCCGGCGGTGGAGCGGGTGGCGCGGCCCCGGCCGAGAGCGACATCGATTCGCTGATGCAGGAGCTCGACAAGATCAGCTCCGAGATCTTGAAACGGGGGACCCCGAAGAACGGCAAGTCGGGGACGTCCGGGTCGGACTCGGGAACCAACGGCGGCCAGAACGACTCGTCGTAGGCGACAGCCCCGTGCGACGATCTGCCGTGGCACCGCACGGCTTTAATCGACCCCCGCCCCTTCAACGGGCATGGAGCCGGCGGGATTCTCTCCCGAGGAGGCGCGCCTCCTTCACGAGCTCTCGGAGGCCGTCGCCCACGCGCGACGTCCCGTCCGGGAGATCGAGGTGGGGATCGCCCTGTCCATCGCCCTCGGACGCCGCCGGCCGGCCGTCGCCTGCGGCGGCTGTCAGACCCCGCTCGATTTCGATGGGATCCCGGCCCGCACGAACGCCCGGCTGGGCATACCGTTCCGCCTCGTCCTCGCCGATACCCCTGGCTCGTAGGCGTCGTTCCTCCGAACGCCACCGGAGCGGCCGATGAGCGCGTTCCCCCTGGTCGAGACCGTCGTCAATGCCATCCTGACCCTCCTCATGGAAGGAGGGTTGCCGGCGCTCATCGTCCTGATGGCGGTCGAGAGCTTCGGGATCCCGCCGATCCCCAGCGAGGTCATTCTGCCGTTCGCGGGCTTCCTAGTCGCCGAGGGCCACTACTCGTTCGCGGCCGCCGTTCTCGCGGCGCTGGTCGGGAGCATGATCGGTTCGTTCGCGGCGTACGCCGTCGGGCGGTGGGGGAGGAACCTGCTGACGTCGGGGCCGTCATTCCTCCGACTGGACCCGGAGCAGCTCGATCGCATGGATTCCTGGTTCACGCGGCACGGTCAGGTCACCGTGCTCGTCGCTCGGCTCCTGCCGATCGTCCGGAGTTACATCAGCTACCCCGCCGGAACGGCGCGCATGGAGCCGATCCGGTTCGGGGCATTCACAGCCGTCGGTGCCACCCCGTTCCTCGCCGCGTTCATTTACGTCGGCGTGCTTCTGGGCTCCCGATGGGCCCAGATACTCCCCTACCTGCAGTACGCCGATGATGCCGCGATCGTCGTGATCGTGGCCGGCGCAGCGTTCCTGCTACTGCGTTGGCGCCGATCTCGGAACCGGCGAACGGCCACCGGAAACATCGCGCCCGCCCCGTAGTGCGTGGACGTGCGGCGCCCCTCGCGACGGCTGGCACGACCGCTGCGTGAGGGCTAGCGCCGACGGCTCACGTGGGAACGACGCGGCCGTTGGCCGCGCAGCCCAACCGTTGGTGTTGACCCCATCGACTGTCAGGGCGAGGCGGTAGAGTTCGTGGCGACCGAATCGATCGCGGGCTCACGCGCGCGCGTAGTCCGGACGCACCACGACCCCGTTCCGGGCGCCGACAAACTCGCCGTCAGCCACGATGAGCTGGCCATCGCGGTAGTGGCGCTCCGGGAAGACGGCTTCCCAACCTTCAAAGGCGGACCAGCCGCACGCGGTTCGAAGCCGGGCCGCTTGGATCGGGCGATGCCGGCGGAAGTCGACCGCGAGCAAGTTGGCACGTTCTCCGACGGCCAGCCGTCCGTGCGAGAGCCCGAGCCAGCGGGCGGGGCGATCGCACGCGGCGCTCTGCAGGACGTCGAGGCCAAGTTCCCCTTCGCGGACCTTTTCGAGCAGGAGGGGGAGCGTCGTCTCCACCCCGGGCATGCCGCTCGGGGCCCGGGCGAACTCCTGGTCCTTCACGAGCGCGGGGTGCGGAGCATGGTCGCTGGACAGGACAGGTACCCGGCCGGCGCGGAACTCGTCCCAGAGCCCCGCGCGGATGGCGGGTGGGCGGAGGGGTGGATTGACTTTGAACCGCGCAGAATCATCGCGCCGCGCGGCCAACAGGAGGTGCTGGGGCGTGACCTCGAAGGAGTGGCCGGACCCCCGGACGGAATTCGCCACTGCCGGAGCTGACACGTGCGCGATGTGGAGTCGCAGCCCCGGCGGTCCGGGCAGCAAGCCGGCGATCGCGCGCTGCTCGGCCTCGATCGGACGATGGGCGTCCCAGGCGATCGGGCTGTCGAGCTTGGTCACGGTCCGGAACGCGAGCGGTTCCTCCGCGTGAACGGTCAGGCTCAGGCCCGTAGCGGCCACTCGGGCGAGCAACGACGGCACACTGCCCTCTTCGGGCGGCTGTTCGATGCCCGTCGTGGGACTGAGGTAGAGCTTGAACGCCCCCGCGACCGCTCCCAGCGATTCGATCGCGGTTTGCGGTCCTACCGCGGCGTAGAGGATCAGGTCCACGGCCAGCTCGCCGCGCGCACGGTCCTGTTTTTCGCGCACCCGGGCGGGCCGGTCGATGGGCGGCTCGGTGTTCGGCATGTCGGCGACGGCGGTGACGCCGCCCAGTGCCGCCGCCTCCGTCCCCGACCGGAACGACTCAACCCGTGGACCCGTCGAGGGTTCCCGCAGGTGAACGTGGAGGTCGGTGGCGGCCGGGATCAGCACGCGGTCCCCGAGGTCCTCGCGCACGCCTCCGCGGATGCTCTTCGCTATCCGGGCGATACGCCCCTCCCCGTCGATCCCGATCTCAATGGGCTGGAGCTTCCCTCGCATCCACGCTCGCCCGGCCAGCACTTTCTCCACTCGGGCGGGCGTTTGTGGCGGGTCGAGCGGCCCCCGGCGGGCGCCCCGACGAGGTGGCATCGCAGGTGAGACCGCCCTTGCAGATATGAGGAGTCCGGGAGGGCGGAGGACGCTCTGCGTCGGGCCCGCCAGCGATTTCCCCCTGCGTTGTTCGTCCCGGCGATGGCCCCTCGCTCCGCGAAGCGCCCGATGACCTATGCCCGGTCCGGCGTCGACCGTGCCGCGATCCGCGGTTCGCTGCAGGCATTGCTTGCCCGTGTCCACTACCGCCCGCCTCCGACCCACGGGCGGCCGATCTCCCGTCCAGGCCACTACGCCGGTCTCATCGACGTCGGCCGCGAGACGATCGCCGCGACCACGGACACGGTCGGGACCAAGGTACTGCTCGCCCAGGCGCTCGGCTCGTGGGCCGAGGTCGGCGAGGACATGGTCGCGATCAACGTCAACGATCTGGCGAGCGTGGGCGCACGTCCGTTCGGATTTGTCGACACAATCTCCTGCTCGAAGCCTGAGCCGGCGATCTTCGCCGAGATCGGCCGGGGCCTCGATCGGGGACTCCGCGCCGGTCGGTGTGCCCTCCTCGGTGGCGAGACCGCGGTCGTCCCCGAGATCGTCGACGGGATCGATCTCGGCGGGACGGCACTCGGCTTCTACCCGCTCCGTCGTCGCCCGATCACCGGCGAACGCATTCGCGCCGGCGATGCCCTCATCGGGATCCCTTCCTCCGGGCTCCACGCCAACGGGTTTACGCTCGCGCGACGCCTCCTGAAAGTCGGGCGGGTCGACCTGCGCGCGCGCCGCGCGGCGACCGGGCCGTCCATCGGGCTAGAGCTGCTCCGGGCCACCCGAAGCTACGTCGCCGTGTCCGAAGCCCTCGCGGACGCACCCGGAACGCACGGGTTCGCGCACCTTTCCGGTGGGGGTGTGCGCAATCTCACCCGACTGACGCGCCGGGTCGGGTTCGAGCTCGACGAATGGCCGCGGATCCCGCCGGTGTTCCCATGGCTGCAGGCGCTCGGGTCGGTCAGCGACGAGGAGATGTTCCAGACGTTCAACATGGGCGTTGGCTTCGTGGTCATCGTGTCCGGGGCGCGCCAGTCCGAAGCGCTGGAACGGCTGCGCCAGGCCGGTGTCCGCGACGCGCGCCGCATCGGGACCGTCGAGCCCGAACCCGGGGTTCGGCTCCCGCAGTGGAAGCTGTCGTACGAGGGGTACGCCTGAGCCCGGGCCGCTGAGCCCACACCGGCGCGGCGAACGGAGGACCACACGTGATCGAACCGACGGGGGCCGAGGGTCACCGCCGCCGGTCCATCGCAGTGGTGCTCTCGTTGACGGCGGCGCTGCTGTGGGCGTCGTACTACTACTTCATCCTCGGGGCCCCCGACGCCCACCCGGCCGCGCTCCTCGCCGGGCCGTTCTTGGCCGGGGCGGTCGGCTTCCTCGCCGCGGCGATATTCGCCGGTCACCGCCGGGCGATCCTTCCGTTGTTCCGGGAACCGTCGAGCTACTTGCGCGCGGTGCTCCTCGTGGGGATGCAGGTGGGCGTCCTCGCCTCGACGTACCTCACCGGGGCGGTCGACACGTC
Source organism: Thermoplasmata archaeon (assembly GCA_022750205.1). Classification (GTDB taxonomy): domain Archaea; phylum Thermoplasmatota; class Thermoplasmata; order Lutacidiplasmatales; family UBA184; genus Lutacidiplasma. The sequence goes on from JAKIWD010000059.1 coordinate 12,401, forward strand.
GCTCCTGGCGTTGCTCGGCGACGTGGTCTGCACCCCTGTACTGCTCCTCCTCCTCTATCGCGAGGGGGGGGCCCGTTTCCGTTCCGTCGCGTTCCTATTGGGGATGGCGTTGAGCACCGTGGGAGCGGCGGTGGTCATCGCGGGTGGCTCGTCGCTCCGGCCACTGAGCGGGTGGGCGTGGGTGACCGCCCCAGCGGTGCCCTTGGTCGTGGCGATCTACTTCCTGTACACTGCCCGGGCGAGCCGGGCC
>JAKIWD010000040.1 GCA_022750205.1 Thermoplasmata archaeon
AGACTACCCGTCCCTGGCGGCGCTCCCGCGTTCGGCGCCGATCGCCGTCCCCTGGGGGGTCGCGACCCCGTTACGATGGCGGGGACACTCGGATGTCCGTGTTCTCCGCCGTTGGCAACAGACCCAGATCGGGACGTGGACGGTGACCGCGGTTCCCTCGCGGCACTTCGGCGGTCGGCTCCCTCTGGTCGGGACATCGGGGCATCAAGGCTACGTCCTGGAAGGTCCTGCGTGCATCTACTTCGCCGGAGACACCGGGTTCGACGCCCCCATGTTCCGAGCCATCGCCGACCGGTTTCGGATCGACCTCGCGATACTGCCGATCGCCGGAGCGGTGGTGCCATGGTTCCGCCGGAACCACATGAACGCCGCCGAGGCGCTGGGAGCGTTCCAGTTGCTGGGCGCGAAGCAGATGCTCCCGATGCACTTCGAGACGTTTCCCGCCTCGTTCGAGCCCGCCGGGGAGCCCCGCCGGCAGCTCGTGGAAGGATCCGCGCGGCTCGGGTTGACGCGGAGCGTCACGCTCCTGGCGCCGGGGGCCAGTCTATGGGTCCCGTGAGGGTCCGCCGTCCCCGCCCGCCGGCGGGCTTCCGCGAAAACGCTCGTTCCCCCCGAGTCCGGCCTGGGAGGGAGCGGTGAGCGGAACCTTCGGATTCCCGAGCGACCTGATCCTCCCGATCGTCGCGCTGCTGCTCTCGATCGACGCGGTGGCGATTGTCACGCTGATCTTCTTCGAGCGCCGCGACCCGGAGAGCGTCCTGGCGTGGCTGTTCGCCATCCTCACGCTGCCGGTAGTGGGGTTCGTCCTGTACCTCATTTTCGGATTCAAGTATTTCAAAACGCGAGCGTTCGGGCTCAAGTCGACCGGCGACCAGGCGATTCTCACCCGGGTCCGGAGCGGGCTCGAACCCGGGATCGGGGCTGGAACCCCGCATGACCTCGAACAGGAGGCCGTGGTTCCGGAACTCGCCCGGCTGCTCATCGCGGACAGCGCGGCGTTCCTCACCGCCGGGAACGAGGTGTCGGTCTTCACCAACGGGAACGACAAGTTCGCGGCCCTCTTCGAGGCGATCGACGGGGCGAAGTCGCACATCCACCTCGAGTACTATCTTCTCCGCGACGACGCCTTGGGAAACCGATTGCTCCGGGCCCTCGAAGCGAAAGCCCGCGAGGGGGTCCAGGTCCGGCTCCTCTACGACGACCTCGGGAACCAGATCTCGCGCCTGAAGTACCGGACCCTCGAGGGGTTGGGAGGCAAGGTCTCGGGATTCTACCGTGCCCTGGTCCCCTCGTTCGGGTTTCGCATCAACTACCGCAACCACCGGAAGATCGCGGTGATCGACGGGACCATCGGGTTCATCGGCGGGTTCAACGTCGGCGACGAGTACCTGGGCCTCGGGCCCCTGGGAGCCTGGCGGGACACCGCGGTCCGAGTTCGGGGGGCGGCGGTCCGCGCGCTGCAATTGCGATTCGTGCTCGATTGGAACTTCGCCACGCACGAAGGCCTCCCGCTCGGCGGCGCGTACTTCTGCCCGGCCCCGGAGTCGGCGGGTTCGGCGCTCATCCAGGTGGTCAGTGGCGGCCCCGACACGACCTGGAACCCACCCCGCGAGCAGTACGTCAAGATGGTCGGGTCGGCGACGCGAACCTGCTACCTGCAGACTCCCTACTTCGTCCCGGACGTGAGCGTGATGACGGCGCTCCGCATCGCGGCACTTTCGGGCGTCGACGTCCGGATCATGATCCCCTCGCACGCCGACCAGCCGTTCGTTCATTGGGCGTCGCTCTCCAACGCGGGCGAACTCCTCGACGCCGGGGTTCGAGTGTTCGGCTACGACGACGGGTTCCTCCACGCGAAGACCATCACGATCGACGACCGGGTGACGTCGGTGGGCAGCGCCAACTGGGACCTGCGGAGCTTCAAGTGGAACTTCGAGACGAACGCGGTGATCTACGACCGAGCGTTCGGGCGCGAGTACCGTCGGATCTTCGAGGAGGACATGCGGCGATCCACGGAGATCACCTCGGCATCGTACGCGGCGCGGTCCCGGTCCACCCGGGTCAAGGAATCGGTCTGCCGGCTGTTCTCGGGCGCGCTGTAGCCGAACCGGTTCGGTCGAGCCCTCCGGACGACCGCCGTCGCTGCGGGAGCCGAGAAAAGGTTCGACCTGCGAAGGCTCCCTTGCTGGGGGCCGGTTCCGCAGATGGTGCGATGTCAGCCATGCCTCCCGCCCCTCGGGCGAATGACCGGACCCCGCTCGCTCGCGTCCTAGAAGCCCACGAAGCTCAGAACCCCGAGCATCACGAGGATTACGACGGCCGCGCAGATCACGATGATCAATCCGAGCACGTCCCCTCCCTACGGCGCGGGAATGTCGGATTCCGGAACGGTCGGGGGCGCCGGCGGCACGATCTCCGGAGCCTCCTGCCCGGGAGTCCGGTCGCTCACCTCCGGCTCCGAGGTCACGATCTCCGATCCCTCCGGGGAACTGACCTCTCCCGGCGGGCTCGTTTCGGACGAGCGGGCACTCGTCGGGGTTGTGTCGTCCACCTTGGGAACGATCTCCTCGGGCGTGTTCATGGGCTCGGGCGCGTCGGTCGCGGGCGTTTCCACGTCTGTGTTCTGCACGTTGGTCCACTCCTGGTACGGCGGGCCAGCGGCGTAGGGGGGGTAGTCTCTCGCTTCGGCGCAATTGAGGATGAGGGGGATTTCTCCGAGAAACACTTCACGTCGGGTTCGAGATTCGTTGCGGAGCGAGGGCCCGGCGGAGGAGGAAACTTTCGTTTTCCAGCTCGCCTGTAACCCCCGAACCGACCCTCAACGGCGATGGGACGGCGGGCATACCGCCACCGTGGCGCCGTCGTCCGCCGGCGCGGTGTCCCAGCTCGAACGGGAAGAGTTCGAGGTCATGTTCACGGACCTGAAAGTGCGCCGTCGAGGCGCTCGAGGTGGCGAGGTCGCGCTGGCCGCGGAGGGGGGCAACGACGTCTTCCTCATCTTGCCGCCGCCGGCGGTCCCGGTCAACACCGAGAAGGTCGTCCACGTTCCTCTCGACCCGGAGAATCCGTTCCGCCTTCGCGATGCTGTCGAGGAGTTCGTCGCGCCGAAGGACCGGGCCGCGGTCGTGCTCGCGGCGGTCGAGGAGCTACTCGCCCGCCACCGGGAGGAGGATATCGTCAGTCTGCTCGAGGCCATTCGCGTCGTACTGCAGGGAAAGGGCCCCCTCGCCGTCGGCTACGACCCCAAGCTGATCACGGCCACCGGGGCGCTCGCGGTCCACGCCTCGATCGTCTCGGCCGATGCCCACGCGACGCTCGAGTCGCTCTCGAACCCGATCCGGCGCCTCGTGCTCCACCGGCTCTCCGACGGCCCGTGCACGTTCATGAAGGCGATGGAGTCCACCAACCTCAATGACACGTCCAAGATCGCGTTCCACCTGCGAAAGCTGACCGAGAGTGGCCTCGTGGCGCATCTCGCCGGAGAACGGTATCGCCGCACTACACGAGGGGAGGGCGCGATCACGATCTTGACCTCGATCAACGACATGGACTCCCGAAAGGGGAGCGGGAACCGGATCTTCCCGTCGAAGACGCCGAAGCGGGTCCGAAAATAGGATCCTCAACTCGCGGAGTCTCCGCGGGCCACATTTGGAATTGGGGCGAGAGGGGATCGTCGGATCCCCCCTCGGAAGGGGTTGTCGGCTCGGTGGGCTCGACCGAGCTCTGCGGGGCGACGACAACGGTCGTTGCGGGGGCCGCCGCGCCCTGCGGGTAGACGTTGGTCACGGTCGGCTGGGGTCGGGGAGCCGCCTGGGGGTAGACGTGGGTGACGGTCGGCTGGACCGCCGGGGCTGCCTGCGGGAACACGTTCGTCACCGGGGCCGCGGCGGGCGCCACGGTCGGAGGCGGCGTTTGCGTGCGCGTGGTGAACGATTGGGCCGACCCAGTGTACGCGATCAGAGCCACTCCGATGATCAGCAGGACCATGAACAGCACCAGGCCCGCGTCGCCGGCGGCGTGGCCGCTCACGTCGAAGCAGACGCCCGTCCCATCCCCACAGCGATTGAGGACGCCGAGGCTGAAGGCGAAGGCGACGAGGGACAGGATCACGACGATGATCCCGGCCGTTTGGTACGGGTGGTCGAGCTCGACGCGGGTCTTGGTTACTGTTTCCATGTGGGCAAACCTTCCGGAGCCGCGCTCGACCGGGGTCCATATGAACGCGCCCTCAACCGCACTCAACGCGCGCACGGCTTCGTCGATGCGACGCCGTTACGACTCTGAGCGAGGTCCGAAAGGTGTTCGACCCGAACCGCCTCAAACGACCGCGACACGGTTCGGCACCGACCTCACTAGGGAGTACGAGAGGCCTGGCCACGACGCTCGGCTCCGCGTACCGGAACGAGGGGCCGGAAACTCTGGCCGAGCGTGGGTGCATGATGTTGCGACCACTCCCGCCGGCTTCTTCGGGCCGATCGGAACACTCTGCGATCTCGGAGGGGGTGTCTTTCGGCGGGAGGGAAACCGGCGCCAACGACTCGAGGGCGCTCAAGTCGAATCAAGCCTAGGTTCAACTGCGGGGGCCGGCAGGGTGGGACATGGCCGTGCACCGCATCAGCCTCTTTGGCGCCGTACTGATCTTTTTCCTGGCGATCGTGTTCCTGTTCATCATCGGACCCCTCGGACTTTTGTTCCTGATCCTGGTCGCCGTGCTTCTCTGGTACGCGTTCGGGCCCGGCAGCCGAAGTCAGATCCTCGTCCGTTGAACCCGAGTGGGTCGCCGCGCCGCCGCGGGCCATCGGACCGGTAGGTCCGAGTGGTTCGCCCGGCGCCGAATGCTGCTGGCGTGGCAGCGACGGAGTCGAACGGCCGACGACGCCACCCGACGAGAATTCGCGCCTCCTCCGCCCCCCGCGAGTCGGACGATACATTCAAACCACGCGCGCCAACGATATGTCGCTCGGAGCTGGCCGATACGAACACAAACGCACCCCGGAATCTGTTCGCCTCCCTCGCGATCGTCGGCGTGCTCGCGGTCCTCCTTCTCGGCTCCGGAGCGGCCGCGCCGAACGGGGCCGTCGCCCCGTGGTCGCACACGACCCCCCGATGGACGCTGGACGGGGGTCCGGCCACCTCCGCGATTCCCGCGAGCAATCCGGTCTCCGCGAGCCTCTCGATTAGCCCCAGCCAGGTCCAGAAGGGCCAGTCAATCTCCGTGACCACGACGGCGAGCGGTGGTACGCCTCCCTACACCTCCTACTCCTACACGGGCCTACCGGGCGGTTGCTCCGGCCAAAACCAGGCGTCGTTCTCGTGCAATCCCTCATCGACCGGCTCGTTCAGTGTTCAAGTCACGGTGACGGACATGCACGGGAACCAATCGACCCCGGGCAACACCGTCAGCGTCGACATCACGTCCTCGAGCAACGGAAACGGCAACGGGAACGGTGGCGGGAACAACTCGAGCGGTGGCCTCTCGAGTCTGTTCTCAGGATTCTCGGGCATTCTCTCGTTGCTCCTGATCTTTGGGATTGTCGGGTTCATCACCTGGATTCTCCTACTTGTCGGCGTTTGGATCATCGCGATCACCCTCGTGCGGCGGCTGCCGAAGCGGGGAGTCGCCGGAGCGGTGAGCGCCTTCACCAAGTGCCCGGCTTGTTCCACCCCGATTCCCGTCGGCACGAAATTCTGCTCCGAGTGCGGGACGAGCACCGCACCGAAAGTCACCTAGCGTCGGAGGCGAGCCGGCCGACTCGGCGCCGGTGGCCCACAACGCCCTCGCCCTCCCCTCGGGAACTGTGTCCGTTGTGCGACCCGTTGACGGTTGCTGGATTCGAGTCGAGGGGCGCCTTAGGGCGCCCTCTCGGCCGAAGCATTCGATCGCTCAGACTCCGATGGTGTCAGTCAACGCATCCGCGATGCCCGTCACGATCTTGGAAAGCTCGGCGACGGTCGACGACACGAAGAGCACCACCCGCTCCGTTCCGGGAAGGAGCGTCCTCCGTTGGGGCGGCAGATCGGGCATGTTGGGGGCCGACGTCTTCCTGGTCAGCATCGTCCACCAGGTGGCGTTCGTCGGTACCAACTCGACCGCGGCCGGCGCGGGACCGATCATGGGGTTCCCGCGTGTTCAGACCCAGATTTTCGTCGGACATACCCGGTCCCTCTTCGGGGTTCTGCTGTTCGTGCCACTGTTCATCGCTCTCCACCGGACCCTCCGCACGACCAGGCTCGCCCCAGCTAGGTTCGGCGGACTCCTCATCTTCCTCGGTCTCGGCGTCCGGGCGGTCGAGAGGGAGCCGAACGTGGCGGTGGCTTCGATCTCCGCCCAGTACCACGCCGCCGAACCGACGGCGGCCGAGCAGGCCAACGCCGTCCAGATCCGGCAGGGCACGCAGGGAATGTTCAACCAATTCGACACGTGTGCCGACATGTTCCACTCGGTCCGGTTCGTCCTCCGGGGGGTCGCGATGCTTCGGGCTCCGGCCTTCGGGAGGAGCTTCGCGCTCGTCAGCGCGACCTTCCGCGAGGCCGGGCTACTCGTGTTGGCCTCCTTCGCGGTGAATTCCGCCGCGTTCTCCCCATTCGCTCTGCTCACGTTCGCCGTGTTCCCGCTCCTCTTCGGATAGAAGGTCTCCAACCTGCCGAGGACGCGAGAGGGTTCGGTCCAGCCCGCGCCAGCCTAGGACCGCTCGGGAGGAGCACGCCCGAGTTGGGCAGAATCGCTGGCCGGGAGGACGGACGGTGTTCGACCGTCCGCACCTCACGGTGCCGCTTTCACATCCTTGATCTTGCGGTCAGCCGCCACGAGCGCGCGGTCGCGGGCCTCGGCTTGGGCCTTGTCGGAGGCGAGGCCCGTCTCGTCGGCTTTGTTCTCGGCCACCTCCCACTGGATCGCGGCTTCCGCTCTCTCCACGTTCGCCGCTTCGAGGCGCTTGGGCTTATCCGACATCGAGCGAACGGACCCGCGCAGCAGGATAACCTCGCCTCGAGACGTCGGCTCCGGGGCCGCGCCCCGCCACCGGGGGCGCCCATCCGGAAACGGGGTTGGTGACCGGCCCCGGTCGCGCCCCGAACCTTCAGGCGTACTGATACTTCGTCATGGTCGACCGGATCACGGGCAACCGTTCCGAGAGCGCGCCCGTCAGGTCTTTCACGGCCGCTGGAGTCCAATTGCCCCGCAGGTCGAGCGACATCGCGTGACCGTGGCCGCCGTGGACGCGTCGGACGACCACGTCGACCGTTCCGCCGGAGAGGTCCGAGAGGGTGGCGGAAAACGACCGGGCCGTGCCCACCGACGCGCCGGCATCGCTCTCGAGGGCCTTGAGGAGATAGCCCACAGGTTCCTCCGCATCCGGATCCTCCCCTGGGCGAGGGGGCGGCAACCAACTCCCGGGGGATACCTCCCACGTGTCGACCCGGCGGAAACGGCGGGCCGACAGGGCGTGCAGCGTAGCCGCCGCGAGAACGATCAGAGTTCCCTGCTCCACCATCTGCTTCCCGCTCAGCCACTCCGCGAGTCGCTCGAGGGGCGCGACACCGGTCGGAGGTTTCGGATCGGGGGCGAGGTCGATTTCGAGGTGGACATGACTATACGATCGGTTGCGCGACCGTCGGGCAGATCGTGGGCCGGAGACGCCCGGCCCCTCGATGGAGTTCGGTCCACCGATCCCCGGCGCGGCGAGCGCGGGCTCGGGTTCCTTCGGGGGCACCATCGCCGCGTGGACCGACGATTCGGGAAGAGGGTTGTCCCTCCCCGTCCGATGCGCGAACGCATTCGGATCCGGATCCGGCGTGCGAGCTCTCGGATCCGAGTTCCACCACGGCCGGCGAGCGGGTCCAACGAAACTTCGAATCTTTCGTCCCGAATGGTCTATAGGATGTGCACCTCCCCCCGCCCATGGTCGACCTCGGGTTCCCCGAGCTTCTCACCCTCGTTCAGACGGTCGCGATCATCGTGGCGATCGTCATCGCCATCTACTTCTCGCGGCGCCAGATCCAGGCGCTCTCGACGGACCTGGAGGCGCGCGTCATGAACGACCTCGATGAGAAACTGCATCGAATGGGGGAGATTTTCATGGAAAAGCCGGAGTTTGTCCGGGTCATCTACGACACGCCCGAGGCCGCGAGCGCCGAGGCGGCGTTTGCCTACTATGTACTGTTCTTCTGCGCCCATTGCTACCACATGCGGCAACGGGGGATCCTCGGCGACAACGAATGGGCCGGCTGGCTGCAGTGGACGAGGAATGCCTTCGAGCACGGTCGGCTGAGGACGTATTGGAAGGAGGCCGAAATGCAGGCGTGGGTCGACCCGGCCTTCCGGGAGTTCGTCAATCGAGAGATGCTTCGGCCTGCCGATGTCGCGAAATCGGGCGGGAGTTCCTCCCGTCGCTAGGCGGCGTCTGCGCAACCTCGCCAAACTCGGCCGAACACGTTCACCGCGTGGTCATCTTCCTCCACGGGGGCGAGACTAGGGTCGCCCATGCTACTAGGGCCACTACCCAGCGGCGGACCGGAGTCACAGCACCAGCCGGCTCGAAATGCAGGTGCAGTTCGGCTCCCTCGAGGTCGAGAGGGTGTCCGACGAAAGAAATCGTTGCGAGCGTCGCCGAGGCCTGCTCCACCGTGTACCCGTGCCACGCCAAGCTGGCCTGCGCCGCCAGGAGCGGGGGGTGTCCTGGAATTTCCAGGGAGGCCCCTTTCAGGCCGTACCGGAGGCTCCCCACGAGCGAGCCATCGGGCGCGAGGAGCTGGAATGGATGATCGCGCTGGAAGCCCCCAGAACCTCGACGGATCCGGTAGTACGGTTGGGCCAGCGCATCCTCGAGGACGAAGTTCATGAGCACGGCGCGAAAGCCCTCCCCGTCCCGTCGGCCGCGGAGGACCACGCTGCCCGATTGATCGTAGCCCACGAAGCCGAGGAGCAGTGGATTGTTCATGTCCGCCTCGAGCCGCAGTTCCGGCGTGAGGTCCAACGGGTCGGGGGGCGGGGGCAGGTAGGACGGCAACGGGGCGGAGTCGGCCGTCACTAGACTGCCACACCCCCTCGACCACAAAGGCGTCTCGATGCGGGTTGGGGTTCGTCGCGCCGGCGGGCCCCTTCGCTCGCAGGCGGGTTCGACCCCGCGATCCCCCGGCCCCGGGTGGTGCGAATCCGAGCCGCGAGGGGCCGCCGGTTGTCGGCTCGTCCCTCCGCTTCAGCCCGACTTGGACAGCTCGGCGAGAGCGAGCAGCTTGGCAAGATCCCGCTGGTCATCGGGTGAGCTCGCGAGGTCGTCTGTGATTCGCGCCATCATCTGTTCCAGAGGTGTGTTGTTGACGGCGAGCTTCTTCGTTTCCGACCCGATGCCGCTCAGTCGCATCTGGTACTCGGCCCATGCCGTGACGAACTCGACCAATGTTTTCTGGCGATCGACCATGCGGAGGGGAGCCCATCGCCCGGGTATCAGCTCATCGCTCCCGCGCTTCGTATTGCGGGAAGGTGCTACCGCCCGACGCGGAACGGCGATTCTACTGGCTGAGCGCCCAGCACCGTGAGCGCTCCCTCAACCGGGGAGTCCCTCGTTCAGAATCTGTCGCGGCCGTTGGTTGGAGCGACTCCGCCGGCCCGTGGGCGGGGCTGGCCACGCCCCCTCAGCGCCCTCGGAGCCCGGGGAACCTAGCGCGCCACGAAGTCCCGAACCCCCGGTCGGTCCCTGTGCTCCTTGGCACCGGGGCCCCCCTGGGGTCGGGCGGGACCCGGAATGATCACGCCGACGACAAGCGCGAGGACCGCGACAACGATCCCTGCGAGGGCCATCCTCATCCTGGTTCGGCCTCGGAGGGGGCTGGCGAGGTGGTTCATTGTGCTGGTAGGTTGTTCTCCGGTGGCGATGGCGGTTGCGTGCTGGAGGACCGGGACCCCGAGAACAGAGTTTTTGGGACCGGTCGGCTCGGCGACCGGGCGGGGGGGGCGTAGCCGGGGCCTCAGGCTCGACCTCCTTGCGCGACCGGTGCCGAGCGCTGGGCGCGCGTCGCCGGCATGACGGAATCTGCGGCCCCCCGGCTGAGTTTGCGCTCCTCGTCGGAGGAATCGCTGCACGCTGGCGAGCGCCTACGAGCTCGGGTCACCCGGCAAGATACTGCATTTGGTCGCGCATGTATGCGGCGGGCGCTTATCTCTCAACTTCCCGTGGCCGCAGAGCGTGAACTCGCGGCGCAGGCAAATCGCGGCCCGTACATTTCTCGCAGCCGCCTTAGCAGCGTTTAGCGTGTTTTCTGTCATGAATGGCATCGGCGCCCCAACTCTTTCGCCCGGAGCCATTCACGCCTCCGCGCCGCCCGTCGCCGGTCCCTTTGTGCGGAACTCCGGACCACCAACCTCGACGCCGCTTGGCGGCGGGACTGCCCCAATCGGACTCCCGGCCCCTCCCCCCCTGATGCCCGCCAACAACTCCTCGGCGCCGGGAGACTTCGCGGGCGTGGCGATGGCCTACGACCCCTCGGTCGGAGCCATCGTCGCCGTGGATGCCAACTTTTCCTTCGTCAACGGGACGTTCACAGCGAGCAACCCGGCCCTCACCTGGACCTACTCGGCGGGGAACTGGACTCGTCTCAACCTTACGACGGGGCCGCCGCCACTCGGGTTCTGGACCATGACGTACGACACGGCCGACCAGTGCCTCGTGTTGTTCGGCGGAGAGGAAATTTTGGGCGGATCGACGGTCAATTACACGTTCACCTTCGCCAACGGGACATGGACCAACCTCACGCCAAACCTGACCGTCTCACCTCCTCCCCTTCAATTGTCCCAAATGACGTACGACGCCGCGGACGGGTACGTACTGCTTCACGGCGGGTTCAGTCCTACCCTCGGGACTTCCGGGAACTACATGGTCACCTGGGCCTTCGTGAACGGGACCTGGGCGAACCTCACCCGGCCCGCTAGCCCAATGCCGGCACTAAACGGGTGGATGACGTACGACGTCTCCGATCGATATGTGCTGTACTTTGGCGGATCCCCCGGCGGAGGAATGACCGGGTCCCACACGAACGACACATGGGAATTCCGAAACGGCAGCTGGACGAACCTCACCGCGATTGTCCACAATGCCCCCTCACCCCGCGACCGGGCCCCGATCGAGTACGATTCCGCGACAGGCACCGTCATCCTCTGCGGCGGGCAACGGTCGGCCTACCCCTCGAATTCGAGCTACCTGAACGACACCTGGAGCTACTCTGCGCTCACCTGGACCGAATTATCGCCGAGTTCGGGTTTCTCCCCCCGAGAGAACATGGTGCTGGCCTACAACGCAGCGGACCGTCAGGTCGTTGGGTTCGGAGGATTTGGTTTGGTCCTGAACGTGAATCCGAACGCATCCCAATCCTATGTCGAGAACGATTTCGCTGACACGTGGTCCTATTCGGGCGGCACGTGGACCCCCGTCGCGCCAGTGCTGACCCCGGCCCGTCCGATCGTCGACACGGGCGCGACATTTTCCTTGAGCGTGATCGGGTCGGCTGATTCGCCCGGTGCCCGAGTCATCTATGTCGGCCTGCCGGGGGGATGCGTGTCGCAGAACTCCTATCGATTGGAATGCCGGCCGAACCGGGCCGGAACCTTTCGGCCCGCCGTGGAAATCGAGACCTCCCTCGGGGATATCTCCTGGGCGTTCACGGAAATCATCGTCAATGTCGGGCCATCGGTGGCATCCTTCCGAGCCAGCTCGAGCATCGTGCGTCTCGGAGAATCGATGCAAGTGACGGCCGTCGTGACGAATGGGACCGGTGCACTTTCCATCCAGCACACCGGGTTGCCCCCCGGGTGCCAAGACCAAAACTCGTCTGCCCTCGTCTGTCGACCCACTTCACCGGGTACGTTCACCATCGGAATCGTAGTGACCGATCGTGTCGGGGGGGTCGCCACCGCCGAGACATCGGTCCGCGTCATCGATTCGGATTTCGTGGTCCATCCTCCGGCGACTTCGAGCCGCTCGCCAGGTCTCGGGCCCCACCTGCTGCACCAGGGCCAGCCGGCGCCCGGATGGCTGACGCTGCAGGTAGGGTTCCTCGCCGGTCTGACCACGCTAGTGGCCGTGCTCGGTTGGGGAGTATGGCGTCTGCAGGTCCGACGCCAAGCGGGGCAACTGGTCGCCGAGCTCGAGCACGGACAATCCGACGGCCCCGATGGCGCCCCCGGTCCGCCGCCTCCGTGAGCCCGCACCTCCTCGCTCGAGTTATTGACCTGGCCGCAGTCCGGGGTTTGGGACGCTCGGGGGTGGTCGACTGAGCGGGCTTGACTTCGGGGCCGGAGTCGTCCTCGGCGTCGCGATTTCCGGCCTCGTGCTGGGGGGGTTGTGGTGGTATTTCGCCCGAGACACTCGTCGGAGGCAGTCGACTCCTGTCGCTAGCATTTCCGCCCGGCCGGAATCCTACCCCTCCGGGCCGGGAGTTCAAGATCCTCCCACAGGGCGTCCTCGCCCCGACTCGGAGCTCGCCACGCCGCCACCCGACCTTCCCCCAGACCTCCCGAAAGCCGGATACCGGTGGCATGTCGGGGACGCGCGGCCGCCGGCTCTCCAACGAGCGCCGCGGAGTGCGGCAATCCTACGGTCCCCCGGCGAACCGAGCCGCCTTTCACAGCGAGTCCTCCTCCACCTTGCGCGCCAGAAATCCGGTCCCCCCGGAGCCACGGTTCAGCATTCGCTCTGCCAGCGGGGAATCGCCGAGGCTCTCGGAGTGACGCAGGGGGCGCTCGCGGGCGTTCTCCGGCGACTAGAGGTGGGGGGAGCGCTCGTGTCCGAGCGCGCCCACGTGGAAGGACACGACCGCCGTCTCAAAGTGTACCGCCTTTCCCCGCGAGGGCACGAGATTGTCCGCCGCCTGTGGAAGGAGTACCCGGGCGAACGGTTCCCAAAGACAACGACAGGCCCCGCCGCAGGGGCGGAACCGACCCCGCCTGGCCGGGCGAAGCTAATCGGGGTCTCTCGGGCCTGAGCCGACGACGCTACTCTCGAGTTCCCCCACCCCGACGTCCGGTGCGGACCACACGAAACCTGCCACGCCGGCGGCGGCCGAGGCCCGAGGATTGCCATCGTCCCCACACCATCGAGCGCCAGTCAGCTCCACCCGAGCAGGACCCGCTTCCGAACGATCCGCCAGTGGGCATTCACCGGGTCGAACACGACCGGGTGGAAGGAGGCGAAAGCGGCGCTCTGCTTCACCATGCCACGGCGCCATCGGAGTCGCTACGCGACCGAACCTCGCCCCGCTGCGGGATGCGGCGCTAGCCGGAGCCTAACGGCGAGGTCCAGACTACGTCATTGAACGATTGTCGGAATCCAATCCTCATGTACTGGGGGAGTCCCATCGGGCTCGCCTGAAGGCAGGATTCCCGACAACCGGCCGAGACTGCATCGGTGAGCGAGGTCACGGTCAGCGCTCGGGCGTGCCCCCGTCGCCGGTGAGACGGCAGGGTCGCCACAGCATAGAGTCCCCCGAAGAATGCATCGGGAAGGAGCATCGAACAGGCCACGGGCGTCAGACCCTCCCAGGCCAGGTAGCATCGGATCGGGACGAGACGATGGAACGGCACTTCGAACAGCTCTGCGGGGGGAAGAAACTCCGATCCCCGGGCGAGGACGTCCGCGAACTGTTTCGACTCTTCAGACGAAGCGACCTCTCTCACGACATGCGGGTCACCCAGGGCCGGGGCTGCGACCAGGGGAATCGGAACGGTCAACGCCGGTCGATCCTCCACGTGCGTGAGCCCCCGCTCCTGTGCGGGTCCGGCCAACGTCGGCCGCAGCGACTCGTCGCCTTCCAGTCTCCAGCGTTGCGGTCGATCTCGAAAGAACTCCGCCGCCCGCTCCACGGTCCGGTAGGGGTCGCTTGGAGGAGACGTAACGAACGCCACATTCAGTTCGGCGAGAGTGCTCCCCGAGTCGATCAGCAGGAGTTCGCCCTCCTCCCGACTGCGGCCACGAGGAAACCCCTCGGCGAACCGCCGATAGGCCGCCCGGATGTTTCGGAGCGCCCCCGCCGGCCCAACCCCCGGCAGGGCCCTTCCCTCGTCCCTCCGCCGGCTCGCGTCTGGATCTCGCGTGCCGGGGGATTAGCTCCCCGCACGTAGAAAGAGTGTCGTGAGGTGAATCCGGTCGAGCCGACGCTCGGGCGCCCGGGGCGGCCCCCTTCCGCCCGAGGAAGTTCCCCCCCTCGTCAACGAGGGCTTTACGGTCCGGACACGGTTCAGGGACCGGGTTTCCCGGATGAGCCTCTCCCTCGATATCCCCGAAGAGCTCGGGGATTTCCTGCTCCGCCCGGGCCCCGCGAGCCTGCTGATCCGGGGCGAGTCGGGAACGGGAAAGTCCCTGCTCGCGCTCTCGCTGCTCAACCTCTTCAATGGCCGCCGAACCCTCCTGACCGCACGTGCGGCGGACCCCGACGTGATGGCCCGCCATTCCGGGGCGACCTCAAGATACGGGGCTGTCGAGGTAATTGCCCCGGACGATCCCGACGCTCCCGTCGCGAGCGGAACCCAATCCGCCATTGGATCGGCGGCGGAGGAGTCCACCCAGTCCATCGTGTATCCCCGGTTCCTCGACCTAGCGTTCCGCGCGCTCCGCTCCGCGCCACCCGCCCTCATCGTGTTCGACTCGTGGGAGGCCCTCGCGAGCGACCCCGTGGGGAGACCGAATCGGGACGCTGGAACGGTTCCGTCGCGGGCCGAGCTCGAACGGGAACTTTTCTCGGCCTGGGTCAAGTCGTCGGCGCACCTGGTCCTTGTCTCGACGGATAGCGCTCGAAGCCAACTCGACTATCTCGCGGATGCCTCCTGCACCCTCGAGCTTTCGGAGCTCGATGAGCGCCCGTTGCGCCTCCTGAAGTTCTCGAAATTGCGCGGGGGTTCGGGCCGGTCGATGGAGTACCCGTTCACCGTCTGGGAGGGCCACTTCCGATGCTTCGCGATCGCCCCCCACGGCTACCCTCTGCAGAGCCACCGGACCGACCCGGACCCCGAGCCGACCTCCCCCGCCATGTGGCCGGGCTCGCGGGAATTCGCAGAGGTCTTCGGCCGTCTTCCTCCGGGAGGTCTCACGATTATCGAGGCTGACCGCGCCGTACCGCTCGATGTCGTGCGAATGCTCACCGTGCCGATGATCGCCTCCGCGATCGCGTCCCGCGGGGTGGTCATCATCGCTCCCCCCCCAAGTCTGACCCCGGAGGAACTCTGGAAGCCATTCTCCGATTCAATCTCTCCCGAGGCGTTCGCGGAACAGGTGTTCGCCGTGGTCACGTCGCGGCCGAAGGATGCCGGGCCACGCTGGACCGGCGCGATCCACTCGTCGGACGCGGCCCGGCCGATGGGGTTCCGGTTCGTCCCGCCCCGGGAACTCGGTCCCTCCGGAGGCGCGCATCGCGCCGATCCCGAAGAGTTCGCAGCCCAGCTGCCCGACCTCGAGGCGTTCATCGGACGGTCCCGACTGAACCACGCTCGCTCGCTTTCGATCGGGTACGCCGAAGGGAACCTCGCGATCGGGCGGGCCACGGGGTTCCCGATGGACCCGGATTCGTACGCCTCCACGCTCAGGGCCTACCTGGTGGGCGAGGGAGCGCACGGAGTCGCGATCGGGCGACCGGAAGAGCCACTCTTCGATACCATCCGAAGCTACGCGGGCTTGCACCTGAACCTGCGGGCCCACAAGGGTCGCTACATCCTCCACGCGACGCGGCCGTGGTCTCCCTCGTACGTCCTGGCGATTGCCGAGGATGAAGCCCCGGGCATGGGTCCGTACCACTTGGTCCCGCTGACGTGAGCGGGGAGCAGAAAGCGCGTCCGAGCCGGCATCACTTCTGCAACCACCTTGGCCCCGGATTTCCTCCCGGATTCAGTTGGATTCCTGGTTCGTCCTATCTTCGCCCTCGGATCGGTGAGAAGTAATCGTTCTGCGGCTGGGGGGAGTGCAAGCAACCGAAATGAGGACCTTCGACCCACCTCGTCGCGCCCACTCCTAGACCACCGCCCCGTAGGCCGTGATTCGCCTCACTTTCTCTCCCTCGAATTCGAAGACGTCACAATATTGAACATCGATTCTCGACCCGTCTTTCTTGAAGATCTGGGCGAGCCCCTCGGCCACCACGACATTGCCCTCCTCAACCGTGCGGTCGACTCGTATTCCGAGACGGACGACGTCAGGGCCGGGAAGGACCTCCTTCTCGAATTCGACCTTGCCATGGGTTCGCGTTACCGCTCCGACTTCCCACCGTTCCACGTCGTCGGTGAACAGGCCAACCATAGCCTTCCAGTCCTGGTGCGCGAAGCACTCCGCCCATCGTTCGATGACTTGCTTTCTTGGCGTCATCAGAATTCTGGAGCTGCAAAGCTAGTTTACGTCACCCGAGAAACGGAGAGGCCGAGATTCCTCCCCATTGCTCTCGGCGGGTTGGGCCGCGGGCGGGTCGACCGTGCGCCAGGGAAGTACAGATTCTGGAACGTCAGCGGAGCCAACTCGGCACGGGTGCCGGAGTGCGGAACGGAAGGGGGCAGTGCAAGAAAGACCGAATTCGTACCGTCCCGTCGTCGCGGTGGGGGGGGGATGCTCCGCTACGGCTCGAGTACCACGGGGGCCATCCCCTTACCCCGCGCCTCGCCGGGGCTGCGAACGTTCGGTCCTCCCCCCATCTCCGGAGTGTCGCGGAGAGGACTCGCCGTAGGCGGATCGGTCTCCCCTAGAGGACGTCACAGCGGCACTGGCTACCGTCGGTGCGGGCCCTAGCCAAGCCCGATTTGCCTCAGCAACCCGACCAGGTCGTAGAAGAGCCGTTCCTCGACGATCTCTCCGCGGTCGTTCCAGGTGGCGAGGGTGCAGAACTCCACCTTGAAGCTGCGGTTGGTCGCTGGGATCGTCTTGGCGCCCATCTTCATCGGCCCCTTCATAGTCCCGGAGAGGTCCGCCACGGAACAGGTGTGGTTCCCCGCCGCGAAAAAAATCTTGTACGGACGATTGATGAGGTGGTTGTCCGGGAAGGTCTTGAAGAACTCCACGGCCTCCGCGTCGTGGTTGTGCCGGCCCCGCGTCGGTTCCGGCTGACCTGGCCAGTAAACGGCCACATCCTCGGTGTGACGCTGCCGAAAGGTCTCCCAGAGCGTGCTGCTGGGACCTGCATTCCAGGCATCGTCCAACGTCTGCATCCGCTCGGCAAGATCTTCCGGTCTCATGCTGCGCCCCTTGACCACAGTCCCCCCCGACCGATAAATTCTCGGCGTCCTGGGTGGGGCCGCCCGTCGAGCCTGGGAGGGACGTGGTCGGCTCTCCGTGCGGGCGATGCCCCCGTCGTCGCCGTGGGGGGTAGTACCAATTCGCCGAAAATTGCCCTATGGCCCCCCATCGCGGCGCGGCCCGCTGTTCAGTGCCGGAGCGGGAAGGTTTGGAGGAATCGTCGGGCAATGAGACTCCGATAAGTAGCCTACGGCCTCATAGGGGTCCGTGTTTGCGCCCGGACTGGTCGCCGCGGTGTTCTACCGCCGCCGCCCAACGAGACTCCAGAACGCGCTGGGCATCGCGTTCACCGTGGCCGTATCCGGACTGCTGGGGTACGTTCAGGATGCCGGCACTTCGCGTGTGTGGGAGAATGTCGCGCTCGCGATCCTTTTGGGGGTTGTCCTCTACGCGGCCATCCTCGCATATCTCTTGTACGTCTATTTTCCGAAACGAGAGAGGCTCGCCGGACCAGGCTGAACCGCTCGTGGGTTGCGCATGGTGGGCCGGACTTCCGACCGGTTCGAGGGCCGCGCGACGGAGGTCGCAAAGGGGTTAGGGGGGAGCGGGAGGACGGTCGCTCACCGCCGGC
>JAKIWD010000074.1 GCA_022750205.1 Thermoplasmata archaeon
GGCGAGGAACGTCGGTCCGGGACCCTGCCCATCTGCTCGAGGGCACCGGCAAGAACCTGCGACACGTGAAGATCCGCACCCTTGCCGAGGCTCGGGCTCCGGCGCTCCGCGCGCTGTTGAGCGCCGCTATAGACCTCGACAAGCGCGAGGAGAAACGGTCGATGTCGCGCCGGGTGCCCGCGGGCGACCGACGCGATTGAACGGGAAGCGCGCGCCGAGCGAGGGCTGATGTCCCTAGAGATGCGATCGGAATGCGAGCGATGTCACACAACGCTCCGCCCGGACGGTGACGCCCGGATCTGCTCGCACGAGTGTACCTACTGCCCCGCGTGCGGGGATGCCATGCACGGGAGGTGCCCGAACTGCGGCGGCGAGCTCGTGCGCCGCCCTCGGCGTGCCTCCCGCGCCGCCGGCCCCTCGCATGACGCAGACGCCCCGGCCTAGATCCCGAAGCTGCTGCGGGCGTCAACGTACCGTTGCTCGTCGAGCCCCATCACGTCGGGATTCCTACCCTCCGAGGTTGCGGTCCAGTAGGCGAGGAGCTGGATGGGGATGACCTGGAGGGCCGTGGCGATGGGTCGGGGCACCGATGGGAGGCTGACGATCCGGTCGCCCTTCGGACCTCCACTCGTGTCGATCAACAGGGTCTTGGCTCCCACCTTCTCGACGGCGGCCAACCCTTGCAGCGCACGGATCCGTTGCGCCGGGGTGCCCGATATTGCCAGGACAACGCTCCGCTTGTCGAGCGACGGGATCACCCCGTGAAGGAGCTCTTCCACTCCGACCGCCGCGCAGAACCTCCCGGCGGCCTCGCGCAGCTTGAGGGCCCCCTCGCGCGCCGCGGCGTCCGCCTGCCCTGAGCCGGTCAGGAGGTAGCGGTCGCGCCCGGCGAACTCGTCGACCAGCTCGACGACCGCGTTCTCGGACGCGATGGCAGCGGTGATGGCGTCGGCCACCTCGTCCTCCGCCGGCGGTATCTTCCCGTCGCCCGCCGTCCAGTGATCCGCGAGCGCCCCGACGGCCACCAAGGCGGCCGTGAAGCTGACGGTGTGGGTCCACGACTCCTCGTCGGCGTATTGGGTCAGGAGCAGTCGATCGGAGAGCGTGGCGCCGGGGCTGTTCTCTCGCGGGGATACGAGCACGGTTCGGACCTTGCGTTCCCGCAACCACTTCAGGGCGTCGTTGGTCAGCGCGGTCTCCCCCGATGCGGAGAAGACGATGGCCGTGGACCCTTCCGGAGGGGGTGCGGGTTCTTCGAGGATGTCGAACGACGGCATCGGCTGGACGTCGCATCGGCCCGCGAGGACGGGCCCCAGAGCATGGGCTGCCCCCAGCGCGGCGTGGAACGACGTGCCCAACCCCACGAGCAGGAGTCGACCGCGGGGCACCGGCTCCGGTTGGCTGGTCAGCGCTTCGGCTGTGGCCCGAAATGTGGCACGGGCAGCGACAGATTGTCGCCGCACCATTTCGTGCATGAAGTAAGGATGCCGTGTACGACCGCTGGGCGGCGAAGGGACTTGCGGACCGGGGAAATCGACCATCCGCCTCCCAGTCCGGCCGAGCGCATAGCCCTCGCGGACGCTCAGGGGTGGCGGACCGCTCGTCTCGATGTACTGTGAGGCATTGGGACGCGCGACGGCGAGCGGTGCGACGCTGCGCGCTTCGGTGCGCGCCGAACTTCTATATACCGGCCTCAACTCACGATGAATAACCTCGGGGGCACGACACCGGGTGTCGGTGCTCCAAGCGGGCGAAAGCTCGTTCCAGGTAGAGAAACAAATATGCCGCGACCCCGCAAGCCGGAAGGCCAACGCCGCGCTGCCCTTGCCGTATATCTGCCACCGTCGCTGCTGAAGCGTTTGCAGAAAGTAGCGATCCGGGAACGACGTTCCACGTCGGCCCAAGCCTTGCTCTTCATCGAGCGGGCGCTGGCGGCCGAGAAGGCGTAGGCGAACCCACAGGTCCCGTCGGGTCCGCCGGACCCGACGGTGACCGATTCTCGCCCCGCACGAGCGGGTGAGGAGAAGCGCCGCTCCTCGCGCTGCTCGCTGGGTCCGACCCGACGAACGGACTAGCGCGTGTTACTTCCGCCGATCCGCTCCAGGAAGGGGCCGCTCATCAAGCCCAGTGAGTTCCTCACCGGGGGTCTGAAGTAAGGATCCGATGCCATCGTCAGTAGAACACCGAGGAGCCCTTCGCACCCCGGACGGGATCCGGCTCCGTCGGCGCTGATGGATCCCGGAGGCCGGCTCGTGGCACGCTCGTGATCGGTCATGGGCTCAAGGATCATCGTGGGCGATACGCCGCGATCGCCGAGGCCGTCGCCCGGATCGGGTGGTCAACGCAGGCGTACGACCGGCGTGGCCACGGGCTCTCGGAGGGACCCCGCGCGAGGGTCCAATCCTTCGATAGGTACATTGAAGAAACCGCAGCGGTCATCCAAGCCGCGCAGCGCGAAGATTCCGGCACCCCGATGGTCCTCTTTGGGGATAGCCTGGGGGGGCCGTGGTGGCTCGCGTGGCGATGGAGCGCCCGCTGAATCTGTCGGGATTGATCGTGCGCGCTGCGGCGCTCGCGTTGACTCCGGACGTCACCCCCGGCAGGGTGAGACTGACCCAGCGTCTCGGCAGATGGCTTCCCAGCGTGCCACTTCTCAACCTCCCGGATCGGGCGTTCTCGCGAGACCTTGCTGAAGTGGAGATGATGCGGCAGGACCCGCTGATCGTTCACCGACGCCTCCCGGCCGGCACGGCGGCCGAGATACTGGGGGCTATCGCGCAAATTCAACAGAATAAGGAAACGCTACGGTTGCCCCTCCTCGCGCTCCACGGGACCGCAGATCGAGTGACGAATCCGCGCGGGAGCGAGGCGCTGGTGCGTCGGGCTGCCTCGACGGAAAAGTGCCTCCGGACGTTCGACGGAGCCTACCACGACCTCTGGCACGATCCAGCCAAGGTCGAAGCGGTTCCGGAAATCGTTCGTTGGCTCGACTCTCGCACCCGCGCGTTCACTACCGCCCCCGGCAGCTGACTCCGGTCCCCGAGCGAGGTGCTGGCGCGCAAGGTTCTTTGCCGCGACCTGGCCTTCTCTTCGATACGCGCCGTGCCGAGAACCGAGCCCGACGAGCACTCCCAGCTCCAGGTCGCCGGCCAGATGGATGGTCGTCCGGGCGTCCTCACGATCACCTCCAAGCGCATCGTGTTCTCCGAGATGCGGGGGGTCGTCAGCAAGCGCGAACGGACGCATTTCTCCACCCCCGTCCCCGGGATCGTCAGCGCGCACGCGGACGGACGTGCGCTCGTCCTCGAACGGAGGGTCGCCCCACATGGTGGCCCCCTGCGCGTACGAATCGAGCTGGACGATCCAGAGGCCGCGGCCCGCCTGATCGAATCGTTGCGAACGGCTTCAACCCCCCCTGCCGCGCCGGCAGATCGCGAAGTACGGGTGACGATCCACCACACCGGTGATGGCGGCGCTACGAAGGTGATGCTCCGGTGCCCGTACTGCCGCACCGTCTACCCGGAACTCGACGCGCGCTGCCCCAGTTGCGGGGCTCCGTTCTGACGGCTCCGTCCCGAGCCATTTTCTCCAATTCGGTCGCAACGGCGTCTTGGTCGGTCCGTTCGGCGACGGGGCGCGGAACGTCTAGTCGCGGTGGGCAGCTGGCCCCGCGAGCAGCGGGCGGAATGCCGTCCGTACCGCCGCGGCTCCCGAACCTAGGTAGGGGACTCCGGAAGTAATCGTCCAACGGTGGTCCGGCGAATTCACCGCGAGACATCGGAGTCCGCCGATACCGACCAGCGGCTCATCGCCGCCGCCGGGGTAGAACTCATCCCCAAAGTAGACGACGCGATCGGCGGGCAGGTTCCAGGATGCGAGCAGGTGGCGCACCGCCTGCTCCTTGGACACGCCTGCACGTGTCACTACAACGTGGGCTTCGCCCGAAGATCTTGCAGCGAAGCGCGTTCCCAGCCCGGCGGACGAAAGCTCGGTCCCAAGGGCGGCGATGAAGCCGTCGCGCCGACCGCTCCCGAGCCCCCCAACCTGGACCGACCCGGTGGTGACGGTCACGGCGGAAGAACGACGCGGTGACCCGCCGATCGGCGGGATCTCTCCCAACGCGCGCTCGATACAACTTCGGATGATCGCCGCCTCCGGCGGGCTGATCACGGCATCGCCGCCGTAGTCGGTGGACTCCACCGGCTTGGCCCGCGAGTCCAGCGTGAACTTACGGCCGCCGCCGTCCGCGTAGAGGACGAAGTGGCCGGGAAGCGACGCTCGGTCCTTCGAGTTCACCGCCCGACGGAGTCCGGAGACCAGTTTTCGGCCCGCACCGCGCGACCCTTCCATCTGGGCGTTGGTCACGACGGCCACTCGGTGGCCCGTTCGCAGCAGGCCGGCCAGCAGTTCGGCGGTCTCCACCGCGACCTCGTTCTCACGATCCGTGTCTCCGAGGGTCCCGTCGAGGTCGAAGACGAACCCCGCGTATCCCTCGACTCCACGCGGACGGCTGAGGCCGCTCGCCGAGGCGGCCGGCGTCCCACGCGCCAGCAGCGGGATCCATAGGTGAGCGACCTCCCGCTTGCGGGTGTCGGACAGCGCACCGAGTCGTCCGAGTTCGAACACGATGCCCTGCCGCACCGAGGGGAGGGTCGTTCCGAGCGATTCCAGCAACTGGTCCACGGCGCGCTGGGTGGCGGGAGTCGGGAGCGTGCACAAGAGGAGTTCAACGAGCCGCCAAGGAGAGGTGCACCCGACGAGGAACGCGCTCCCGAGCCGGTCGTACTCCGCGATCACCCAACGTTCGAGGGTTTCACGGACGCTCGGATCGATCGCTTCCGAGTAGACCCGACAGATCGGCTCAGTGCCAGAACCACGGACGATCAACCGCGCGACGAGCGTCGATCCCCGTTCGACTCGGAGCTCGACGTAATCATGCGGGATGCCCCCGACGTAGGATAGCGAAAGGCCCTCGAGTCCGGACGGGAGCTCCGCCGTCTCCGGGACCGTGTAGAGGAAGTGGTGGACCAAGCGGTCCTTGACCTCCTCCGACCCGTCCAGGTCGACGCGGCCCATGTGCCACTCGTGTCCGGAGTCACGCACGATCTTTTTCCAGACCGACTCGAAGGAGCTGCGATAGTGCGCCATCGCGTCAAGGACGACGAGGTTGGCCCACACCCCATCTTTGTCATTGACGTGTCCGGCGGTCGTGATCCCGCCGCTCTCCTCGCCCGCGATCACGAAGTTGGATGCCGTCGTGCCCGGCGGTACGCGGTAGTCGGGATCCATCCGACCTGCCTCCATGAGATACTTGATCCCGACCATCGTAACGAAGCTCGGGCCGCCGGTCATCGTCGCGAGGGAGCCTCGCGTCACGACCTGGGAGGCTCCTCGCAGGAACGCCGGCACCGCCTCCGCGGCCGGAACCAAGGTGCGACCGGCATCCAGGTGGTGCCGGAGAACATCGTCCACCGCCGTCGAACAGGTCAGCGAACGGACGATCTTGCCCGGGGACCTTCGCTCGTTGACGAGGAAGTCGGTCAGGATCGCCACCACCTGGCTGGGATGGACGAACCGCCCACCGGCGTCGATCACGCCGAACCGATCGGCGTCGGCGTCCATCGCCAGTCCCAGTTGCGCGCCCAGCCGCTCGACGAGTTCCTGGGACTCGCTCGTGTGCGGTGGCTCCGGGGCCGGGTAGGCGAGCCTCCCGAAGGTGGGGGATGCCGTTCCGTGAACCACGGCGTGAGGAACGCCGAGTCGGTCCAGCACCGGTCCGAGGTAGCCGGCTCCCGCCCCATGCATCTCGTCGACCACGACGAGCTTGTCGTGGAACCATTCGCGTATCCGGTCGGCGTTCAGCGCCAATGGTCGATCGGGAGAGAGGACCCACTCGACGTAGGCCGAGCGCGCCTCGAACCGACGGAGCGCCCCGCGGGAAGGGACGGGGGTGGACCCGTCGCCGCCGCCGAGGCCCCGGGCGAGCAGGATCCGGTTCGCCTGGGAACCCACCCAATCGGTGATCGTCGCGGTCGCGGGCAGTCCCGTGACGGGAGTGAACTTGATCCCGTGCCATTCCGGTGGATTGTGACTCGCCGTGCACATGATGATCCCGCGCAAGCCGTCGTGCGCCACGCGCGTCCCCCAGTAGTTCAGGACCGGTGTCGGAAGCGGCTCCGCGCTGAGGTGGACGTCAAAGCCGTTCGCGAGGAGGATATCGGTCACCCATTGGGCGAGTTCGTCGGCGTGGAGACGCGAATCGTAGCCCACGACGAGATGACCGCGTGCCGGGGTCCCGTCGCGCCCGAGGAAATCGCAGAGCGCTTGGGTCACCGCCTCGGCCCGGGCCCTGGTGATATCGCGCCCCCACACCCCACGGATCCCCGAGGTGCCGAATCGCGGGAACTTGTAGCCGTAGGCGCGGCGCGACAGCCTTCGGACCTGATGCTCGGCCGTATGATCCCCGAGATTGTGCAGCCGCTCGAAGACCGCGGTCAGTAATCCGACGCGGTGCGAGTAGCCCCTCGGCGGCGCTTCGGCGAGCAAGGGAAGAAGGTGCTGGGCGATCTCTTCTCGCACCGGCTCCCAGAACCTCCCCTGGAGCAGGAGAGCGGACGCGTGGGCTGCCTCGGCCCGAACCTCCTGAAGTCGCGGGTCGGCGGGCTTGGCGCCACTTTCCTGCCGCGACTGGCCGATCTCCACGATCAGAGATGTTGCGATCGCGAACGCTTCCGGGAAGGAGTCGGGCGACCCGAGGCCCCCCTCGCTCCTTCGTTCGAGGTCTCGTAGGAACATGTGGGCCGAATCCAGTGTGCTCCCGAGCTCCGCGTCCAGTCCGGGTTCGGCAAGGCGCTCGAGCACTCGAGCCCCCTCCCAGAGTGACTCTGCGACGGACTTCTTCGCCCGCGGAGGACGCCGGTGGCGCGTGGGAGAGGCGCCGGTGGAAGGAGCCTCACCGTCCGACATCGGTTTCGTGGCCCCTCGCCGGGATACGGCTGGCAAGGATGGGAAGATTAAGCCCTTCCGAGCGTCCGCGGCCAACTCGCCGTTCCCGCTCGCGGCGCAGAAGCCGATTCCGCGGACGGGGTCTCGATCTAGTCGAGGAGCGGACGCAGGGGAGCGTTCGATGACCTCAGGGGTCGCACTCCTCCCGCCGAGCGATGGGCTCCCTCCATCTGGGACGGGAGGGGGATGGGTTATCGCCGGGTAACCATTGAGTTGGTAGTCGGCGGGTTGGAAGCGGGATGCGCTAGACCCGGGTCCGAGTCGAAAGGTGCCGAGCACGACGATAGCGGCCACGTGACCCCGTTGCCGACGACCCATGGATTGCCGCGTATCGCCCGGGGTGTGCGAGGCGGCCTCGTGGGCGCGTTTCGCCGCTGTCCGGGGAGGGGAACAAGCTAAACCCCCTTCTGGCTCCCCCTCGGAGATGGCCGGCATAGGCAGCCTGCGAGCGAACTCGAATGCGACGATCGACGCGACCATAACGGCCATTTCCGCCGTACGTGACGTGACCACGTCCCGGGGCGCCTCCCAGGTGGCCGATGCGACGCTCAAGGATGAGACGGGTGAGATCACCTTGACGCTGTGGGGCGACGACACCAAGCGCTACACCGTCGGGCAGAAGATCCGCATCACGGACGGATGGGTCAAGGATTACCGGGGGAAGCTCCAGATCTCGATGGGGCGATCCGGGCGCATCTCACTCGCGTAGGTGCTCACTGGCCGGACCCAGCGGGCCGGTGTTAGCCCCGGAGGTTCCCGTTCAAGCCACGTCTGATCGTCTAGAAACGCGCCGTATCCGGGGGGGCAGAATGCCCTACACCCCCGGGTGGGGAGGCTCGAGCGCCGCACCCCCTTGGCACCTTCCAATCGTTAGATGGACCCCCGTCGGGCGACGTTCTGGAGCAGGAACGTGTTCAACGCGTGCCCCGAATGTCGGCACCCTACCGAACATCATCCGCTGCGCGAGATCGCCTCGGGCCCGACGAGCACGGGGTCCATCCGGATGGACGTCCAGCCCATCTGCGAAGTGGAGTGCGCCCTTTGCCAGCGTTGCTGCGGCCGAACCTACGGATCTGCGTCGGACTAGGTCGCTGTTGGCACCGCCACCCTTCCGCCGATGCCCCTGCGTCGGAAGCGGGGAACCCGTGCCCCCCACCCCCCGCTATCTTCTTGGGGGAAGTCGAAGTGGGGCCGCTTCCTATCCTGGGGTAGGGAGAACCTCCGTGGTCGAATTGTTGTCGGGGGAAGTAGCGATCCGAACCGCACCGGCGGGCATCAGTGGGCCCCAAGGTCAGCGGTCGGGGACTCTGACCCTCACGAATCAAGCCCTTGTTTTCGAGGGAGCGGGCGGCGGCCCGGGCATGCGACCCGGTTTTGGGCGTCCGTTCGGCGGTCGGCCGGGGTTCGGTCCTCGACCCGGGTTCGGGCCCCGAGGTCCAGGAGGCGGTATGCCTGGCACGTTGCGAATCCCTCTCTGGCGTTGTCGCAACGCCTCCGTAGCCACCGGTCCTCAGGGTCCGGGCCTCCTGCTCGAGTTGCTCTCCCGACAACTGTGGATCCAAGCAACGGAGCCGGCAGCCTGGGCCGCCGCGATCAACCAGGCGCGAGCGAGCGCGCCGCCACCGCCTCCGGGCGCGATGGGGCCCGGCGGGCCACCGGGTCGCGGGGCGATGCCCCGCTGCGAGTATTGTGGACAGCTCAGCCAGATGAGCGCGACCCATTGCGAGAGCTGCGGCGCGCCCTTCTAGCGAAGAAGCGAGGGGTCGCCGCGTCCCCGCGGGTGTCGGTCGACCCTGGTTCCCGCCGTTATAGCGCTCGGCTGACTGGTCGATCTCGATGGACCAACCGGCGGCCCTTCTGATCTCTCTCGAGGTCGGAGAGGAGGAGCGTCGCGCGCTGGCCGAGGTGCTGCCGGATATTCCGTGGACCCCCATCGACCCCGGGCACGGTGTGGCCGGGCGCGAAGCCCGCGCGCTGTTGGTCGGGAATGCCCGCCTCGAGCTCGTCGGCTGGTCGTCCTCCCTCTCTCCCAAGCTCGAGCTCGTCCAATGCGCCCACACCGGCCTCGACCGATTCCCCTTCGAACTTTTCCCGGATCCCATTCGGGTGGCCGGCAACGGGGGAGCGTACGCGCCGTTCGTGGCCGAAAGGGCGCTGGCCCTGATACTGGCACTCGGGCACCATGTGACCGCCAACCTCGCGGCGGTTCGCGAAGGAAGGCTGCGCCCGGCGATGGAGAACCAATTCCTCGCCGGCGCGAACGTTCTGATCCTGGGCTATGGAGAGATCGGGCGCGAGCTGAGCGGACGGCTCGCGGCGTGCGGCGCCGAAGTCTCCGCCGTCTCTCGAACCGGAGGCAACGAGTCGGGTGTCGCGCGGATGTCTCCCGCTCGCGAGCTGGTGGAGGCCGTTCGCACCGCAGATGTGGTCCTCGACTGCCGCCCCCTCACCGCGGCGACGCGAGGGACGATCGATCGGGCGGCGTTCGCGGCGATGAAACCTACCGCCCGGTTCGTGAACGTCGGACGCGCCGGGACCGTGGATGAGGCGGCTCTGTACGAGCGACTTGTGTCGGTGCCGACCTTCTCGGCGGCCCTCGACGTCTGGTGGGACGAGCAGTACGCCACCGGACAGGTGTCCAGCCGCTTCCCTTTCGCGCAGCTCCCGAACTTCCTCGGTACACCGCACAACGCCGGGCTCGGCCCGGGATCCTGGGAGCGCGGTATCCGCTGGGCCCTCCGCAACCTGCGCCGATTCTTCGACGGCGACACGGTCCGGTACGTCGCGGACCGGGCCGAGTATGCGTGACCGCAAGGCGCGACTTCTCGAGGGGGAGCGGCCATGCTTTGACACGACCGGGACATAGATTGAAGTACCCTTCCGGAAGCATTTCCTCCGTCCTGCGCGCCCCCGCTCCACGGGTGAAAATTACTCCCGCGGGGACGGGTGCGTCCGACAGGTCGTGGAACCGAAAATGAGCGGAATGACCGAACGGAGCCTGGGAAGGGCGTTCGGCCTGCTGGGAGGGCTCCTGCTCCTCCTCGGCGGGTTGCTCGCGTTCTTCCTCGGCGCGGCGGAGCTCGTCACGGGACGACCGTACAACGCGATCAACGCGAGCAGCGAGGGGGTCGTACTCCTCGTTGTCGGGGTCATCGCGCTGATGTTCTCACACCTGGCCTCGCACGGCTGGGCAGGGCGCCCGGCGATGAGCGGCGTGATGCTGATCGTCGTCGCGTTCGTCGCCTGGCTAACGCTGGGCTTCGGGGGGAATGTCCTCGCGCTCGTGGGCGCGATCTTGGTCTTCCTCGCGGGCGCGCTCTACCTCGTCAGCCCTGCCTTGAAGGCGGCAGGCTCCCTGGCGACGGCCTAGGTGCGCTGGCGCGGACCGGGACGAACCCAACTCTTTCCCCCCCCCGGGGGGGGCTGCCCAATTTTCGACAGCGGACGAAGGGTTTCGCCGGGATCCCCCTCGATCGAGTCCGGACCCCCGGGAATGGACGTGTAGTAATCCCCGAGA
>JAKIWD010000093.1 GCA_022750205.1 Thermoplasmata archaeon
CGGACTGAAACCGTTCGAGCAGATGACACGGGTCGTCGATCTCCTCGAGCACTCGGTCTACGAGCACGGATCCCTCCGGCTCGAAGGCGACCGGATCTCGTTCACCCTTCGTAACCCCCCGCTGCGCACTGGCGCCTTCGAGTCGATCCGGCTACTCTGGGACGGGACGGTGGTAGCTCCGGCGACGGCCTCGTTGGCGGCCGGGAGCCAATCTCCCCAGTACCTCGGCTCGATCAGCCGCAACGCCCCGATCTCCCTGCCAGTAGGGCGGCGCTCGGTGTTCTCCTTCCCCCGTATCGGGGAGATCAACGGGGAGCACGCCGTACGGCTCGAATTGCAGAGCGTCGCGATCCCGCCCCGGGTCTGGTTCGAGTTCTCCGACCACGTTCAGCTCCCCGCGGCCCCATGAATCGCGCCCCATCCGGCGAACCACCCCTCCGCTCGCTCCGGGCCCCCGACCCGCGGGTGCCGGTGCTGGTCACCGGCCCTCGGACCGCCCTCGTGATGGATGGCACGGGCGACGTGAAGCTGCAACGGGAGGCCCGGGGGGGCATGCTCGAGTGGGGCGGCGTGTACGTCGAAGGCATCCGCCTCACCGCACCCTGGACGGTCACCTTCGATTTCCCCGGAGCTCAAGGCGACCTGTCGGGCAGCCTCGTTTCGATGGACGTCTTTCGGGGGGGTGTCGTTTCCGAGCACCGGGTCGGCGACCTCTCGATCCGACAGCAGCTCGCGCCCGTCGAGCTCGGGGCCGGCCCGCCCGCAACGGGTCGGCGGCTCCAGATCAGCGCGCCGGGCGGGAGCTCGCCGCGGAGCGGTCGCGTCGTGGCCACCATCGAACCGTTCCTCGCCCCGGTGATCCTCGAAGGGATCCAGCCGTACGAGTACCGACTTGCGACCCGCGGCCTGGACCTGACGATCGAAAGTCACGGGTTCGGGCTTGCCTACCACTCCGACCCCCTTCCCAGCCGGCTGTTCGCCGACGCCGCGCCGTGGATCGGGGGTCGACGCTTGGGCGAGCTTCGGAGCGTGCGGTTGGAGTACGATGTCACCATCGATCCCGGAAGCTCCGCCTGCCTCGATTGGATCATCACGGGAGGATTGGGCCGTGCCGTCCCGACGGACGACTCGGTTCGCGGAGCCTGCCTGGCCGCGATCGCCGGCTCGGTGGATGCCGGCGCGGCGCGCGAGGTCGAATGGACCCGCAGCACCCCCGCGATGTCGCTGCCGGGGCTGCCGACCATCGAGCAAGGATACCGCCTCGCCCGGGGAGCGCTCCACCAGCTCTACCAGACCGCGAGCCCGGAGATGACCGGGCTCGTCGCGGGGTATCCCTGGTACGCGGCGCTCTGGGGCCGCGACCTGGGATGGATGCTTCCGGCGGTCCTCTGGCTGGGTGACTTCGAACGGGTCGCTCAATCCTTGCGGACGATCTTCCGCTACCAGTCCCACGCTCGATTGCCGATCCTCGGGGCCGCGGCGGGGGAACTCCCGATGCAGGTGACGAGCGGCCCGATCTTCCTCTACGGGACCTCCGACTCGACTCTGTACCCGGCCGGCGTCCTCCGGCGGTTCCTCGATCACACGGGCCGCGACGAGCTGCTCGGCGAGCTGGCCATCGGCCTCGAGCGCGCCGGCGCCTGGGCCGACGCCAAGGTCGACCCACGGACCGGACTGTTCACCCACGGGGGCGAGGTCGCCACCATGAAGGCGGCGGTCGAGGACGCCGGAAGGATCCACTACGGGTTCGATGCGGTCGACACCACGATCTGGGATTCGACGGACCGGCGCGACCACGCTCTCGACATGCAGGTACTGTACCTCGAGACGCTCCGCGCCCGGGCCGTATTCGCAGGACGGGGCGGCGACCCGGCGGCGGCGCGGGGCCTGACCCAGCGGGCCGACGCGCTCGCCGGCTCGCTGGCGGCGCGCTACGCGTGGGCCGCGGAGGAGTACCTCTACGACTCGCTGTTGCAGGATGGGACGCCGGTCTCCAAAGTGCGCCCCAACGCCCTGCGAGCCGTCTCCGCCGGCGTTCTCCCTCTCGTCCAGTCGCGTGCGGCGGTGCGGCGGGCCGCCCGCGAGGACCTGACGACACCCTGGGGTCTGCGGACGCTCTCCTCCGCCGCACCCACCTATGACCCGCAGGCGTACCACGACGGACAAGTCTGGACGATCGCCACCGCGTGGGCGGCGGATGCGGCCCTGGCGGTGGGCGAGATCGACCTCGGGCTCTCGTACCTGGATTCGATCTGCCAACGGTTCGTCGCGGAAGCGGGGCTTGCCAACGAGTGCTATCGCGGCGACCGTCCCGAGGCGTACGATTCGTGTTTCCTGCTCGGGTTCAGCGTCGCGCCGTTCTTGACGACCCTGTTCGAGCGTCTCTGGGGGTTGCGCCCGGCGCTGGCGGATGGAACGCTCCGGATCGAGCCCGCTCTCCCGGCGCATGCCGGCGCCTGCCGCCTGACGGGACTTTCGCTGGGAGGAGGTACCCTCGACCTCGGATGGGCCGAGGGCGTGCTCGACGTCCGCTGGCAAGGGGCAGGTCCGATCCGGATCCTCCGCGGCGACACCGACACCTCGGTCGCCCCGGGCCAGACCGTATCGTTGGACGGCGGGCCGGCGCGCTGAGTACTGATCGGCGGAGGCCCCCTAGATCCGGTTCGTGATGCGGACGACTGGGCATCGATGCGTCGCCGAAACCGGCCGTTCGCTC
Organism: Thermoplasmata archaeon; assembly: GCA_022750205.1. Lineage (GTDB taxonomy): Archaea > Thermoplasmatota > Thermoplasmata > Lutacidiplasmatales > UBA184 > Lutacidiplasma. The sequence continues at coordinate 2,717 of JAKIWD010000093.1, forward strand.
CCGCGTTAAGTAGTGAGGTTTCTCTTCCGCGCCACCCGCCATGTTTGACCCGGAGTTCGAGGAGGCTACCCCGCCGGAGGCGGGGGCGAATGAACTCGTCGACCCAGCGGGAGCGGAGTCGCCGGAGGAAGCGGAGCCCGTCGGGCCAGCTCGGCGCTCCTCTTCCCGCAGGTTGCTCGTGGTGGCGGTGGTGGTCGTCGTGCTCGTCCTGATCCTGGCATCAGGGCTCCTTGGCGCTCTTCCGCTCTTCCCGAAGTCCCCCTCTCCGGCCGGAACCGCCCGCACAAACCCCGCAACGTCCACCTTCGCCGCCGGTCGGGCGTTGGGGGCGTCGGCCGCCGGGAACCAATCGGGCGGGCCCTGGGCGCTCATCGCGGCCGAAGGTGTCACAGCTCCGGCCGCCGCCGCGGATCCCACGGCGACGGTGACCGACGCGTTGAGCTCGACCGGCTGCCCGTTCACTCCGGCCACCTCGGCGCCGGGGGGGATCTGGATCGCCGCGTCGAGCGCCGTCGGGAGTGGCGCGACCGATGCCTGGTACTTCCTCTACAAGGACCCCACCGGAACCTCGCTACTCCTCATCGGCGAATCGAACGGATCAACGGCGGATTTCGGGAGCTACAGCGGGACGAGCTGCTCCGGGGAGCTCGGATCCCTCCTGCCCATCCCGCCGTCAGTGGTCGACTCCTCTGCCGCGGTTTCGGCGGCGAGCGCCGCGGGCGGGGCGACGTTCCTCGCCGGCGAGCCGAATGCGTTCGTGGCCATGATGCTCTCCGGGGGCCGTTCCGTGCGGGGGCCAGCGAACGACCCGAGTTGGACGATCGCCTACGAGAACTGCCCCCTGAGTTCGACCTCTTCGGCGACCGGGGCGATGTTCACGGCGGAGATCGACGCCAACACGAGCACGATCGTGAACCACTCCGCCACCACCGCGTCGTGTGCCACGTTCTCGTCCCCGAACCTCGGGGCGGGCGGGGGCGGGACGAGCGGCGGGTCGCTGAACAATGTCTTCACCCTCAGTGCGCCCCCCGGGTTCTGGTACGATGCCGCGACGAACGTCTATCACTACAACTTCACGGTCCGTTACACGGGCGCCTCCGCGCTCACGATGACCTCCCTGCTACCGGGCCTGGTCGTCGAGGGCGGGGCGATCGACGCGACCGCCTACACCGCGTCCCTGATTGTCTTCCCCGGCCCGTCGAGCGGCAGCTCCCTGGCCGAGTTCAATTTCTCCCGGTCCAGCTGGATACTCGGCTCGACGGTGTCGGTCAGCACCGGTCAGCTGTTCCAAGTGGTAACGCCGTACGATCAGACGGGGATGGAGTTCTACGTCGAGGGGATCGGCAGCTTCTCCGGTTCGGCGGCGGTGATCCTCCTGGAGTAGGGCCGGCGTTCCACGGACTTCGCCGGCGGTCCGGGGCACGGGGTTCGCGACGGCCTCGCGGGGGGCGCCGTCGGGGAGCTTCCGGCGTGCGTTCGCGCCCGGGCCCCCAAAGCCCCTATAGCCCGCCACGGTTCGGCCGCCTCCGATGCCGGCGGCGATCGAAGTGCGACAGCTCGTCAAGCGCTACGGCGCGCTCACCGCGGTGGACGGCATCGAATTCACCGTCAGCGAAGGCTCGGTGTTCGCCTTCCTCGGGCCTAACGGCGCCGGCAAGACGACGACCGTCGAGATCTTAGAGGGGCTACGCCGCGCGACCTCCGGCGAGGTCCGGGTGCTCGGGCTCGACCCGTGGACCGACGCCGCGGAGATCCACCGGCAGATCGGCGTGATCCCCCAAGAGTTCCGCTTCTTCGAGAAGATCCACCCGATCGAGGCCGTCGGCTACTACGCGACGCTCTTCGGGCGCACGGTCAACGCCGACGAGATCTTGAAGCGCGTGGCGCTCACGGACAAAGCGCACAGCCGCTTCGACACCCTCTCCGGTGGCCAGAAGCAGAAGCTCGGGCTCGCGCTCGCGCTCGTCAACGACCCGAAGGTCTGTTTCCTGGACGAACCGACGACCGGCCTCGACCCGCAGGCGCGCCGGGGGATCTGGGACGTCATCCGACAGTTGCGCTCCGAAGGGCGGACCGTCTTCCTGACCACGCACTACCTGGAGGAGGCCCAGCTCCTCGCCGACCGCGTCGCGATCATCCACCACGGCAAGATCATCGCTGAGGGGAGCCCGCCCTCGATCATCGCGCAATACGGCCACCCGGACCGGCTCACGGTCGAGGCCGGGCCCTCGCTCGCTGCGTTCCTGACCGGACGCCTCGGGGTCACGGCACGCGCGGTCGACGGCAAGGTCGTAGTGCCCCTCTCGGGCAAGGAGGACGCCCTGCGGGTCCTCACCGCCATCGAACAGAGCGGCATCCCGTGGAAGCGGTTCGCGATGGACCAGGACACTCTCGAGGACGTGTTTGTCTCCCTGGTCGGCGAGATGGACGACGGCGAGGTTCGTGCGCAGGGGGCGGCATGAACCCGCGGCACATCTGGGCCGATCTGATCATCTTCGGCAAGGGGTACATCCGCAACCCCGCCGCTCTGTTCTTCTCGCTGGCGTTCCCGATCATCCTCATCGCGCTGTTCGGGCTGATCTTCTCGGCGGTCGGCTCGACCCAGGTCACCCTGTACTCGGAGAACCTGGACGGCAACAGTGCCGGGAGCCAGCAGTTCATCACTGCGCTGGACGGCACCGGTGCGGTCCACGTCCAGCTCGTCAACGTCTCAACGTACCAGAGCCAGTGCAAATGCGCGAACTTCTCCCGGTGGCTTGCCGTCGAGGACCATCCGGTCGGGCTGATCATCCCGGCCGGGTTCGGCGGCGACTACCTCAGTCATACGCCGGTCAATCTGACGGTCTTCACCGACCCGCAGGACCAGGCCTCGAGCGGGATCGTCCTCGGGGTCGTCAGCGGCGTGGCCAACGGCTTCAACCTCCAGGCCGCGCACGGCACCGACATCATCGGCCTCCACCAGGAGTCCGTGGGCAGCGCGACATACGTCCCGATCGATTACCTCGTGCCGGGCCTGATCGGGTTCACGATCCTGACGAGCCCGATGTTCGCGCTCGTCGATATCAGCGCCTCCTATCGGAAGGACGGACTGTTCCGGGAGCTCTCGTTGACCCCGCTGACCAAGAGCGAGTGGCTCGTCGCCAAGGTCCTCTGGTACGTCGGGCTTTCTTTCCTCTCGGCCGGCATCATGATCGCCGCCGGCATAGTCCTGTTCGGCGCGCACGTCACGCTCACCGTGGGCGTGCTGCCCTTCCTCGTGCTCGGACCGCTCTTCTTCGTCTCGCTCGGGATGCTGGCCGGCATCGTGGCCCGCTCCCCGGAGTCGGCCGCGGTGATCGGGAATGTGATCACCTTCCCGATGATGTTCCTCTCCGGCACCTTCTTCCCGGTGTCGGGATTCCCGTCCTACCTCCAGTCCTTCGCGCACATCCTACCCTTGTACTACGTCATCGACGGCATGGACCAGGTGATGCTCTACGCCAACCCGGCCGGAGCGGTCCCCGACGTCATCGTCGTGTTGATCGGAGCCGTGGTCGTGTTCACCCTGGCGGTCACCCTGTTCAAGTGGCGGGACGACTAGGGGGAGCCGACGACGTCCGGCGAGCCGACCGACACCCCCGCCGCCACCTTCCGACGTCTGATGGGCCGCTGGCCGACGGGCGTGGCCGTCGTGACGAGCCGCGACGCGAGCGGCGACGTTGGGATGACGGTCAACGCGCTCCTCTCCGTCACGCTCGATCCCCCGCGCGTGCTGATCTCCTTGACCGAGGGCGCCGACACGACGCCCGTCGTGCGACGCTCGGGGATCTTCGCGGCGAACTTTCTTTCCGCGGCACAACGGCCGGTGAGCGAGCGGTTCGCCAAGGCGATCCCACCCCCGGAGAAGTTCGCCGGCTTGGCCGTGCACCGGGGCCTCACCGGTGCGCCCCTGATCGACGGGGGCCTGGGGTACGTCGAGTGCCGCGTGCGCTCGGCGACGCTCGCCGGGGACCATGTGCTGTTCCTGGCCGACGTGGTGGGGCTCGGCCTAGGCGGGGATGCACTACCGTTGGTGTTCTACCACAGCACCTACGCCGATCCGCAGGGCGAGCACGGCCTCTCGCTCCCCCCGTCGCACCCGTAGCGGGCGCCGGCGTCCGTCACCCCTATTAACCCGACGCGGGCGTACGACGCCGTGTCCGGGGGGGAAAAGCGCTCGACGGCCGTTGCGATCATCGGCAGCGGGCCGGCGGGCCTTACCGCGGCACTCTATGCCGCGCGGGCCAACCTCCAGCCGCTCGTCATCGGCGGCGTTCCCGCTGGCGGCCAGCTGATGTTGACCACGGACGTCGAGAACTATCCCGGGTTTCCGGAGGGGATCCAGGGTCCGGAGCTGGTGACGCGGATGCGCCAGCAGGCGGCCCGCTTCGGGGCGATGTTCGTCGATGCCGAGGTCCGCGGCGTCGACTTTGCGCACCGCCCCTTCCGGCTGGACCTGGGCCTCTCCGGGTCGGTCGAGGCCAAGACCGTCATCGTCGCGACCGGCGCCAACGCCCGCTGGTTGAACCTGCCCAGCGAGCAGCGCTTGCGGGGCCACGGGGTCTCGGCGTGCGCGACGTGCGACGGGTTCTTCTTCAAGGGCAAGGTCGTCGCCTGCGTGGGCGGCGGCGACTCCGCAATGGAGGAGGCGACCTTCCTGACAAAGTTCGCCACCAAGGTCCTCCTGATCCATCGTCGTCCGGAGTTCCGGGCCAGCCGCATCATGCTCGACCGGGCCCGCGCCAATCGGAAGGTCGAGTTCATCACCGACACCGAGATCGTCGACGTGCTCGGCGACGGGACCGTCACGGGCCTGACCGTCCGGCACCTCCCGACGGGCGTCACCCGGCAGATCGCGCCGGTCGACGGGCTGTTCCTGGCGATCGGCCACGACCCGGCGACGTCCGTGTTCCAGGGGCATCTCGACCTGGACGAACGCGGCTACCTGCGGACGCGGGAAACGACCCGCACCAACATCCCCGGCGTCTTCGCCGCAGGGGACGCCTACGACCACCGGTACCGGCAAGCCGTGACGGCTGCGGGGCTCGGTTGCATGGCGGCGATCGACGCGGAACGCTACCTCGCAGAGGCGCCGGAACACGGCGTGGCGTGACGTGAATTTCGGGCCCGCGACACCCTTTAATAGCGAGCGCGCCCCGTAAGGCGGCCGGTGGCTGGATGCCGAGCAAGAAGACCCTCCACATCGAGTCGAGCGGCCAGCTGTGCATCTACTGCGGGGCGTGCGTCGGGGTCTGTCCGTTGAACTGCATCTACCTCGACGAGACCCGCATCACGTTCGACGAGAAGGTCTGCACGCGCTGCGAGATCTGCGTGCGCGCCTGCCCCGTCGGGGCGATCGAGATCGGCTGAGCCGGCCCCGAACACCGCGCGGAGGTTCACGATGCAAGACATGGCGGTCGACGTCCTCATCGTCGGAGCTGGACCGGCCGGCACGATGACGGCCAAGTACGCGGCCAAGAACGGCGCCCGCACGCTCGTCATCGAAAAGCGCCAGGAGATCGGCAGCCCCGTGCGCTGCGGGGAGGGGATGAGCAAGGACTGGCTGC
>JAKIWD010000036.1 GCA_022750205.1 Thermoplasmata archaeon
AAGAGGTCGTCTATCTGCTGCTGCACGGCGACCCTCCGAGCGACGCGCAGGCGGGCGCCTTACGCGCGGACCTGGTCGTGCGACGTTCCCTCCCCGCCGCCGCCGTGCGCGTGACGGATGGTCTCTCCCCGACAACTCCGCCCTTGGACGCGCTTCGGACCTCGCTCTCCGCGTTGGGGGATGGAACGATCCCCTACCCGCCGACGCTCGCGCAAGGTCTCGACCTCATCGCGCGCACCCCGCTGCTGCTCGCGCGGCACGTTCGGCGGGCCGCCGGCGCCGCCCCCGTCGAGCCGCGGCCGGACCTCGGGCACGCGGCCCACTACCTGTACCTGCTGCGTGGCGAAGAAGCACGGCCGCCGCAGGTCCACGCGCTCGAGCAGTACCTGGTGCTGCTCGCCGATCACGGCATGAATGCCTCGACGTTCGCGCTGCGGGTCGTTCTCTCCACCAACTCCGACCTCGTCTCGGCGGCAGTGGCGGCGCTCGCCGCGCTCAAGGGCCCGGCGCATGGAGGTGCACCATCGAAGGTCTCCGACATGTTGGACGCCGTCGGGGCTCCGGAGAACGCCGAGCGCTGGGTCCGGTCCCAACTGGATGCCAAGACGCGGTTGATGGGGTTCGGACACCGAGCGTACAAGACCGAGGACCCCCGCGCCGTGATCCTCCATCGCCTCGCGCGCAAGGTGGGAGACCCCGGGCGCTTCGCGCTCGCCGAGGCCGTCGAACGCGCGGCGCTCGACGAACTCCACCGCCGGAAACCGGATCAGCGACTTTACACCAATGTGGAATACTATAGCGCCGTCGTGCTCGAGGCGGTGGGCCTCCCTCGGGAGCTGTTCACTCCGACCTTCGCAGTGGCGCGGACCGCGGGGTGGGCGGCGCACGCGCTCGAACAGGCGGCCGACAACCGGCTGATCCGACCGGACGTCCACTATGCGGGGCCGGCCATCGGGCGCACCTGGCCCAGCTCGGTCCCGCGCGCGTAGGGGCGGGGCCCTAGGCGCCGCCTTTCTCGTCGCCGGGCTCCTTGTCGACCACGCGGAAGTCCGCGTCCACCGGTCCCGGACCCGTCTTCGGTGGGGGAGAATCGCTCGGCGGCGATGGCGCGGGAGCTGCGCCCGCGTCGCTGCCCGAGCTCCCGCTGCCGGCCTGATAGAGCTTCTGCGCGATCCCGTGGAGCGTCTGGGTGAGCTCGTCGGTGCGCTGGCGCAGCGCCCCGGTGTCCTGGCCGCCGAGGGCGGCCCGCAGGGCGGTGATCTTCTCGTGGAGCTCCTTGGCGTCGTCGTCCGCGATCTTTGACTTGCTCTCGCTCAGGAGCCGATCCCCCTCGTACGCGAGCGATTCCGCCCGGTTGCGCAGCTCGACGATCTGGCCGCGCTCGCGGTCCTTCTCGGCGAACTGCTCGGCCTGCTGGACCATCCGCTGGACCTCGTCCTTGCTGAGCTTGTTCGAGGCGGAGATGGTGATCCCCTGCTTCTTTCCGGTCGCGAGGTCCTTCGCTGACACGTTCAGGATCCCGTTCGCGTCGATGTCGAAGGAGACCTCGACCTGCGGGGTTCCGCGCGGGGCCGGCGGGATGCCGGTGAGCATGAAGCTCCCCAGCGAGACGTTGTCGGCGGCGAACGGTCGTTCGCCCTGGAAGACCTTGATCTCCACCGAGCTCTGGCTGTCGGCGGCGGTCGTGAAGATCTGGCTCTTGCGCGTGGGGATGGTCGTGTTGCGCTCGATCAGCTTGGTGAACACGCCGCCCAGGGTCTCGACCCCGAGCGACAGCGGCGTCACGTCGAGGAGGAGGACGTCCTTGACCTCACCGGCGAGCACGCCGCCCTGGATCGCGGCCCCCATGGCGACGCACTCCATCGGGTCGACGCCGCGCTCGATGGGCCGTCCCACGAGCTCTTCGACGGTCTTCTGGACCATCGGCATGCGCGTCGGACCCCCGACGAGCACGATCCGCTCGATCTGGGAGGTCGCGAGCTTGGCGTCCTTGACCGCCTGATCGACCGGCTGGCGGCAGCGCTCGATGATGGGTCGGATGAGCTCCTCGAGCTTGGCGCGCGAGAGCGTCAGCGCCAGATGCTTGGGCCCCTCTGGCGTCGCGGAAAGGAACGGGAGGTTGAGCTGGGTCTCCAGCGTGGACGAGAGCTCGATCTTCGCCTTCTCGGCGGCGTCCCGGACCCGCTGCATCGCCATCTTGTCCTTGCGGACGTCGATGCCGCTTTCCTTCTGGAACTCGGTCGCGACCCACTCGGTCAGGACGCTGTCCATGTCGGTGCCGCCGAGCTGGGTGTCCCCGCTCGTGGAGAGCACCTCGAAGACCCCCTGCCCGAACTCCATGATCGTGACGTCGAGCGTGCCGCCGCCCAGGTCGAAGACGAGGATCTTCTGCGACTGGCCACCCTTGTCGAGGCCGTAGGCGAGCGAGGCGGCGGTCGGCTCGTTGATGATCCGGACGACGTCGAGCCCGGCGATCGCGCCGGCGTCCTTGGTCGCCTGCCGTTGATTGTCGTTGAAGTACGCCGGGACGGTGATGACGGCCTTCTCTACCTTCTCCCCCAGGAACGCCTCGGCGTCCCGCTTGATCTTTTGGAGCAGGAAGGCGGAGAGCTGTTGCGGTGTGTAGTCCTTGCCGTGGAGGCGGTACTTGTAGTCCTGGCCCATCTTGCGCTTGAACGCCGTGACCGTACCTTCGGGGTTGGAGATCGCCTGGCGACGCGCGGGCTCCCCAACGATGAGCTGTCCGTCCTTGGTGAAGGCGACATACGACGGGAACGCTTTGCCGCCCCCGACGGTGGTCCCCTCGGCGCTGGGGACGATGACCGGTCGGCCCCCCTCAAGGACGGAAGCGGCGGAGTTGCTGGTACCCAGGTCGATTCCAATGATTTTCGCCATTTGCTGAATCCTATCGGCGGAAGCGGGCAGCCCGCACCGCGATTCCAATTTTAGTATGCAAGGATTACTATAAGAAGGCAACCTGGCCGCGGTTCTGTCCGCGTGGAGGCCGGTCTTGGGCGCTCTCCTTCCGAATCATCGGTCCCGGCGGTCAGGCCGATGGGACGCGAGACTGGCGATCTAGTGCACTCTTACCTTCATCGGTCAGGATCGACCCGACTCGGTCGGCGAGGTGATCGTACGTCGGGAACACGGCACGCCCGCTTCTCGTCGACTGCTCCAAGCGAAATAGCGCGCCCCTCTCTAGATGTCGGATTGCCGGCGATCACTATCGATCTGTGGCACACGCTGATCTATCTCGAGCCGGCGGCGGAGGAGGCGTACATGGATGCTCAGGCCGGCCTCGCCGCCCACGCACTTGCCATCGCACCTCGAGGGGAGGGATCGCCCACCCTATCCGAGAAGGAGCTGGCCGGTGTCTTCGAGGATTTCCTCGCCGAAGCAGTGGCCGAGGCCGCGAGGGGTCGGACCGTGACGGTGGTCGAACAGTTGGCGAGGGCCGGACAATCGACCGGTCGCGCCCCGGACGCCGGCGCCTACTTAGTCGCGCTCGAGGAGATGGTCAACGGCACCCCGTTTCTCACCGCCCCCGGCGCCGAGGAGATGCTTGGGGCGCTGCACGATGACGGCTACCGGCTCGGAGTCATTTCGAACACCGTGGGCGAGCCCGGCAGATTCCTCCGTCCAGTACTCCACGGGCTTGGGCTGGACCGTTCCATCGACGCGCTCGTGTTCAGCGACGAGCACCCATGGACGAAGCCGGCGCCGGAGATCTTCCATGCCGCCCTCACTGAACTAGGGCAATCAGCGTCCGCCGCGGTCCACGTGGGTGACGGCTGGTCCGATATCGAGGGATCCCGTCGAGCCGGATATCGAGCGAGCATCCTGTACTCGGGGTTGCAGGAGTACGGACCGAAGTACCGGGCCCTCTTCGCGGCCGCGCCGACCGAGGGTTCCCGGCCCAACCACGTGGTCAGCCGCCTCGCTGAGATCCGTCCGCTCGTCCATCGGCTGCTCCCACCACCCACCCACGGGTAGTCCCAGCCGCTCCGGTCCCGCTGGCCCCCGAGCCAGGAGTCGATGGCCCGGGGTTTCGCGGTCCGTTAGATGCCGCCCATCCCGCGGGGTTCGCGGTCCTCTACCCGGCCGGTGCCTCCCATCGGGGCGAAGGCGAGGCTGTAGAGCAGCTGGGGGGCACGAGCCCGAAACTCCGCGAGCTCGATCGCGGAGAGGTGGGCCGGGCGAAGACCCACCCAGGTGAGCGCGGCGACGGTCAGCATGCCGCTCAGCAGGAAGGCCGCCACGATGTCACCCCCGAGCGAACCCGGGATCACCCCCACCTGGCCGAGGCCCCAGCTGATGGCGGTCAACAACACCAGACTGCCCTCGATGGATAGGATCGAGAGGTAGCGACGTCGCTTCTCGGGGATGAATGCCGCTTGCGCCATGGCTTCCATCAGTGAATCAGTCTTTCGGGCGAACCGCCAAACGGATCCGACCAGCCAGGCGCTGACGACCACGGCGCTGACGAGCACAACCGTGCCCTCGGGCGAATACGTCACCACTGGCGTTGCCTCCCCAGTACCTTGTCGCGCAAGGGCATAGAGACTCGCATCGCGAGGCATCGGACCATTCCCTCGCTCAACAGTGACGAGCGGGGGTTAGCAATCCGCTGCTCTCAGCCTCCCGGGGGCCCCTCCGCAGGCGGTCATATACCGACGGGCATCTGGCGCGCCGATGCGCTCTCCGAGCGGGCCGTGGATGCGAGCGGCGCGCCCGCTCCTGCCGATGATGCGGCAGTGGCGCGTCGCGTTCCACCGGGAGCCGGAGCTCTCCAACGAGGAGGGTCGCACCCGGGCGAAGATCATGGCGGCGCTCGACCAGCTCGAGATCCCCTATCGAACTTACCCGGGATTCAACGGCGTTCTCGGGATCGTAGGCGAGGATCGGCCCGGGACGGTCGTGGCGCTCCGGGCGGACATGGACGCCCTGCCAATCACGGAGGCGACGGGTCTGCCGTATCGCTCGAACGTCCCCGGTCGGATGCACGCATGCGGGCACGACGTGCACATGAGCTGTCTGCTGGGAGCGGCGGCGATCCTACAGCGACGGCGCCGTTCACTGCGGGGTCCCGTCAAGCTCCTGTTCCAGCCAGCCGAGGAACAAGGCCGCGAGGGCGGCGCGCTGCCATTCCTCAAGCGGGGGGCCTTTAGTGACCCGCCCGTGGATTTCGTGGTGGGCCAACACGTGACGCCCGAGCTGCCGGTAGGCGCGATCGGCTGGCGCAAGGGTCCTATCTACGCGGCTGCGGACCACTTCATCATCCGGGTCGTCGGACGTGGGGCGCACGCCGGCTATCCGCATCTCGGCGTGGACGCCGTTGTCACGGCCAGTGAGATCGTGGTCGGACTCCAGACGCTCGTGAGCCGACAGCGGGATCCCGTCGACCCGGTCGTCGTCAGCGTCGGCATGATCCATGGCGGCACCCGGCACAACGTGCTTCCCGACGAGGTCACGCTCGAGGGGACCGTCCGGACCCTCCGCGCAGCGACGCGCGAGCGGATGGAACGGTCACTTCGCCTGCGGGCCCGCCAGATCGCGGCGAGCCAGGGCGCCCGTGTGGTCATCACCTACCATCGGGGCTATCCCCCCACCATCAATCCGGCGGCGACGACCGAAGTGATCGTGGAAGGGCTCACGCAGGAGTTCGGCGACGCGGCCCTCGTCGAGCTCGACCACCCGACGATGGGCGCGGAGGATTTCTCGCGCTACCTCGAGCGTGTCCCCGGCACGTTCCTCAAGCTTGGGGCAGGTTCCCCGTCCGGGACGGCGAGCCTCCACAGCGCGCGGTTCGCGCCCCCCGATGGAACGCTCCCGGTGGGGGCCGCCGCGCTGGCATGTTCCGCCGTCTCGCTGCAGCGGAGCGCTCGATGAGCCTCGCAGGGGTGCGGGGCCGATTCCCGGCGCTACGGTCGCGCAAGGGCCAGGCGGTGCCGGCCTACCTCGATTCCGCGTGCATGTCGCTGGTCCCCCGAGATGTGCTCGATGCCATGGAAGAGTACTACCGGGACTATCCGGGTTGTGCGGGCCGCAGCCTCCACCGGTTCGCGGAGCAGGTCTCCCATCGGTTCGAGGCGGCGCGTGACGGGTTCGCGAAGTTCCTCGGTGCACCGGATCGGAACGGGATCGTGTTCGTGCGCAATGCCACCGAGGCCCTCAATGTAGTGGGGCAAGGGATCGACTGGCAGCGCGGAGATCGGGTGCTTGTGACGGACCAGGAGCACAACTCGAACCTGGTGCTGTGGCAGCGGCTCGCCCGGGAGCGGGGGATCCAACTCGTCACCCTCCCTCTCCCCGACGACGGTTCCTTCGATTCCGACGCGTACGAGCAGGAAGTAGCGCGGGGCGTCCGCCTCGTGAGCGTGTTCCAGACGTCCAATCTCGACGGCCGTTCCCTCCCCGTCCAAGAGGTCGTCGAGCGCGCGCACGCCCACGGCGCCGAGGTGCTCTTGGACGGCTGCCAGGCCGCCCCGCATGCGCCGGTCGATCTCGCCAAACTCGGTGCCGACTACTACGCCCTCTCCGCCCACAAGATGCTCGGACCCACGGGAACGGGGATCCTTGCAGGACGCCTCGAGTCGCTCGCGAAGCTGCGCCCGCTCCTGCTGGGAGGCGAGACGGTGGAGTGGTCCACGCTGACCGACCATGCGCTGCGCCCGCCGCCCCATCGTTTCGAGGCGGGGTTGCAGAACTATGCGGGCGTCCTCGGCGCGCACGCGGGCATCCAGTTCCTCGAGCGGACCGGGCGCGACGAGATCGCCGCGCACGACCGCGCCCTCAATCGGCGGGTGACCCAGGCGCTTTCGGGGGAGCCGCGGTTACGGGTATTGGGCCCACCGGACGCCGACCGACGTCCGAGCATCTTCGCGTTCTCGGTCAACGGCGTCGACCCGCACGACGGGGCGCTCTTTCTCGACGCGGGGCATACTGTGTTCGTCCGCTCGGGGATGCACTGTGTCCATTCGTGGTACCAGAAGCACGGCCTCACCGGGAACCTCCGCGCGTCGTTCTATCTGTACAATACAACGCGCGACGCCGACCGCCTGGTGGCGGGCGTCCGTCAGCTCATCGAGCAGATGCCCGGGGCCGCGGCCGCGAGTTAACGGTACATCGGCTGGGACGCGACGGTCGGGCGCTCCAGGTGGCTGCGCTCGGCGGCGGAGCGCTGGATCGTCAGGAGCTGCTGCTCGATCCGCTCGGCCTCGTGGTAGAGCGGGACCGGGTCGAGCGGAGTGCGCAACAGGATGCGGTTGATCGTCTCGATCACCTTGGCCGCGGCGCGTGCATCGGGATAGTCGGCCTGGGCTTCGGCCAGGAAAGTCAGGACATCGAACCCCCGCCGTCGCCCTTCGTTGAGCAGCACGCCGGCGATCCCGGTGATGACGCCCTCGGTGAACGGTAGGGTGTTGGGCTCGATGTAGAGGTCCCGGGCCTTCTGGGTGCTCGCGATCCCGTAGACCTTCACGTCGGCCAACCGGGCGCCCTTGCCCCGACCGTCCCCCGGGCGGTCCACGACGAGACCCTCGGGCGACACCAGCATCCCGCAGCGCTGCTCCTGGACCCAGTCCATGATCGTCGTCGCAAGCGGGTGGATGATGTTCGGGGGCGGGTGGAACTCGGAGACGAACGCCACGATCCGGTCGGCGACCCGACCGACCCGGTCCGCCGGGGGTCGCCCGGCGTAGATCCGCACCGGGTGCTGGGGAATGCCGTTGCGCACGAGGGAGACCGTCGGAAAGCTCGGGGACTCGACGATCCCGATCTGTTCCATCTGGAGGGTGTCGATCAGGTAGTTGGCGACGATCGAGCTCACCAATCCGACGGACGGGAATCCGTCGATGACGATCGCCCCTTCGACGTCGACCCGCTTGACCTCGTAGATCCGGACCTGGTCCGCCGTCATGGTCGTCGGGGTGGTCATGGGTTCATCGATTTGGCGACGATCTGGCCGAGTTCGCGACTGATGAGGGCGACGACGTCGCGGGTGATCGCCTCGCGAACGTTCGGAGGCATCGCGGCGAGCCCGAGGCGGGCGGTGACGGTGCCCATGCGCAGGAGGGCGGCGTACTCCATCGCCTTGGCCTCGAGCAGTCCGCGCACCGCCTCGTGGAGGTCCTGGGCGAGCCGAGGGTCCTCCTTGAGCGTCTTTTCCAGATGCTGGCGGATCTCGTCCTTGACGATATCCCGCGTCGCCTCGCGTACCAGCTCTTCGGGGCGCAGGAGGTCGCGCGTCCCGCGCAGCAGAATGTCGATCGGCTCTCCCGCCGACGATTCCTCCGCCATCGCCGCGGGAGCGGCGTCCGTGCCATAACCATTGTGCTGGGCGAGCGCGCGGAGCGCCGGGCCTTCCGAAATGTTTAATCGCCAACGGGTGTCGGCGGCGCCGTAGTGGGCCGGTAGATTAGCCCGGAAGATCGCTACCTTGGCAAGGTAGAGGCCGCGAGTTCAAAGGGCCCGGGGCGTTGACCCGGTCCGGAAATTCTCGCCCGGTCCACTCCTCCCCCCCGGTTTGTCGAGGAGGAGTTCGGCCGGTGTCGAACCCCCCGGACGTCATGCGGCCGCACCGTTTAATACCCCTGTCTCGTCCGAGCGCGTCGTGGAGGTCGAGCTCCGGGAAAAGATCGCGGGAGAGGTCGTCCTCTCCCCCCATCCCGGCCGGACCCTCCGCAAGTGGCGGGAGGATTTCGGCGTCTCCCAGCGCGATCTGGCCCGCACGCTCGCGACGGTACCTTCCGTCGTGAGCGACTACGAATCCGAGCGGCGCGCGAGTCCCGGCGCCGCGTTCATCCGCAAGTACGTCGACGCGCTGTTCGACTACGACTCCCGGCACGGCCAGAAGATCCGCCAGCGCATGGCGCTGCGCCCGCATTCCGACGGGATCCTCGGGATGCGAGAGTTCTCCGTCGCGGTGCCGCTCAAGTCGCTCAGCGATGCGCTGGACGCGAAACCGGCGAGCCGGGTCGACCTCCACCGGGACCTCCACGGCTTTACCCTCCTCGACGCTCCCCGCGCGATCCTCTCGATCGACTCCTCGCGTTTTGTCGAGGTCTACGGTTGGACGACGCAGCGCGCCCTCATCTTCGCGAACGTACGGTTCGGTCGCTCCCCGATGGTCGCGATCCGCGCGCATCCGTTGAAGCCGGCCGCCGTCGTCTTCTCCAACCCCGGCCGTATCGACCCGCTCGCCGTGCGGCTGAGCGAGGTCGAGAACATCCCGCTCCTCACCACGACGCTCGGACCGAACGAGGTCCTCGAACGTCTCGAGGAACTGTAGTCAGGTGGAACGCATGCTAGACGCAGGGATCGTGAGCTATGGAGCGTACGTGCCCCGATACCGCATCACGCCGACGGAGATCGGGAAGGTCTGGGGGACCGACGGGGCGGCGATGGGCCAGGGGCTCAACGTCTTCCGTAAGAGCGTCCCGGCGCCCGATGAGGACACCATCACCATCAGCACCGAGGCACTGCGGATCGCGCTCACCCGGGGCCAGATCGATCCCCAGGAGCTCGGGGCCGTCTACGTCGGGAGCGAGTCGCACCCGTACGCCGTCAAGCCGACGGCGACCGTCGTGGCCCAGGCCGTCGGGGCCACCCCGAACCTGACGGCCGCGGATTTCGAGTTCGCGTGCAAAGCGGGCACCGCAGCGATCCAGACCTGCCTCGGGCTGGTCGGGGCCGGGATGATCCGCTACGGCGTGGCGATCGGATCGGACACGAGCCAGGGGGCGCCGGGCGACGCGTTGGAGTACTCCGCGAGCGCCGGCGGCGCCGCGTTCATCGTCGGGCGCGAGAAGGTGATCGCCAAGGTCCACCGCACGCTCTCCTACACCACCGACACGCCGGACTTCTGGCGACGCGAAGGGCAACGGTATCCGAGCCACAGCGGCCGGTTCACCGGCGAGCCGGCGTACTTCCGCCACGTCACCGAGTGCGCCCAGCGGATCATGGCCGCCGTCGGCTCCAAGCCCAAGGACTACGCGCACGTGGTCTTTCACCAGCCGAACGGCAAGTTCCCCCAGCGCGTCGGACGACAGTTGGGTTTCACCGACCCCCAGATGAAATACGGCCTCGTGACGCCGTACATCGGCAACACCTACTCGGGGGCGGCGCTCATCGGGCTCGCCAACGTGCTGGACGTCGCGCTACCCGACCAGCGGATACTGATGGTCGGCTATGGGAGCGGTGCCGGGTCGGACGCGTTCGACCTCGAGACGACCGAAGAGCTCACCCGGTACGACCGCGCCTACGGGCCGACGGTGCAGGGCTTCCTCGATTCGGGCGTCGAGCTCCCGTACGCGGTGTACGCGAAGTTCCGCGGCAAGATCAACATGGGAGGCAGCTAGCGGTGCGCGACGTCGCCATCATCGGCGTCGGCATGACCCGGTTCGGCGAGCTCTGGGACCGGTCGTTCCGGGAGATCGGGATCGAGGCCGGGTTCCAGGCGCTCGTCGACGCCAAGCTCTCCTCGGGAGATATCGGGGCGATGTACTTCGGGAACATGGCGAGCGGTTCGCTCATCGACCAGGAGCAGATCGCGCCGTTGATCGTCGACTATGCGGGGCTGGCCGGCCATCACCTGCCGGCGGTCCGGGTCGAAGGCGGCGGCGCTTCCGGCGCCCTCGCGCTCCACCAGGGATACCTCGCGGTGGCGAGCGGCCAGTACGACTTCGTCGTCGTGGGAGGGGCGGAGAAGCTCACCGATGTCCCCGACACGGACGCCAACCGCGTCGCCGATTCGACGGCCGACCACGAGTGGGAGGTCGTCTTCGGTGCCACGCTGCCGGCGCTGTGGGCGATGGCGGCCCGGCGCCACATGCACGACCACGGCACCACCCGCGAGCAGCTCGCGAGCGTCGCCGTCCACGCCCACGAGATGGGGGCGAAGAACCCCAACGCCCACTACCGCAATCGCCTGACCATCGACCAGGTGCTCCACGCCCCGCCCGTCGCCGAACCGCTCGGCCTGCTCGACTGCGCGCCGCTGAGCGACGGCGCCGCCGCGGTCGTGCTGGGCCCGCTCGAGCGGGCCCGCAAGTTCACCGACACCCCTATCCGTGTGGCCGCCAGCCAAGTAGCCACGGACACCATGGCGCTGCAGCACCGGCGCGACCTGACGTCGTTGGATTCCACGGTCGTCGCCGCCAAACGGGCGTTCGCCCAGGCGCGGCAGAACCCCGAGGACGTCGACGTCGCCGAGATCAACGACGCGTACACGATCTCCGCGCTGATCGCGCTCGAGGACCTCGGCCTCGCGGCGAAGGGCCAAGCCGGTCGCCTGTACGCCGAGGGCCACTTCTCCCCCGGGCAGACGCTCGTCGTCAATCCTTCCGGGGGGCTCAAAGCGCAGGGGCGCCCGTTCGGCGCGGTCGGGATCGCCCAGGCCGTCGAGATCGTCCGCCAGCTCCGCGGGAGGGCCGAGGACCGCCAGATACCGGGGGCGTCCCTCGGGCTCACGCACGACGTCGGCGGCACCGGCGCCACGAGCGTCGTGCACCTGCTGGAGCGGGTCGACTGACGGGGTCGGACGATGTCGATCGCACGATTCTGGCGTGAAACGCCCCGACGCTACAACCTGGGCGGCTCCCGCTGCCTGGTCTGCAGTACGGTCTACTTCCCGCCCCGTTCGGTCTGCCCGTCGTGCGCCCAGCACCGCCAGTCGATCGGGCGCATGGAACCGTTCCAGCTCTCGGGCGAAGGCGAGGTCGTCACCTATACGATCGTGCACGACCCGGCCGATGGGTTCGAGATGCAGGTGCCGTACATCCTGGCGATCGTCAAGACCCCGGAAGGCCCGCAATTGACCGGGCAG
Source organism: Thermoplasmata archaeon (assembly GCA_022750205.1). Lineage (GTDB taxonomy): Archaea > Thermoplasmatota > Thermoplasmata > Lutacidiplasmatales > UBA184 > Lutacidiplasma. Next base: position 11,825 of record JAKIWD010000036.1, read on the forward strand.
GTCGTCGACCTCGACCCGTCCGAGGCCCGCATCGGGTTGCGAGTGCGCGCGACGTTCCGCAAGCTGCGCGAGGAGGGGAAGGCCGGCGTCATCCACTATGGGTACAAGTTCTCGCCCTTCACACCGCCCGAGGGCGCTCCGCGTCCGCCGGGGCCGGCCGAGCCGTCCCCGGTCCCGGTCGCCCCGGAACGGAGCGCGGCGCGAGCGTGAGTGGCATGTCGCTCCCGGCCGGCCCACGCCCCCCGCGAACCGGCGGAGCGGCCGACGAAGAGTACGCCGACGCGTACGCCGAGGGCTACGCGGAGGGTCTGCGCGAGGCGCTGCGCGAGATGCTCCAGCACGCCGCCCGCGGCCACACGGCCCACGAGCTCCGGTTCCTGATCGAGAGCCGGCTCGCACGTCTCAAGGAGGACGTGGAGCTCAAGCGACGCAGCTTGCTCGCGCCTCCCAAACGAACGACGGCGTACACCCCCATGTTCCGGTCCGCGCCCAGCGCGACGCCGGTCCCGGCCCTCGCTCCCCTTGGAAAGGGGGACGCCGGAGTGGTGTTCGAAGAGTCCCCCGAGCGCTCGCTCGCCGTGCTGGCGCTCTCCGCGCCGGCCTTTCCCCGGGTGGTCGTCATCGGCTTTCACCGCCCCGCTCTCCCGGGGATCCCCGAGAGCAAGGTCACGTTCCTCTCCGTCGCGGACGCCCAGTCCCCCGAGGCGAGCCGCCCGGAGTCGATCCTCGGTCAGGTCGCGGAGGCGATGGGCGCGCGCGAGGGCGCGCTCGTCTACTGCGACGCTCTGGAGGCGCTCGCCACGACGATCCGCGTGGACGGGACCCTGAAGTTCGTCCAGTGGCTCGCCGCCGAGGCCGGACGGACCGGCTCGGCGCTGCTCGTCTCGGTCGGACCGCGCAGCTTCAGCGAACAGGAGCGGAGCACGCTGCGCCGGCTCTTCGGCCGCCAGCTCTGACGGGTCGGGATACCGGATGGACATCGCGTTCTTCTCGGAAAGCTACCTCCCCACCCGGGACGGCGTCTCCTCCGAGGTCAGCAGTCTCGCGCGATCGCTGACCCACCTCGGCCACAGCGTCCGGGTCTACACGCCCCAGCCGGTGCACGGGGTCGGACCCGAGGAGGTCCTGGTGGACGGGATCACCGTCTGTCGCGTCCGATCGGTCCCGGTACCGTACTACGCGGAGTACCGGTGGGCGCTCTTCCCGTTCGGTCAGCTGCGGCGCGACCCGTTCCTGCGCGCGGCCGATGTCGTCCACCTCCACACGCCAGGGATGATGGGCGGGGTCGGTTTCCTCGCCGCGCGCCACTGGCGCAAACCCCTGATCGGCACGTTCCACACCAACGTGGGCCAGATGGAGGAGAGCTTCGCGGGCTCCTGGGCGGTGCGGCTGTTCCTCAAGATCGCCTGGATCTGGACGCTGGGGACGTACTGGCGGTGCGACCTCACGACCGCACCGACGCCCGCGGCCCGGGAGACGTTGGAGACGCACGCTCGCAAGCCGTTCCGGCGTCCGGTGGAGGTCGTTCCGAACGGGATCGACCTCGAACGATTCCATCCGGGCCTTACCGTCCCGGACTGGCGGAGCCGGTGCGGGCTGACCGAGGGCCCGCTCGCCGTGTACCTCGGTCGACTCACGGCCGACAAGGGGATCCACCGGTTCCTAGATGCCGTCGCGGCGCTGCCGCCCGAACCAGAGTTCGGCGCGATCGTCGCGGGCTCGGGCCCGGAGGAGGGCGCGGTGCTCCGGCGGCTCCGCTCGGACGCCCGTCTCGCCCGGCGGGTTCGGTACGTGGGGCCCGTCGCCGAGGAGGAAAAGCCCGCGCTCCTGTCCCAGGCGAGCCTGTTCGTCCTGCCGTCGACCGCGGACACCTCGTCCGTCGCGCTGCTCGAGGCGATGGCGTCGGGGGCGGCGTGCGTCGCGTCGAACTCGGGGGGACCGGCCGATCTCATCACCGACGGCCGGAACGGCCGACTGTTCGACGTGCGCCGGGACGGGGCGCTCCCGTCGCTGATGGCCGAGCTGCTTACCGACGCGGGTGAACGCCAGCGACTGTCGATCGCGGCCGGGGAATATGCCCGGGAACACGCCTCGATCGAGGTGTCCGCCCGACGGTTTATCAGTCTGTACGAGCTGCTCTTGACGGAGAGGAGACCTGGTGGCATCGGTCACCCCGGCTGAGCTCCAGGCGTTCGCCAGCCAGCGGGCTGGCGCGTCGCACGACGCCTACTCGGAGGCCGCGCTCCTGCGGGCCCTGGACGAGTTCCAAGCCAGTCGGCGCCCCCCGGTGGCGGCGGCCCAGTTGACGGTCGACGGGACGAGCTACCCGACGTTCTACGCCGCGCTCGACGACCCCCAGGCGACCTTCGCACGGACCGAACTCGCGCTGATCGCCCCGCCCCCCCCTGGCCCGGCGTGGGACTGGCTGATCCCTTTCTCGCGGGTCGTCTTCGCGTCGGACGGGAGCGCCGAGGTGTTCCCCCTGGATGGCGGCGAACCCCAGCGTCGGATCGCGCGCGTACTGCGCCGGGAAACCTATGTCCCCCGCGACGTCGCCAGCGTCGAACGGAGTCGCAGCCGCAGTGCGCCCGCCCCGCGTGTGGGATTGCTCGAGCTGGCGCCGTCCGCCGCCGCCGTCCGGGCCGCCGGGATCGTGCCGTTCGGCGTGGCGATCCTCCTCTACGGCGCCGACACGCGCCTGCGGCTCGAGCTCGACCTGGTCGCCGGCGCGCTCTCGCCGGACCCTCGCGCCGGTAGGATGGTCGTGTCGCGCCGCGTCCGCCGTACGAGCCGCGTCGCCCACGAAGTGGACAAGTTCCTCGGGCGCGGCGAACTCTCGGTGGGGAACGCCCGCGTGCTCGAGGTCCTGGTCGAATCGCACGGGCTGACCCCCTTCGAGGTGACCCAGATCTTCGGCGGCGTCCGTGAGTCCGGCGCGTCCGCGCTCCGTACCTTGGCGGCTCGGGGACTCGCCACATTGGACCGCCAGACCGGGGTCTACCGTCCCCGCTTCGAAGCGTTCCGGCCCAAGAGCGGGGGCCCCGAACGGTTCGCCCCCCTGCCGAACCCAGCGCTTCGCACCAGCGTCATGGAGCTGCTCGCGGCCGCGGACTCGCGGGCCACCTGCCCCTTGTGTGGTGACCCGCTCCCCGCAGGTCCGCGGGGGATCCTGTGCGCGCGCTGCCAGATCGAGGTCGGCAGCGCGGAGGAGGCCCCGCGATGAGGCGGGCCTGTCGGGAGTCTCCGCCCCAACGGCACGACCGTCAGGGCCTTTGAACCCGAGAATGCTGGCTTAGAAGGCCAGTACTTTGTCCAGACTAAGCTACAGGCCCGGTCGAAGCACGGTTGGCCGGGGCTTAATCTTTCGTTTCTTAGCCGGCGCTGCGGCGCCCGCCGCCCGCGCCACGAGGTGCGCGAGCCGTATCGGCTCGGGCCAGTAGCCTCGGATCGTGCAGCGTTGGACCAGGGCGATCGCGTCGGCCCGTCGGCAACCGGCCGCGGCGGCGAGGATCGGTTCGCCCCCGGTCGGTACGCGGAATAGCCTTGCCGCACGCACGCGCGCCCAGCGTCGGCGAAAGTCGCCGGGAAAGTAGGTGTGCAGCGCGGAACGGATCCGCGCGAAGTCGGGTGCTCGGTGCGTGACCGCGATGACCGGCCGATCCAGTCGTTGGGACAGGCGGTGAATGTCCACGATGTTGAACCCCCCGACCACGATCCCGTCGAGGAGGACGGCGCGCACCCCTTCGAAGGCGGGCGCGCGGCGGACCAGGCGCTCGATCGACACCGTCGCGTCGTTCCCGTCGACGCGCACTTGGTCCAAATGTACGGAGTCGACCAGGTCGGGGATCCGCAACACGACGGCCGCTACGGGCGCGTACCGCTGGCGCCTTCGGAACGAGCCATCGTCGACCCCGACGACACACAGGTGCGTTTTCGCCAGCGCTCGCCGCAAGGATATGTTGGGCCGCGCGCTAGGTCGACGAGGATGGCGGCGGTCTGGGCGACGGCGCGGTGCATCACGTGCGGGGCGCCCGTCGCGGTGCTCGTCCCGCCGACCCCGGGCGCCCGCTGGTTCACGTGCCCGCAATGTCACTCTCCGATGCCGGTCGTGCCCCCCACGAACCCGCCCCCGATCTTCTCGTGGGAGATCTACCCCCAGGTATATCCCGCCCCCCCGCCGCTCCGGATGCTGGGGCGGCCGATCTCCCGGCTGGCCACGATCGCGCTGGTCTCCTGTGTGCTGTTGCTGGCCGGACTCGCGGGCGCCCTCGCCCTGAGTGGCGAAGAAGCGCTCGGCCCGACGACGTTCCGCCTCTCCGGGACCGTCGAGCTGGCCGCCAACCACGACCCCGTCGGCGGTGCGATCGTCTCGATCGGGAGCGAGACCGGATGGACCCAGAGCTTCCTCACCGGCGGGAACGGCAGCTTTCACTTCGTCGGCATTCCGACCGGAGGCGCCACGATCAACGTCACCGCGCCCGGGATGGCGCCCGTCACCCTCGGTCTGTTCTTCTCCCCGACGTTCACCAGCCCGGGGACCGGACCTACTGGCCTCGCCCTGCTGCTCGCCCCGGGGAACGCGGGCAACGCTTCGACCGACTATGAGACGCCGTTCCCGGACCTAGAGAGCTTCGTTTCCTCGGTCTGGTCGGCGAGCGTGCTGCTCGCCCTCGGGGCGATCGTCGCGGCCGCGGGGGCGTGGATGGCCTATCGCGGAACCCGCCCGACCGTCGGCGTCGCCGGAGGATTGAGCGCGGCGGTGGCCCCGTTCGGGCTCACGCTCCTCGGCATCACGACGGCCTTCCCGTTGGCGGCGCTGCCCGCCGCGGCCGCGGTCGGTCTCGGATTGGTGGGAGCCGTGCTCGAACTGCTCCCCGTGATCAACGTCGGCCGAGCGGCCGACCTGGGCTGAGTCCTCAGCGCGTGCCGTGGGCCTTCGCGGCCGGCCCCCGGGCGGCGTCGGCGAGCGGCCGCCGGGTGCGGAAGCCGCCCGTCAGCGGGTGGAAGTACCCGATGGATTCCTCGCCGCGCTGCCAACACAGGAACACCACCTCGCCGCCGATGAGCGCGTAGAAGTCGACGAGCCCCGACTCCAGATCCTTGATCTCGATGCCCTCGGCCTGCATTCCGGCGACCGCCTCTTCGAGGCGTCGCGACAGGCCCTGCCACTCGTCGGTGAGGCGTTCTTTCAGCTCGCGGTCGGGATGATCGGGAGCTTCGAGCTCTTTGCCCCAGAATGCGGAGAGCCGGTGGAGCTCCTCGTGGACCTTGCGCAACCGAACTACCCAGGCACGCAGCACCGGTATCGTGTCGCGCAGCGCCTCGAGCCGCACGCTTGCCTGTTCGACGGTCCACATCCTTGCCGGTTGTGGCAAGGGGGCGTCGGAATCGTCCCGGTCCCACGCCATTGGGTACCGTCAATCATGCCGGCGGGAGTATTTACGCTCGCGATGAGACTAACGTCACCGCTGGGATTGCGACAACTCCGGTCCTGCAGTGGATGAGTGGATCCGTTCGCTGCGCCTCGTCAGCCCAGCACTGATCGGCCGGTGCGGGCCACTCGCAGCCGGATGACTCCATTCTGCGTCGGGCTCGACCAATCAATGCCGGGTGGCGTGATCGGAGGGCTCCACCGGGCCCATCCATCATGGCTTCGTCGAAACCTCCCGGCTCTACGCGCGCGTTCGGAGCGCGCGACCGTCGCGACGAGTTTTCTCGTCAGAGAAAACGAAGTTTCTGACGGTGCGTGACCGTGTTTGTCCCAGTTGTTATATAGGGCACGTTTCTCCCCCGGCCCCACCGGAGGAAGACACCCCCTATCGACGTATGGCCCGTCATCGTCCTCGCCGAGGCTCGCTCGGCTTCTCCCCCCGCAAACGCTCCGTACGTCCGCTGCCCCGCATTCGAAGTTACATCGAAGGGCCCAAGACCCCGGCCTTGGCGGGGTTCGCGGGCTACAAGGTCGGCATGACCCACGCCTTTATTGTGGATTATCGAAAGCGCTCGACGACCGCCGGTCAGGAGGTCTCCGTGCCGGTGACCGTCGTCGAGGTTCCCCCCCTCCGGGCCGTCGCCGCGCGTCTGTACCGACGCGAGCCGTACGGCACTCGCGTCGTGGCCGAGCTATGGTCGGACTCCCCGCCGGCGGAGCTCGAGCGTCGCTTGCCCGCCCACGGTGCCAGTTCGCCCGAGGCCAAAGCCCACTTCGACCAGGCGACCGCCGACGAGGTGCGGGTGCTGGTCTGCACGCAGCCTCGATTGATCACGGGCGTTCCGACCAAGACCCCCCAGGTGTTCGAGGTCCGCGTTACGGGGGAGAAATTCGCAGAGCGGCGGGCCTTCGCGGCCAAGCTCGTCGGGCAGGA
>JAKIWD010000079.1 GCA_022750205.1 Thermoplasmata archaeon
GAGTTCCCAGCGCCGATTAGGATCGGGCTTCCGAAGTGTGCGGCCCGCGCGCCCCCGAAGAGCACGGCGGCCCCGAGGGAGTCATCCCAAGCGAGGCTTCCAGCCCCGAGCGCCGGGGGCTGAGTCGGGGCGGATTCATTCGCCCACGACCCATTGAATCCCCACGTCTCGGACAAACCGCCGGCCTGCGCTAGCACAATGTTCCGGGTCGCAGGGTCGTACGCCGCCGAGGGGTAGGGAGTCGCAGGCGGGAGACCACCTGCCGCCCCCCTCAGGTCGGTCCAGATCCCGCCTGAGTAGAGCCAACTCTCTGCATTCGCTCCGCTGCCTTGGTCGGTGCCACCGATCATCAGTATCCCGTGCTCTAGCGGGTCGTTGACGAGGGCGGGATGCCAAAAGTCAGGTGATGGGGAAGTCATGTTTGTCGTCGCGTTGTATCCCAGCTGAGTCCAATTGCTGCTTGAGAGGTTCAGCAATCCGTAGGTTCCCCCTCCAGCGCCGCTCCCAGCCCCGTTGAGATTCCATTGCGTCCCCACAACAAAGCCGGCCGACGAGTCGTAGACCGCCGAGAATCCCCGAGCGTTCGGCGTCGCAGCCGGCAGCTTCCACCACTTCCCCCCCTCGAAACGCCAAGTATCGCTACACGGCGCGTTGCATCCGCCGCTACTGCCCTCGCCGCCAGCCAGCAGCATGAACTTGTCGCGGGCATCATACGTGAGCGACCCGAAGGCCCGGGCCGGGGGTGGGGTGCCGGCGGTCGCGGTGACGTTCGTCCAGGAGCCATTGGCGAAGAGCCAGGTATCGTTCAGCATCGTCGAGTTCACCCCGCTGAAGACTCCGTTCGGGCCGTACATTCCACCGAACAGCAGGATGGAATCCGCGAGGGGGTCGTACGCCATCGCGGCCCCGAGTCTCGCATGGGGAGCGATCACACCCGTGACGTTCGTCCACGCGCCGCCGCCTTTAGCCAGCTCGAGACGATCCGAAGCCGGAGACGCCCTCTCCGGCGTCGCGTCGTTGCCATGGTGAACTACGATTGCCGAGGAGCCGTGACCGGCCACTGGGTGCGGAACGTTTGGGGGCGCGACTGTCCCGGCCACCCCCACATTCCCACCGGCGATCAGGCCTGAGCTGAGAAGTAGCAGGGCGAGCACGCCGACCGCAACTTCGATCACTCGCCGTTCGACCGCTATCACCGTCTGCGCAGGTCCCGTGCGGACATTAAGCCGGAGCCGCATACACCCCGGGAGTATTCCGCGAGTTGCGGGACCGGAGAAGTTCGCGGACTCACGCGGGTTTTCCCCCGCTCGCTTCGCTCGCGGGTCCCACGGGCGGGTAGGTCAAGGGGCGTTCGACGGCTGCCCAGAAGCCGTGGCACTGCGGCGGATCTCTACGGCTTCCCTAAGGTGCCGCCCTTCCCGCGGGTGCCCAACCAGATGGCTGCGCCGGTGACGGCCGCCAAGGCCACTACCAGAGCCACGATGGCCCAGTCCTGAGCGGACAACGCGCCCGCCGCGTAAGTCTTGAAGGGCGGAGGAGGACAGGGTGGGAGCTGCATCGGTAGCAGCGCGGAATGGGTCGCCGTCTTCCCCGCGGAATCGGAGACCGCCAGCGTCACGGTGTTGTTCTTTCCGTAGGTTGTCGTCGTCGCCGTGAGCGCCGTCGTTGCAATGCCGGTGGGCGAAGTCCAAGCGTAGGCGTACGGCGGTGCTCCACCGCCGGCCACCGCATTCAGTACCACGAGGTTCGTGACACCGCCGTCGGTCTCGCACCCGGCCGACTGGATCTGGTACGTGAAGTTGGCCGAGAGAGGGACCGGAACCGCCGAGAACACGATTGTCTGCGAGGCGGCCGACCCGTTCACGACGATCGAGCCCCGCGCCGGCGAGGCGCCGAGACCTGGGGGACTGTTCACGACGAACCGGTAGGTTCCGTTCGGCTCGACGAACCCAACCGAATTGGTCGACGAGGCGAGGGTAGCGGCCCCGAGCGTCACGCTCCAGTTTGTCCCAATCGCGAGCCGGCTCTCGGTGAAGGTCACATCGTAGATCGACTCAGGCACGGCCGTGAAGGCGATGCCGATCAACTTCGAACTTCCATTCACGGTCAACATCCCCGAACTCGATACGAGCGTGAATCCGCTGACGGCGCCGACTCGGTAGGCGTAGGTTCCGTTCGGCTCCGAGAAGGTGACGCTCGGCGGCACCCCAACCCCAACGGTGTCGGACTCTGCAACGCCGCCCAAGTACACGGACCAAACGCGGCCATCGGGCAGTCCCGTCTCCGTGAAGAACACGGCGTAGGTCGGATCGGGGGTGAAGGCGACGGCAATACCTTGCGAGGATCCCGCGACTACAACCGAACCCATCCTCGGACTCGACGCGTACCCGAACGGCTGTACCACGCCGAAGTTGTAGGTTCCGTTCGGAAGCCAGAAGATGTTCGTTGGTCCCGTGGAACTGTTCAGACTGCCGTTGACCTGGACGGACCAGCTCGTGCCGTTGGGAAGTCCGGTCTCGTTGAACGATACTTGGTTGAAGCCGAGAACCGGAGTGAACGAAACGTTCACGACGAGCGGCGGCCCCTTCATGATCACCGAACCGTTCGCCGGGCTCGCAGTCGCGTCGTGAGTGGACGGAATGCGGAAATCGTATTGCTCGTAGAATCCGAATGCCCCGAAGCTGATATTCGATTTTCTCGAGACGTCGGTTGTGGTGTTGAAAACGTACGTGTCCAGAACGACCGACCATGGGAATCCCGAGGGCAACCCGGATTCGTGGAACGTAAGCGGATCAGCGGTGGAGACGAACCGGAAGTCCAGGCATTCGAACGTCACGTTCCCGGTGTTGGTGACGCAGACGGCCCCATTTGCCGGGTCGTAGGCGACGCCCGCCGGGTCCGCCCCGGCGTAGCCAACCAACGTCTCCGAGCTGGCGTTAATGACGACGGCGAACGCTCTGCCGGCGCCGACCCAAACTTGCTCTGTCGCCGGATCGTAGGCGAGACCCTGAAGCTGGACCGGCTCGGGAACCGGCACAGTCGCGGTAACCGAGTCGGAGGCGGCATCGATCACCGAAATGTTGTTCGACTGTTCATTGCTCACGAACACCTCGTTCGAGGCGTTGTCCCAGGCTACCCCGTACGACCCATTACCGGTCGGAATCTGGGCGACTGCCAAGTTCGTTGAGTCCGAGATCGCAGTGACGTTCGCCGACCCAAAATTCGCGACGAAGACCTCCCCGCTCTTTGGATCCGCTACCACGCCGATCGGGGAGGATCCGACCGCCACGGTGCCCACGACGGCGAGGCTGGTCCCTGAAATGACCGTCACGTTGTTCGACCCCGTGTTCGCGACATAGATCGAGTTTGAGACCCAATCGAAGGCGACTCCGTGCGGATTGGTCCCGACGGCGACCGAGGCAACTGATGTGTCGTTCGTCGCCGAAATGACGGAGACGTTGTTCGAGCCGGGATTGGACACGAACACGTCGTTCGTGACGTTGTCGACGGCCACTCCGAAGGGGTTGGTCCCGACCGGAATCGACGCGGTCAGGTTCGACGGATAGCCGTAGACGGACATCGTGAACACGTCGACGCAGGAGGGAGAAGCAGCAACCCAGAAGGTCTGGTTCGCAGCATCGTACGCGAGCCAGGCCGGATTGATCCCGGTATTGTTCGGACACGCGGCCGAAGCGCGCGACACGGTGCTAAGATGAAATGCCGGAACTCCCGGCGAGGTCTGCGCGAACTCCGCGGAGCCTGCTCCTCCGTGAGAAGTACCCGCCCGTTCCACGGCGTGAGGAGAGGCGCGGGACGCGAGTTCTTGCGGGGGGACTTTGGAGGGTTGGAGGGCTCGAGCTCCCGACGGTTGCCACGCAACCGCGAGGCCGGAGCTGAGCAGGAGGAGAGCGAGCACCCCGAGCGCAACAATTGCGACTCGCTGGCCGGATCCTCTCACCGTCTTGGCACGTCTCAGCGGGGTGTTAAGCGAGAGCCGCATTTACCCCGCAAGTATTCCGCATTCGCGGGAATACTTGGAACGCGGAATCCCGCGGGACCTCCCCGCGGAGTGACGGAGCCTCGCCCTCGCTCCCTCTGCGAATGGGCCGAGGCCCTAGAGATGGAAACCTCTGTCGGGCGGGCATTAGAATGGGCCCAGTCGGATTTGAACCGACGACCTCCCGGTTATCAGCCGGGTGCTCCAGCCAGCCTAAGCTATGGGCCCACAGGGGTGGGACAATTCGGTCAGATGGGGTCGCCGCAGTGGCCCCGAACCAAGCGTCCGGCGTCCAACGGACTGATCCCGAAAAAGCTCGAAATGCTCCTCCCTGGCCATTCCGAGATTCGGCCGTGAATTAAAGACCACCGCAACCGGCGCCGGGCATGGCCACCGTTCCGGCCGCCGGCGCCCGACTGAAGTGGAGCTTGGGGGCATCCGGCGCTGTGAGCGCGACATGCCCTTGCGGCTCGGGCCGGCGACCTCTCCGCCCCAAACCGGGCCTCACGGACTGGACCAGTCCCTGGACCGCTGTTGCCTTATCCCCGCAAGGCAGAGCTCAGAGTGCGACTTAGGGCGAGGACGAATTGACTACCGACTGCGAAACTCCGGGCTGCGGACACCAAAGAAGGCTACATCCGTCCGACGAGCACTGCCGCGCCTGCGGCTGTACGGAATACCTCCGGACTGGGCCCGGCCACCAGACCAAGGCCGCACGCAAACAGGCTGCCGCAGCCTTGCGGAGCTGGTAAGTTCGTCTCAGCTCGCCTCGAGTGCGGTCGTTCACGGACTTGGCCGCCGACCGTCCCCGAGCTCCCTCGCGGCACCCCGTGGGCATCGTGTCTCGCCGCCCCGAGGCGCCGCCGGGGCACGGAGCTCGTCCGGAGCACGAACTCGAGCGAGTGAGAGCTGCTCTCCGACCCCGGGTCGACGCTTTGCCCTGTAGTCCGAGGGCGGCGGCCGTGGGAAAGGCCCTCGAACTGACCCATTTGAATCGGTTCTCTCACCCTCGGATTCGAAACAACGCTTATCCAACGTGTGCGGCCTCTGCGGCTGTGGCTGGCAAGGGGGCGCGAGGGCGGCATTGTCTTCGCCTGCTCTCGGCAATCGCCCTCGTGGGGTTGCTGGTGGCCCCTGGCCTTGCGAACGTTTCCGGCGGGTATCCGGCCGCGCCCAGCCTGCCGACGGCGTCCGTGGCAGGCCTTACGACGTCGACGGGCGCAGCCGCGCCAGGTATCTCCCCGCCCCTCAATCCGATTCCCGGCGTCGCCCCCCCGTTGCCGTTCTTCTCCGTCAACTCCTCCGCGGCGCGAGAGTCCCCCTCGGACGCCTACTGCCACGAACTCGTGAGCGGGACCAACCTCTACAACTACTGCTATCCGCAAGCCCAGAACCCGACCCTGCTCAACCTCGCCAACGGCGACCTTGGGCTCGGATACTCCGCCTACACCTCGCAGAACGCGACGAATTGCCCGGGGAGCAACGGAGCGACCTCGGGCCGGATCGCCTTCGAGGTCTCCGCCGACGGCGGAGCGACCTTCGGAGCGCCGACCTACCTCGGAAACACGACTTGCCGGTACCTGCAAGCGATCGAGCCGTCGTTCGCGGCCACGCCGGACGGGCATGTTTTCGCGGCGTTCGTCGAGGAGAATCATAGCGCGGTCGCCAACCCGCGCCTTCCGCGCGACTACGGCAGCACCCTCGGGGGCCGATCGGCCGACGCCCTCGGATTCGTGAATTCTACGGACAACGGCTCAACGTTCGGCGCCGTCACGACGATCACGTCCGGCGGGAACATCTCGCGCCCACAGACGGCGGCGTTCGGGAAGAGCGTCTACGTCGTCTACGAGAACATCTCCAATTCGTCGATCTGCGTCGGCTTCGCGTGCATCAAGTCGGTCGCCCTTCACCTGCTCTACTCTCCGGACAACGGAGCCACCTGGAGAGGGCCGTACTCGCTCCCCGGGCTGGGCGCCACCTGGAACTTCACCGCGATGTCCCCCTCGATCGCGGTGAACGCTAGCGGCACCGTCGCCGTGGCGTATGCGACCAACCGCGCCTGCGCGTACTCCCCCTTCTCGTTCTGCTCGGTGTACGGTGACGACATCGTCGTCGCTGAATCTTCGAGCAACGGCTCGACCTGGTCGAGCCCGACGACGGTCGCGACCGCGGTCGGAGAGTCGGCGAATTACCTCGGCTATTTTCTGCCCCAGTTTTTCCAGCAGGAGCCGTCCACCTCGATCGCCTACGCTCCCAACGGAACCGCTCTCTACGTCGCGTGGGCCGGGACGTACAACCACACGACTCGGTACATCTTCGGAAACTACCAGATCTCGGGCATCTTCGCGGCGCGCTCCTTCAACGGGGGCCGGTCGTGGAGCGCGCAGCCGATCGCGGCGCAGCTGAACGGGACCTCGTTGGACAGCTACTTCGGCGTCGCCGTCGGCGCGGGACCCTCGGGCGCGGAGCTCACCTATACGGACTTCAACACGAGCTACTGCGCCAACCCGCCGTGCTCCCCGCTTGTCAATGCCTACGTCCAGTGGGTCGTATCGAGCACGAACGGCACGTCGTTTGGACCGCCGCAATTCCTCTCGCTGCGCAGTGAAACCACGACGCCGTACGGGTTCCAAAGCAGCTGGCCCGGCTACAGCGCGAGCGTCCTGCTGACCGGAAGCGGGCCCCGAATCGCCTACTCGCTGGTCGACAATGAGGTCAACACGCAATCCCCCCACGGGGGCGGGACGCTGTTCAATCTGACCTTCGCGACGAACTTGAGCGTCGCTCGGCCTGTTCCCTCCAACGGTTCGCTGTATCTCAACTTCAGCGCGACGCATCGACCGCTTGGCTCGCTCTGGGCGCCCACGGTCGATGGCGTGGCGTTCCCGACCACCGCCTCCTTCGTCAACGTCACGGGCATCCCGGCGAACCAGTTCCTGTTCCTCGGCGCATCGAACATCACCGTGTCCCCGCTGCGAATCCGGGTTCCGGCGCTCGGCCTGCGCTCCTACATCGAGTTCAACGCCTCGCGGGTGATCCGCGTGAACTACTCGGCGGACTACTCTGGCGTCTACGTCGCGGTCGCCCCGGCGAACATCGGGTTCGGCGGAGGCGAGCAATTCCAAGTCGCGGCCGGAAACGACTCGTTCGATGACTTCTCCGGGACCGGGGTCGGCGTCGCGACCCCCGCCTTCCCGTGGTACTTCCTCACCGGGTCGAACGTTAGCTTCCGGGGGAGCGGATTCCCGATCCCTCCGCTCTACTGGGTAGGCCTCGGACCGGGCAACTACAGCGGCCCCGGTGCGAACGCGAATGTGACGATGGTCGGCCCGTTGAACGAAACTCTCTGGCTGGGGGTCTCCGCCTCCGGGTCCGTCGAGGTCGCCGCGCCGGGTCTGCCCACATCGAGTCGATTCCGGTTCCAGTGGGACGGCGCTCCCGAATCCGGCATCGGTGGCTCCTCGGTGGACGTCGTGAACGTCTCAGCCGGTGGCCATCGGATCACGAACATCACGGCCAACTCCTCCGCAATCGGGTCCGAGTACTTCGGTCAGGCGGACACGGCGAACCCGGTGCTCGTTCCAATCACTCCTCTGGTCAACCTCACGTTCGCCCTCGTCGACTTGACCTCCACGCCGGGTGTCATCACCTTCCAGGCACCCGCGGCCGTCGTCGGCTCGCTTTGGGAGATGGAATTCAACGGGACCGTCTACTCGTCCGACACGCCGTGGATCAACGTCACCGAGCACGCCGGCACGTTCCCAGCGGGCGCGTTCCCCTTCACGGGAGGAGACGGGGTCTCTCACTACGTTCCGACCCAAACGATCGGGCCGCTCGCCGTGGTGCCCGGGCACACGTATTCCATCGCGTTCTCCCCGGCGTTTCAACTGACGGTCCTCGCGTCCACCGGGGGCTCGGCATCCCCCGCGACCCAGTATGTCGCCGCTGGCGCGACGGTCGCCATCCGGGCCACGGTGGCGACGAACTTTGGGTTCGTGGGATGGGCTGGCGGCGGGAACGGGTCGTACTCCGGTCCCGGGACGCCCGCCAACGTCACGGTGTCAGGCCCGGTCACCGAGCTCGCCCAATTCGTCCCGCTCCCTCTCGCACGGTTCAATCTGACCTTCCGGGCCTTGGGGCTCCCGGCGGGCACCGAGTGGTCGGTGAGCGTGAACGGAACGGGACACGCGGGTTCGGGAAGCACCATCGTCGTCGGGGGGCTCTACCCGTCGAATGCCCCCGGAGGGCAGGGTCTCTACCCGCTCAGCGTCCCGACGGTCTTCGCCAACTCCTCGACGAGCGGACAGTTCACCGCGATCGGTTACCCGGCGAACGTCTCGACGAACGGGACCACGGTCGTGCCCATCGTATTTGAAGCCCGGTTCCTGGTGAGCGTGGTCGCCGGCGTCGGAGGGTCGGTCTCCGCGGTGGTCGCCTCGGGGCCCCTCGGCCTGCCCAGCTACGTCGCGAACAACACGCTCGTCCAGATCACGGCCTCCTCCGCCGTCGGCTACCAGTTCGCCAACTGGTCGGGAAGTGGGCCGGGCTCGTACTCCGGGCCTGCCATTCAGTGGACGTTGCAGGTGAACGGCTCGGCGAACGAAACGGCCGTGTTCGCCGTCGAGGTCCAGACGCCGGTTCCGACGTTCACGCTGGAGCTCGTGGAGACCGCGCCTCTGCCGGCCGGCACGATCTGGACGGCTCAGGTGGGTGCCTTCAACGCGTCCTCGAGCGGGACGACGCTCAACGTAACCGGCTTAATCCAGGGCGAGTACTCGATCCAGATCCCCGCGGTGACGTCGGCCGATGGCCGGACTCGGTATGGCGTTGCGATCGCCATCCCCGCCCAGATCGTGGACCGAGACGCCATCATCCACTTCGCGTTCTCGGCGAGCTTCCAGGTGCTGGTCACGGCGAGCTCAGGAGGTTCCGTTCCCCCACTGACCGGCTGGATCCCGAACGGGAGCCTCTTGGCCCTGAACGCCACGCCCGACCTCGGCCAGGTGTTCACCACATGGTCGGGAATCGGCCCGGGGAGCTACTCGGGAGCCAACCAGACCGAGAACGTCACGGTGACGGCACCGATTACGGAGGTCGCGGCGTTCGTTTCCGTTCCGTCGAGCCACAGCACGAACGGCCTCTCGGGCTCGTCGAGCGTCGAGCTGGCCCTTCTCGCTGCGGGAGTGGTCTTGGTGGTGGTCGCTGTGGCCGTCCTCCTCATCGCCCGATCCCGCCGCCGGCCTCCCGCCGTGTCCCCGCCCTCCGATCCCACCGCGCCGGACTGGGAGGAACCAACGTGAGGTCCATCGCGCGAGCATCTCGACGGATTCGGGACCGCCGGGTCTTGCTCCCTGCGATGGCGCTGGTCGCCATCGTCCTCCTCTCGAGCCTACCCGCGACTCCGGGCGGCGTTGCGCCCGGACAGTCCCGCGGCTCGGCTCCGGGGCCCGTTGGGGCGGATCTCGGCCCGTCGGCTTCCCACACCGCGGCCGGACGGAGCGGAGCGATTTCGCCGACCTACTTCCAGTCGCAGACGATTCCGCTCCCGTCGAACTCCAGTTGCACGTCCGTTGGGTTTGGTGGCGGATGCTTCAACGCCACCGTCGAACCGTCGATCAACTACACCTCGACCGGTCTCGTCGCGATGGCCTACACTGCGCTCGCGAACGCGACGCCATGCCCGAACAGCTCCGGGGGGGCCCAGTCTGTGGTCGGTTTCACGACCGCGGCCGCCCCGGGCCATGCTTGGAGCTCGCCGGCATACCTCGCGGACCCTGTCTGCAGTACGGCCCGACAGTACTCGAGCGCGTGGCAGCCGACCCTGACCTCGCTCGCCAACGGAACGCTCGTCCTGGCGTACATTCAGTACAACATGACCAGCGCCTCGATCCCCACGCTCGACTGCTCCTCGGTCCCCTACGACCGACTCGTCGTCACCCGGAGCTTCAACAATGGCACCACCTGGACGACGCCGCTCGTCCTGAACAACACCCCGAACACCTCGCTCGGGTGCCCTGTGGGGCTCGCCAACCGACCATGGATCACCGCGTTCGGCAACAC
>JAKIWD010000146.1 GCA_022750205.1 Thermoplasmata archaeon
GCGAATACCACGTAGCTCAGCCCCTCGCAGCGGGGCACGTCGGCGCGGCCGCCCCAGCCACCCGTCCGGGTGACGGGGGTCTTGCAGGGAGGTGCTCCGTACTGAGCTTCACTTAGACTTCGGCCCGGGACCGCAGGGTGGCATGATCGTCGACGGGGGGAGTCGCCCCGGGTTGGACTAACAAGCCCTCGGGTGATGGTGGACAGAAGACGTCCGTGATCGACTGGATCTCGAAAGCGATCATTCTCCCGGAAGTTCACATTGCGATCGGCATGGCCGTCGTCTTCGGCTCGTACCTCCTGCTCCCGGGCCCCTGGAAAAGCGAGGAGGGTCCATCTCACCTGCGGTACGCCCGGTTCGGTGTCGTGGCGTTCGCAGTGTTAGTGTGCCTGAAAGAGCTCCTATGGGATCCGGTCAACGAGGTGAACAATCCGTTCTTCTGGCAAGGTATCGTCGACCTCGGTTGGTACTGTGTCGGTATCTTCACCGCCCTGGGGTTGATCTTCGCGCGCCATCAGAAACTCTGAGGTGGACGCCGCGCGAGCCCGATGGGTCCCCCGGGAGTCGGGCGGCTACTTGGGATGGGCTGGTTGAGTCAAATCCGCTCGCACCGCATCTCGGATCAGGGCGCGGAAGGCGGCCGACGTTGCCTCCTCGATGGTCCGGAGCTTGACGACCCGAGTGGTCTTCGCCGTACCCTCGAGCAGCGGGTGGCGGGGCGCGAGCTTGGCGCCGTTCCAGAAGCCGACCGCGACGAACTGCTTCCATACCCCGATCGTGCAGACATCGCCCCGCCCCTGAAAGGTGGGAGCGCCGTACTTCACGACCTGCGTAAGGGTCGGGGCGACAGCGCGAATCGTCGCCTCGACCGCGGAGGAGAGTTCCGCCATTAGGGGGTGCGTTTCCGGGCCCTCCGCTACTCTCCTCTTCGTGTCGACTCCCTGGCACACTCCGAGATAAGAACCTCACGAACTGTTCCGCGGCCGCCGAGGCGACCCCATCGGACTGACGGGTTCACCGGCGTCGAGGTTACGGGCAAGCCCGACCTTGGAATTCGCCCGACACACTCCCAGCCGGAATCGGGGATTCTTGGCAATCGGGTCGGGGAAGAAGCGGCCGCGGGTCCGCGAATGGGTGGGGGTCCCGCAAAGCCGGGACGACAGTTAGCATAACGAATCCGTGGTTCGTCGATTCGGAGTTAGGATTCGGGGACCCCGAACCATTTTAGCCTCGGCCCGGCTGCGTCTCACAATGCCTAAAAGAAGCGGTAAGGCCAAGCAACGAACCCGTCACAGTGCGCGGAAGTGGATCATCAAGGCGCTGGAAGGCGCCAAGGGCTCCGCGGCGATGCGGACCTCGGAGATCATGAAGCGGGCTTCCCAACTCAGTGGCTCCGAAATACCCGGGTACTCCGTCTACCAGGCGCTCCGGACGCTGGTCAAGCGGGAGATCGTAGCGGCCAAGCGCGAGGGTCGCGAGTTTTCATACCGACTCAAGGCGAGCCGAGGAAAGGGAACCGCGCCGAGCCCCGCACCCACGCTCTCCGCGCCGATTCCTGCGGTCGCGCCCGTTGCGGTAGCTGCAGCCCCCTCACCAATTGTGCACACGCTCGCACCCGGCGAGGTCGCGATCCTACACGTGGGAGACACCCACATCGAGGCCGCGTCGAACGTCCATGGGAAACTGGTGCTCGAACGGCACCGTCGACCTACCTGAGACCCTCCCGGGCAGCGGCCCCGTCGGCGCATCGCCACCGGAACTTGGGGAGGTAGGCCCTACCTCTCGAGGACCAGGGCCTCACCGTCGACACGTACCCGATACGGGGCCGCCCCCTTCGTGGCGGGTCCCTTGACCGCCTTGCCGTCACGCACGTCGAACACCGACCCGTGCCACGGACACGTTACTTCGGTGCCGTTCATCGCCCCTTGGTCTAGAGGTCCGCCGACGTGGGTGCAGCGGGCATCGATCGCATACAGTTGACCACCGACTCGGAATACCGCCACGGGAGTTCCGTTGACCAGGATGCGAACGGCGTGCCCATCAGCCGGCATTGGCGCCTTTTCCACGCGAAAACTCTCGGCCATATGGGTCCCCGAAAGACAGGTTGAGAATTAGAGCTTGCGACAGGCGGAACCGTCGTTCACGGAAGTGCTAGTGTAAGACCCCGATCGATCGGAGATCACCCGTCGCGGTCGGGCGTCCTCGCCCCGCTCAGGTCGCCGCCCACCGACCGGAATCACGGGGGGAAGTCACGACACCCCGCACGGAGTGCTTTCCAGCGGATCCTGAGACTGGCCTGGGTAACTCACTTCCTGACGAGTTTCGCCGCCTCGTCGAGGTTGTGCAGCGCTTCCTTCGGCGAGAGGTCCCAGTTCTTGGCCGCCGGTTCGATGTCCGCCCAAATGATGTCGCCGGGCTTGTGCCGGTCGTTGGGCATCTTGCAACCGCACGTTAGAAACATTTGTGTCCTCCTGCAAGTATCATCCAGGCCTCGCTTAAGGAGCGCTAGTGCGACTGCCAACTGACGGGACGAACGGCCGTAACACTCCCTGTCGCTCGCGGCCCTCTCACGAGTTCTGACAGCCGCCGGTCACGTTCGCTCGCCCGAGTCCGGTGGCGACGGGTAAGCCGCCGCTGTCCGGGGCAGGTCGAGGTCGCGAAGGTCGTTTGCTTGAGCGGACGGGGTTTGATCGCCCACGTCCGTCTGTTTGGGCATGCGTATTTATACGCACTCACCCCCCTGTTAGCATCGTGGCCGGGGATTCCTCACTTCCTGCGCTAGACGGAGCGAACTCGAACGTCCCGGACCGGCCGGACCGCGGGCAGAACTCATCCGCGGCGGACACGGGAAGTCCGCCTCCGGGCGACTTACCCACTTCCCACCCTCACGAAACTTATGCGGCTCCAGCTGCCGCCCCAGACGGGCCATCGGAGGAGGTCACACTGGAGTTCGCCCTCTGGCTCGATCCGGAGGGTCGGCGGCACGCGTTGTCGGATTCCCTGGTACTGGCCGCCATCCTCTGCGGCGTCGACTCGGAACGCGCGAAGAAATCGCTCGTCAATCGCACGGGAGAGGAGACCCTCGAGGCCGTGGCCCCCATTTACTGGCCCTTCTTGGTGCTGCCCTCGTCCGATGCTCAACGGGTCGCGCTCTTCGATGGTACGGGGGTCTGGCGACACTCGTTCCACCACTCTCTCCTCCCGCCGCTCGAGGCGATCCGGGAGGTCCTCGCGCACCCGAGACCGGCCCAGGAGCTCGGAGCGTGGGTCCGCTCTCTGACCGCGACCCTGGCCCGCGACGGGGGGACCGAAACCATGGTCGTCGAGGGGTGCGTACCGGTCGACCATCCCCTCTTTGGCGACATCATCACGGAATCTGAGTTTCGGACCGAACCACGCTCCTCTGAGGCCGGCTATCTGCCGACGCGCCGCTCGGTCGATCGGTTCGCCGGCTCCGTCGAGGAGATCGAACGATCGCTCCGCCGGTCCGATACCGAGCTCGTCGAGCTGGACGGGATCCGCCAGGCCCTCCATGACGTGCACGCGGCCTCCCTGAAGCAGCTGGAGGTCGAGCGGCGTCACACCCAGTTCGAGATCGGGAATCGGTTGCGGGTCTCCGCGTATTCCGAGATGGACCGGGAGGTCGAGGCGCTCCGACATTCCCTCCATGACCGGGTCCTCAGCGAGATCGACCGGATCCGCGGCGCGACCGTCGGAATCGCGGGGGCTCGGGCGAGCGCGAAGGTCGCGGACACCCTCGCGCAGCGCGCGGCCTCGCGGGGGACGGAGAACGGGGAATATCGAGCGCGCTCGAAAGCCGCGGCCGACGTCGAGCGGACCGGCCGGCGCACCATCGCCGAGTCGCAGCAGCGGATCGAGACGCTCCAGACGCGGGAACGACAGGCGTACCAGGTCCTTGCGGATCGGTTGACGGTCGTCGAACAGCGCGTAGCGGAGGACCTCGCGGCATTCGAACTCGTCCGGGCGGACCTGCAAGAGGCGATCTCCGACATGGAGGGTGCCCTCGGCCGCCAGGTCGCCCAGCGGACCGCGGAGCGCGACACCCTCGCTGGACAATTCGTGCCGTCCCTTTCCCTGCACGGCGTCAAGGTCCTGTGGCTTCCGATCTGGGTCGCGATCCTGAGTGGCAGACGCGGCGCCCGGGCCCTCGTCTTCCCCCCGATGCGGGTCCGACCGGGGAAGGGGGTCAGCGATTCCATCAAGACCCTCTTCGGAGGCATGGTCCTCCCCCTCGAACCCCGGACCGCGCGCTTCGATTCGGCGCTGCGCGGCACGATGCAACGGGCCCTCGCCACCGACCCGTGGCTGTTCAACGTGATGCGCGGCCTTGTGGGGGCGGCGGACGCCACCGCCTCACCGGAGTTCCTGCAACGGTTGTCGATGGGATTGCAGGAGCTGCGCCAGGCCGGCTGGCTGACGGCCGATCAGGAACGCCGCC
>JAKIWD010000187.1 GCA_022750205.1 Thermoplasmata archaeon
CGGAAGGGGGTCCGCCGGCGACACCTCACTCGGTCGACCACCATCGAAAGGGGCAAAAGGACCCACTCAACATGTCCGTTGACCAGACGTGGGGCTTTTGGTTGCGATGTGGACCCTCTCGCCCCACTCTTGTCCGATCGTCGATTGAGTGGGGCGTTTTGACCGCCCCGGCCGCCCCCGCGGATCACCGAGTCCATACACTGCCTCCGTGCTGCGGCTCGGGGTCGACGTAGGCGGAACGTTCACCGACCTGCTGCTCCACGACACCGACTCCGCCAGAGTCTGGCTGGCGAAGGTCCCGAGCACTCCAGACGATCAGTCCCGTGGAGTGCTCGAGGGAATCCGCGTCATCAGTGCGAATGCCGGGGTCTCGGCAGACCGTCTGGATACGATCCTGCACGGCACCACGGTGGCGACCAACGCGGTGCTCGAGAAGCGCGGAGCGCGCGTCGGCCTGCTGACGTCGGAGGGATTTCGCTCGATCCTCCACCTGGCGGAGGCGTGGACCCCGGGCCCTCTGTTCGGTTGGATGATCTACGAGAAGCCAGAGCCCTTGGCGGCCGTTGAGGACAGCCGCGCGGTCAGGGAGCGGGTCGCAGCTGACGGGCGCGTGCTGGAGGACCTCGACGAGGACGGTGCTCGAGCTGCGATTGCGGAGCTGCGCGATGCCGGGGTCGAGGCCCTGACGGTTTCGCTGCTCAACTCCTTTGTCAACCCCGGTCACGAGCGCACGGTCGGGCAGCTCGCGCGGGAAGTGGCGCCGACGCTGCCGGTCTCGCTCTCGTCCGAGGTCCTCCCCGAATTCCGCGAATACGAGCGCACGGTCACGACGGTTATGAACGCCTACGTGTCGCCGGTGCTCGATCGCTACCTGTCGAGTCTGCACCGGGGGCTCGAGCAGGAAGGGACCGATGCCGAGCTGCGCGTGGTGCGCTCGGACGGCGGGCTGATGAGCCTGGAGTCCGCGCGGGCGACCCCGGTCCACACCGTCCTATCCGGCCCGGCCGGCGGGGTCCAGGGAGCCGCGTACGTCGCGTCCCGTGCCGGCCTTGACCGGATCCTCACCTTCGACATGGGCGGCACCTCCACCGATGTGGCCACCTGTGTGGGAGGTGTGCCGGCGATCACCCGCGAGACCGCCGTTGGGGAGTTCCCAGTCAGGGCGCCGTCGGTGGAGGTAGAGAGCATTGGCGCGGGCGGCGGGTCCATCGCGTTCGTGGCGGAGGTCACCTCGGCGTTGCGCGTCGGTCCTCAGAGCGCGGGCGCCGAGCCGGGTCCCGCCTGCTACGGCAGGGGTGGCACCGAAGCCACCGTGACCGACGCCAACGTCGTGCTCGGCCATCTCCCGCCCCAGCTGCTCGGCGGCGCCATGGCGCTCGACGTCGACGCCGCTACCGCGGTGATCGGCTGCCTCGGCGAGGCCCTCGGCCTCGAGCCCGAAGCCACAGCCGCGGGGGTGATCGACATCGTCACCGAGAACATGCTGGGCGCGCTGCGGGTCGTCACGGTGCAGAAAGGTCTAGCGCCCAGCGACTTTGCGCTCGTCTCGTTCGGCGGCGCAGGCGGGCTGCACGCCAACGCCCTCGCGGCGTTGCTCGGCTGCTTCCCTGTGCTGGTGCCGCCCGAGTCCGGGGTCCTCTCGGCGATGGGGTTCGTCGCCTCCGAGATCCGCAACGAGTTCAGCCAGACATTTATCCGCGAGGCGGCCGACACCGCGGTGACGGAGCTCTGGGAGCGGCTGGCGGATCTGGCCCAGCAGGCGGACCGGTGGCTCGAGGGGGAGCGGGTGCCTCCCGGGGACCGGACGATCGAATATGTCGTCGACATGCGTTACCGCCGGCAGGGCTTCGAGCTCCCGATCGACGTCGCATCGGACGAACTCGGAAGCCTTTCCCGCGACGCGCTCGTTGACCGCTTCAACCAGGTTCACCGGCGCCTCTATGGCTTTGGGTTGGACGGGGGCGCGGAGATCGTCAATCTTCGAGCGGTCGGCCGCGGGAGCGTGCCGATGCCCGAGATTCCCGCGCACGAACGCGGGAACAGCGACCCCGCCCGGGCCAGGAAGGGCAGCCAGCGCGTGTGGACCAGGAACGGCGAGCACGACGTCCCGACCTACGAGCGGGATGAACTGACCGCCGGGATGCGTATCCCGGGTTACGCGATCATCGAGCAGTACGACGCGACGACCGTGATCCTCCCCGATCA
>JAKIWD010000083.1 GCA_022750205.1 Thermoplasmata archaeon
AAGTAGTGGCCCGGTCCGACGACGCGCGTGACCTCACGGACCGAGCCCTCGAACGCGTTCTGCAGCCGGTCACTCTCGTGCCAGAGCCAGAGCCCGAAGCCGTAGTCGCCCTCCTGGTACGCCTCCCAGACGCGTCCGTAGAGCGCCGTCTCCTTCTGTTCGTGGCCCAGCTCGGGGTCGAGCTCGCTCCGCCAATCGGACACGAGGACGTCGACACGCATCGTCGAGGAGAATGTCCGGAACGTCGGAACCGCCCCCACCTCAGCCATCGAGGTCGGGGGAGGGGGGCCGGCTCTTAGCCTTCGCCCGCCGGCCGGCCGCTGTCGACCCGGATCCCTTCCCGCCAGACGCGGAGCACCTGGCTGTTCCCCGCCCGGGCCACGCGGTCGAGGTCGTTGCCGTCGCACTCGACGACGTCCGCGAAGCTCCCCGGTTCGAGAGAGCCGATCCCCGGAGTTCCGAGGACCGGGGCGGCGTTCTCGCCGTACATCCGCAGGGCGGTCGGAGCGTCCACCGACTCGGCGACCCCCGTTCGGCGCTCCGCGATCGCCGCCGCGATCCCCGTCCACGGGTCGAGCGGTTCAACGGGCGCATCGCTCGAAGCGGCCGGCCGGTGTCCGCGGGCGTGGAAGGTGGCGAACGAGTACGTCCAGCGGGCGCGGCGCGGTCCGAGCCGTTCGACGATCCACGAGTCGCTCGTCACGAACCGCGGCTGGACGACGAGGAGTGGCCGGACCTTGCCCAGTCGGTCGAGCAACCCCGGGGGCGTGAGCGATGCGTGCTCGATGCGGGGACGTCGACGCGGCCGTACCGCCTCGAATACGTCGAGGGCCGTCGCAATCGCGCGGTCCCCGATGGCGTGCACCGCGAGGCTCGCGCCGACCCGGTCCGCCTCCATCGCGACGCGCTCCAGTTCCGACCGCGTCAGGAGCGGGAACCCCGAGGTCGCGCGTTCGTCCCGGTACGGCCGGTCCAACCAGGCGGTCCGGGGGCCGAACGCCCCGTCGCTCACGACCTTCACACCGACCAGCCGCGTCGATTCCGTTCGCGTGCTCCGCTGGAGCGCCCGAAACCGCTCCACCTCCGTTCCCCGGAGGAACGCCGCGATTCGTACCGGCAATCGGCGGCGCCCGAACGACGCGAGTGCAGCGAGTTCCTCGGGAGAGGAACTCACCGGTCCGAGCGACGTCAGGCCGAGGTTCGCCGCGTTCTGAAGAAGTTCCGCGAGCCCGAGCGGGTGCCGGACGAATCGCCGCTCGCCCCACGGGCCTAGGCGTTCAATGGCGTTGTCGAACAGGAGCCCGTTCGCTCGACCGTTCCGCCCGCGCCCGATCCGACCCCCCGGCGGGTCGGGGGTGTCCTCGTCGACGTCAATCTCCGTCAACACCGAGTCGCTGACCACGACAGCGTGGTGGCAGACTCGGAACAGGACGGTGGGCCGATCTCCGACCCATCGCGCGACGTCCCGGGACGTCGGGTATCGTCGGTCGCGGAGCAGGTCCTGGTCCCAGCCGGCACCATAGACCGAACCTTCCGGGTGACGCTCGCCCCAACGCCGGACCCGTCGGCCGACTTCGGCCAGCGACCTCGCGCCGTGGAGGTCGACGCCGGCGGTCAGTCGGGCGAGCTCGGTCAGGTGGAGGTGGGAGTCCGCGAGGCCCGGGACGGTGAGGCGGCCGTGCAGGTCCACCCGCTCCGCGCCGCTCGGGCTATGGGCGCGCACCTCGCGCGACGAGCCGACGGCGACGACGCGGCCGTTCTCCGCCGCGACCGCCTCGACGTAGCGGCGGCCGGTGAAGATCCGCCCGTTTCGCCAGAGGGTCGCCTGCGCCATCGATCCGGCCGGCCGAGGGGCGGCGGCTGGCGAGGGAGCAGCCGCCGGCCCCGATGAGTCCACGCGGACGGTCTAGACGTCGAGGTACCGGTAGAACTCGTACGGGTGCGGTCGCAGGTTGAGTTGCAGCTGCTCGTCCTTCTTGATCTCGCGGAAGGAGTCCAGGACCTCGGATTCGAACACGGGCTTGAGGAACGCATCGTCGGAGCTGAGGCACTCGAGCGCCTCGCCGAGCGACCCCGGGAGCTCGCGGATGCCGAGCTCCTTGCGCCGCGCGGGGGAGAGCTTGTAGATGTCGGCGTCGACCGGCGCGGGGGGCTCGATCTTCCGGCGGATGCCGTCGAGGCCGGCCATCGAGAGCGCGGCCTCCGTGAGGTAGATGTTCGCGGCGGAGTCGGGCGTCCGGTACTCGATCCGCTTCGCCTCCATCCGTCCCTTGTGGTAGAACGGGATGCGGACGTTCGCCGAGCGGTTCGAGCGGCTCCAGGCGATGAAGACCGGCGCCTCGTAGCCGGGGACGAGCCGCCGGTAGGAGTTCGTCGTCGGGTTCGTGAGCGCGCAGAGCGCGCGGGCATGGGTGAGGAGCCCGCCGACGTAGTACCGGCACGTCTGGCTGACCTCCGCGTAGGAGTCGTTGGCGTCGTAGAACGTGTTCGTCCCGCCGCTCCACAGCGACTGGTTCATGTGCATCCCGATGCCGTTGTCGCCGAAAATCGGCTTCGGCATGAACGAGGCGACCTTGCCGTGCTGCGCGGCGACGTTCTTGATCACGAACCGAACGTCCTGGACGTGGTCGGCGGCCGGGACGAGCTCGTCGAACCGGATGTTGATCTCGCCCTGACCGGCGGTCGCCACCTCGTGGTGGTGGGCGTCCATCGTAATGTGGAAGTCGTCGGCGAGGATGTTGCAGATCTCGCTCCGCATCCCCTCGAGGGCGTCGTGGGGGCCGGTGCGGTGGTACCCTTCCTTGAATCGGATCGACCCGTGGCCGTCGGCGGTGGCCCAGGGGGCCTCCGCGCTCTCGATGAGGTAGCCCGCGCCGCCCCAGGCGTCCCGGACCGAGTCGGCGGACGGAATCAGCTTCACCGAGTCGAACACGAAGAACTCGATCTCCGGGCCCCAGTAGGAGAGGTCGTAGCCCGCCTCCGCGAGGACGGCATTGGTGCGGCGGGCGATGCCGCGGGGGTCGTGGCCGTACGCCTCCTTCGAGGCGCCGGTCAGGATGTCGCAGATGAACCGGGCCGTGCCGCCGTACGGCGCACCCCAGGGGACGACGCCGAACGTCGCCGGGTCGGGGAGGAGGATCATGTCGGACTCGAAGATCTCCCGGAAGCCGCGGACCGAGGAACCGTCGAGCTTCGGGATACCGCCGACGAACGAGTCCTCATCGAGAGTGTGGGACGGGAGGTGGATGTGGTTGTACCCGCCGAGGAGGTCGGTGTAGAACAGCTCGACCCAGCGCAGCTTGCGCGCGCGGATCTCCTCGAGCGTCCGAACTCCTGCCTCGCGCCGCGTCTCTCCCGTCGACCCCGCCGTACGACCCGCTACCGCCATCCGACGCTCCTCGGCGCTCCGCACGAAGCCCGCCTACATGAACCCTCGGCCGGGAAAATCGGATGACTGTCCAATCTCAAGTCACAATATAAATAGGACGAACAATGTAACCATATTCAATGGGACGTTCGTCCACCCTCGACGACCTGGACCGCGGGATCCTCGCGGAGCTCAACGTCGACGCCCGTCGGAGCCACCGGGTCATCGCCGACCGGCTCAAGGTCTCCACCACGACGGTGGGGCTCCGTCTCGAGCGCTTGGAAAAGGACGGCGTAATCCGCGGCTACGTGCCGATCCTCGACGACGAGGCGCTTGGTTGGGAGCTGTGCGCCACCGTGGGCATCCGGATCTCGAAGGGGAAGCTGCGCGAGGTCGAGGAGCGCCTCGCCAAAGACCCAAGGGCGTACGCGATCTACGACGTCACGGGGGACTACGACGCGCTTCTGATCGGCCGATTCCGCGACCGGCGCGACCTCGATTCGTTCGTGAAGCACGCGCTCCAGGACCCGAACGTCGAGCGGACCAACACGCAGGTCGTACTCAACCGCGTGAAGGAGGATCGGCGCGTTCCGGTCCCGGGCCTCAGGTCTGAGCGCCCGACCGGAAACGGCTAAGACCCGCCGCCTCGGTGGGCGGCCGGGTGCACCGATGGGCTGGGGATTGACCAATCGGATTGCCCGGATGTTCCCCGGAAAATCGGGGAACTCGGTCATGGTCGCCGTCGACCACGGCTACTTCATGGGCCCGACCCGCAACCTCGAGTCGGCCGGCGCAACGATCGCCCCGCTCCTCCCGTACGCCGACGCGATCGCCCTCACGCGCGGGATCCTCCGGACGTCCGTCCCACCCGCGAGCACCGTTCCGATCGTGTTGCGGGTCTCGGGCGGGGTCACGATTCTCAAGGACGATCTTTCGGAGGAGACCATCACGACCTCGATGGAGGAGGCCCTGCGCCTGAACGTCTCGGCCGTCGCGCTTTCGGTGTTCGTGGGCGCCCCGCACGAACACCAATCCCTGACGAACCTCGCGAAGCTCGTCGACGATGGGGAGCGGCATGGCATGCCGGTCCTCGCCATCACAGCCGTTGGAAAAGAGCTCGAGAAGCGCGATGCGCGCTACCTCGCGCTCGCCTGCCGAGTCGCGGCGGAGCTGGGCGCGCACCTCGTCAAGACGTACTACTGCGAGGGGTTCTCGAAGGTCGTCGAGGCGTGCCCGGTCCCGATCGTCGTCGCCGGGGGCCCCAAGCTCGCGACGATCGAAGATGCGTTCGCGCTCGCCCACTCCGCAATTGCGGAAGGTGCGCGCGGCATCGACATGGGACGCAACATCTGGCAGTCCGAACATCCCGTGGCGATGCTCAAGGCGCTGCGGACGATCGTGCACGATGCGGCGACGGTCCGCGAGGCGGCCGACGCCTACCAAGAGGAGATTTCGGTCTCCCTTCGACCGGCGGCGACCACCGCGCCCCGCCGCCGAAAGGTTTGATATCTTACGGCGGTAGGACGACCCCGCGCGGGGATCGCCCAGCTTGGTCAAAGGCGCCAGATTCAGGGTCTGGTCTCGTAGGAGTTCGTGGGTTCAAATCCCTCTCCCCGCACGGATCCCACTGATGTTCCCTTCAAGGGTCGCGGAACGTGCTCGAGCTCTCATTCGGTCGGAAGATCGCGCCACCCCCTCGTATTTGAAGCGCCGATGGACCCGTTCTCGAACAAGAGAAGCCGGTTCACCCGGTAGGCGTGCGCCGGCGCAGCTCCGAGCCGACCCTGCCGTGCCCGACGACTTCTCTCGCTGTTCGCTGCGTGGAATCGACAATCATTGGGACCCGCGCGTCGTGGTGGGCTCCGAAGGCTGCCGTCCGGGTCGCGCCGCTAATCTACTTGGGTGAGTTCAGGGAGCCATGGCGGGAGGGCGCTCCCTCCATTCCTCAACCGCAAACCCAGTAGGGCCAGCGTGTCTGGGGAACTCCCCCGCTCGAGTCCTCCCGGGGTTTCGGGCTGGCATGCCGAGGAATGGTCGTTCCCGTGCAGGCGGATTCACTCGAAGGAGCTTCCGCGGTCGTGCCTCCGGATCGATAGGACGAGCGGCAAGCTCTCGGTTGTCATGGACAATCGCCGTACTCACCGTGGCGGTCCTTACTACTCCGATGTCGAACTCTGCCCACGCGCCGACTTGGGTCGTTAGCGGCTCCACTTCCGGAGTGGTCGCGTCATCTAACAACTCGACAAACAGCTCGTCATCAGGGGGTATGTTGCTGTCGCCACTGACCCCGTTGGCCCCTTCCGCCTTCGGAGTGTGGGACCTATACGACCAGAACGGGATGCGAACAGGGGGACAGCTCGCGGAGAGGACTCTTGCGGTGGGGAACGCCTCCGGTCTTCATCCGGTTTGGGCGAATCCCTATCCGGCCAACGGCGCCATCGCCGGCTCCCTCGCAGTGGACAATTGGACCGCGTACTTCGGGGACTGGAGCGGTCAGCTCCACTCGCTAAACGTCTCCACGGAGGTGTCCAACTGGGTTTACAACCGGACCGGGGTCCCCATGACCAATTGTGTGGGGAACACCTACGCGCGGGGGATTACGTCGACTCCGGCGCTATGGCACAATCTTGTCATTGTTGGAGCCGGCGACAAGTACAACGCGACGAAACCGCGCATCGGCTACGGTTGGGTAGTTGGGGTCAACATTTCCGGCACGCACAAGGGCACCGCGCTGTGGGCGACAAACCTCTCTACGAACACGACGACGTCCGGACCGTGGTGGGGGGACTACATCTGGTCGAGCCCCGTAGTCTACAACGGGAACGTGCTGGTTGGGGTCGCAAGCGGGTGCGACCAGCCCGAAGTGCAGGGACAGCTCGACCAGCTCAACGCCACGACGGGTGCCGTCGAGCACGTGTTCAACGTGACGAGCAAAGGCGGGGAGAGCGGGCCTATTTGGTCCTCACCCTCGGTCGACGCGAAGAACAACACGATCTGGGTGACGACCGGGAACGATGAGCAAGGCTACAACAATACCTATTCGCGGTCGATCGTGGCACTTGATGGATCGAACATCAGCCGGGTGCGCGGATGGTTTCAGGTGGGGGTGCCGAATCAGGATCAGGATTTCGGCGCTGGACCCACACTCTTCTCCAGCCCTAACGGAACCCCGTTGGTGGGGGCCATCAACAAGAACGGCTATCTCTACGTCGCCTCGCGCGGCGATTTCACAAATCACACCGGTGGCCCCCTTCAGGTGACGCACGCATTGTGGCAGCAGCAGGTGTCTCTCGGCTACGCAACCGCTCCCCTGGCATACGGCAATGGCTTGCTGTACGCCGGAGGAGGGCACAGCTACTCCGGTTGGGAGCGGTACGTCTACACAGGACTTCCTCCAGGTTGTTCGTCCCAGAATGTCTCCGAGCTTTCATGCACACCGAGTTCCTCCGCGCAGGGCCCATACACCGTCTCCGTGACTGTGACGGACAACCTCAATCACGTGGCCCGGGGCAACCTGTCTTTGACCGTGAATCCAGCCTCGGGCATGCCCTTGATCATCGCATTCTCCGCGACCCCAGTGGTCCTTGGATCTCAGATGACCGTCTCCACCACGGTGACGGGCACCGGGCTGTCCTACGTCTATTCGGGCCTCCCGAGTGGCTGCACGACGACGAACAGCCCGACCCTCCAATGCACGCCGACCTCCAGCGGCGACTTCTCAATCACCGTGGCAGTCACCGATGGAAATCACAATGTGGTCTCCGCGGTGACGACCGTGGGCATCGCTCCGGCGAGCGGATCGTGGGATCTCGTCGACCTCACACAGAGTTCGCCGGTCACAGTAGTCTCGGGACATCCGTCCCAAATCGACGCGCCCGTCACCGACACGTACCTGGTGCTGAACCCGGGGACGGTTCGAGCGTTCTACCCCTCGAACGGGACGACGAAGTGGCTTCACGTGGCCCCGGGTCTCGTTCGCGCCGGGGTCACCTTCGGCGACGGCCTGGTGATCGACGCTGCCACCTCATGGAATTTCTCGTGGTCGACGGTCGAGGTGTTGAATGCCGTGACCGGGACTCCGCTGTATCAGATCAACGTTCCCGGCCAAGTCCCGGGAGAACCGGTCTTGGCGGACGGTCGGATCTACTTTGGGACTGCAGGCGGACCGACGCTGTCGGGACCGGGCTACCTGTATGCCCTTGGAACAACCCTGGGGCCGCGTACGATTGTGACGGGTCGGGGCTGGGCAATCCCCCCGCTGGTGGGAGACTTCGTAAGCTTCGCGGGGGGAGGCGCCGGGGGCTCCCCACCATACACCTGTGTGTGGGAACTCCACGTCGGTAAGTCCGTGGGGTGTGGGGGGCAGGGAGACTTCTTCCCGGCGGTCAACGCCACCTACAACGACACGGTCTGGGTCAACGACACCATGGGAGCATCCTCGGTGTTTACCTACCGGATTTGGGTCCTCATGGGTCACTACCCGTGCGTCGTTGGCATTGGGAGCCTGCCGTGCATCCAGAACATCTTGATGGGGAATCTGGCGCTGAACGTGGCTTGTATCGCCCCTGTAATCGTCTGCGACCGGAGCCTCACCTACAACGCGACGGTCTTGGGCGGCACCCACCCTTATACGTACCTCTGGAAGTTCGGGGATGGGGGCCAATCGACGCTCGCGAATCCCTCCCACACCTACTCGGGGGCGGGACAGTACACAGTCTCTTTGACGGTCACCGATGCGCGAGGTCTTCGAACCGTGGCAACGACGGTTATCGTACTGGAGTAGCGACCGAGTTGACCAGCACGCCCCGATGCTAGGCCGCTTGCCCGAGGGCCGCTCGTGACGGGCCCGGGAGGACGTCCGACATCCTCGATGCGAGTTGGGCGAACCCGCCCTCGATTCGTGGCGATCTTCGCGTTGGTTTGCTGCGCAGTCATGGCCAGCACCGCTCCCGGAGCACTCTGGTTCGAAAAGGTTGGAGGGACTGATGTCCCGGTGACTCGAGTCGCACCAAGCATGACCGGGCCGCACTCAGCAACGGGAGTCGCCCCCTCTGACCCCTCTCGGCTGACGTGGTTTGGGAACGCGCCTCATCAATCGGGCCACTGGGTTCCCACGCGGACGAGTTACACTCTGAATCCGATCAACTCGAGCTTGATGCAAGGAGACCAATGGCCATCGACCCCGGGATTCGCCTGGGGCGGGACGTACGACGCTACGACGGGGGAGGTATGGTTCGGGGACTCCCAAGGAAGCGCCGTCTTCGGGGTGAACGGAACGACGGGCAACGAGACGCGGGCCGTCTGGATCCCGATCTCAGCGTATCAGCGGAATCTCAGCGGAGCAGTCAGCGCCCCCGAGGCGCTCGTCTATGACCCGTACCACCAAGTGCTCGCCGTCGCCGCGCTTTCGGCGGACTCGGTGACGCTTCTGAACGCGTCCAGCGCCGTTATCGAACACGTAGTCAAGCTGTCGGCCCCATGGTCCGAGCTATACGACCCGTCGAACCACCTAATCTACGTCGGCGGGGGAGATCAAAACGTCACCGTCATCGATGGGGGGAACGGATCGATTGTTGCGAAGATTCGGGTGCCCGGATGGATCAATCGGGGTCTCGCCTACGACGCCGTTGCCGAAAGAGTCTTGGGAGTTTCTCACGATTACAGCCGGCCCCATGCCAATGGCTACGCCTACGTCATCGATGACATCAGCCAGAAGGTCGTGGCCAATTTCACGAGCTCCACTATCGACTACCCGGAGTCGATTGCCTTCGACTCCCTGAACGGACAGGTGTACGTCCTCGACACTGGGGACGGTTACACGACCAACATCTCGGTGTTCAACGCGACTACTCTCGCCCCCCTCCCGACGTTGAACGTGGCGGGGAGTCCAGTCTCTCTCGGCGTCAATCCGGTGCGGGATGAAGTGTATATGAGTTGCACAGGCCCCGGTCTCGCCATCATCTACGGGTCGAACGATACCGTCCAACTCCACGGCGTCCAGGCCGTCGGAGGAGGGTGCGTCACCACAGTGGTCTTCAATCCCGCCGCCGATTCAGTGCTCATCGTCGGATCATCTGGAAGTGTGGAGCGGATTAACGCCTCGAGCGACCAGCCAG
>JAKIWD010000186.1 GCA_022750205.1 Thermoplasmata archaeon
ACAGCTGGCTTGCCGGAAAGGGACCAGCCTGGGACTCGCCACCACTCCTGGCGGCGATCCGTGAGGCTACGCCCGAGGCCGGACCCACGGAGCGGCTGACCCTGGTGCCGACGGCTCCTGGCGGCGCCCCGCCAGTGACTGGTCGGCCGTCGGGGGCGCCGACCGCGCGGGTTGATGACACGGCCCAGACGCCGCGCGAAGCCAACGAAAGGCGAGCAGGATGACGAGCGCAAGCAACCACTACGACGAAATGACCGGAGAGCACGCCACGAGCACCCCACCGATCCCCGAACAGCCCATACCCACGGCTCGAGAACGAGTGATCGGGGGGCTGGAGGTGGGGGGAGAGCTTCCTGACTCTGAGCTTCTCGATCACGCGGGCAACCGTCGCCGGCTGTCAGCGCTTGTTGGCGGGGACCCGACGGTCGTGCAGTTCTTCCGAGGTTGGTGGTGCCCCAAGGAACAGGCGTTCTTCCGACGGCTCCTCGTGCTGCAGGATGACGCGGAGGTCGCCTACTCGCGAATTGTCTCGATCAGCGTCGATCCACCCGAGGTCAACGCCGCGTTGCGCGCCGGGCTCGGGGCCCGCTGGACATTTCTCTCGGACCCGGATCGCGACGTCCAGTCTCAGCTGGGTCTTCGCGAGACGACCGACACCCTCCACGATCCGTACGTGCCCGCGGTGTTCGTGGTTGACCCCGAACTCCGGATCCATTCGGGGTACAACGGCTACTGGTACTGGGGGAGGCCGACTCACACCGAGCTCGTGCACGACCTCCGCGAGCTCACCCGGACGCTTCGTACCGACTGGGACGCCCCTACGCCGTGAGCCGATGCTGGCTGGCACTGATCGACGAACCCGCGCCCGGCGCGGATGCAGCCGCCCCCGCCTCCACACTGGACGGGCGCCCGGCGGGAACACTCGTGGCCTGGCGTCAGCGAGCAAAGCCGGTTCGTCACGCCCTACGTGTGGATGAGCGAATGATCGACCCCGGCGGTTCGCCGGCCATCATCTCTCTTGTCCTCCCACCGCCGGGCGTGCGCCTCGCATTCGACGACCTCGCCGTCCAACAGGCACGCCGCCAGGTTCTGGCTGGTCCCTTCCCCGACGCGGTCTCGACACTCTTGCGAGACGACTCCCACTTCGAGGGCGCGATTACGGTCGCGCGATCGTCAGCTGACAAGCACCGGCTAACGGACGACCCGTTCGGGCGGATCTTCCCCGCGAGAATCCTCGCCGTCGACGGTGGGATCCTCGGATCTACCGCGGCTCCAACCGGACCAACGATTGAGCGATACGGTAGCGGCAACCCCTGGCCTTGGGACCAGTTCAGCTAGGGGCTCCTGCGGAAAAGAGGGTCCTGACGCAGATCCCGCCGCCCGGCTCGGCAAATTTGGACAGAACAGGAGATTCAGAGGCACACAGAGATGCCGGAGGAGAGATTCGAACCCCGATACGCGGATCATGATTCCGGGCTACGCAACGTCCTGTCGCCTGCATGCGGTCGAGGGCCAGAGGTTCTGCCCGTACAAAGGTCTTGCCTCTCACTAGAAGATGCGGCCGCCGCAGAGGCGTGAGCATGCGCTCGGGATCGCCGCAAGCCGAACCGGCCGAGCCGGCCGCTCATCGGGTTGGCACGCTCATCTCCGTGAACGTCGGCATGCCGAAAGACGTGCCATGGCAGGGGAAGACCGTCTTTACAGGGGTCTTCAAGGACCCCGTCACCGGCCCTCGCTGGGTGCGCAAGCTGAACGTGGACGGTGACGGTCAGGGCGATCTGGCGGGCCACGGCGGCGAACAGCGCGCCGTGTTCGTCTACCAGATCGACTCCTACCGGTACTGGGAACGAGAGCTCGGCCGAAACGACTTCGTCAACGGACAGTTTGGCGAGAACTTCACGATCGAAGGACTTGGTGACGACGAGGTCTGCATCGGTGACCGCTACCGGATCGGCACCGCCGTCTTCGAAGTCACACAACCCCGGGTCACCTGCTACCGCGTCGGCATCCGCATGAACGACCCGCGCATCCCGGCCTTGCTCGTCTCACATCGCCGTCCCGGCTTCTACTTCCGAGTACTCCAAGAGGGCGAGGTCCAGGCGGGAGACGAGATCATCAAGCTCGCCTCCGGCCCGGAAGAGATGACGGTCGCCGAGGTCGACGCGCTCCTCTACCTCCCCGGGCACCCGCGCCAGCAACTGCTCCGAGCGCTGCG
>JAKIWD010000175.1 GCA_022750205.1 Thermoplasmata archaeon
CCGGCGCGCGCTGCGGGCGCACGGCTGGCGGGCGCTGGCAATTGCCTATCACTTACAGGAGGTCGGACCGGCGATCGCCTACCCCGCGCCTCTCATCGAGAGCATCGTTGTCATCGGTCAGCAGGTGATCTCCGGGCACGCCCAGGAGGCAATTCAGAAGACAATCAACCGCGCGCCGGGCTTCATCCCGCATCCGACCGGCTAAGTGGTGGGTTTCGGAATTGAGTTGACAGATCATGCTGCGAGTTGGCAGGGCTGATCGTTGCCGAGTCGGTCAAGGAGCTTGTTGAGGTCTTTGCGGGTGAACGTCCAGTCGAACGGTTTCGCGATCTGCTCGTAGTGGCGAGCGAAGCCGTGGAGTCGTTGCTCGACGGCGTCGAGGTCGGGGAAGTCGTTCGGGGTGAGCGCTTTTCGTTGCACGACGGAGAAGTAGATCTCGGCCTGGTCGACCCAGCTCGCGTGGACGGGGGTATGCACGAGGGTCAGGTTCGGCCAGGCGCCTTGGAGCCGGTCGATCGATCGTTGGCCGCGGTGCGCGGAGCCGTTGTCGACGATCACGAACACACGCTGGGCGGAGCGGTACGGCTCGACGCTCATGAACTGCTCGACGAGCGCGTCGAACGGAACGATCCCGTCCTTCGGGGCGCACCGGTCGAAGATCTTGGCTCGTCGTACGTCCCACGCGGCGAGATAACACAGCGCGCCCTTGCGCTCGTACTCATGCTCGACCAGGAGCCCGCCGCCAGCGGTGGCGGGGAGCGTCGAGCGGCAGCGGTGACGGGCTTGGATCGACGGCTTCTCGTCAGCGCACACGACGTAGTCGCCAGGATGCAGCAACTCCCCCTCCCACCGGCCTTCGTAGAGGTCGAGGATCCGGCCGGCCTTCTCTGCGAACCTGGGGTCGCGGGGGAAGATCCACGAGCGGTAGTTCCACGGGCGGATCGCGTCCTCCGCCAGCCACCGCCAGACCGTGGTGCCGGAGATCTCCGCGACGATCCCGCGCTCGACCGCCTCGCGTGCAACCTCACTGCTGGAGTAGCGCGAGAGCGGAACGCCGTTCTCCGACGGCAGCTCGCACGCCAGCGCCTTGACCTCGGCGATCTGCGCCGGGGGGGAAACGCCGCGGGCGACCCGACCGCGGTTTCTCCTCGAGGCCCTGCAGGCCCTCCTGGCAGAACCGTCTTCGCCAATCCGACACCGACTGGCGGGAGACATCGAGCCGTTCGGCGATCTCCTGATTCGTGGCACCGTCCGCCGCATACAGGATCGCCTTCGCGCGCATCACGTCCCGAAACGGACCCGAATACGCCGCCGCCCGCCGTTCCAACTCAGCCCGTTGCTCCCCGGTCAAAACCACCGTGTGAGGACTCTTCCCGGCCATCGCCCACCAGATTCGTCATCCGCCAGCGACTTCCTTCACAAATCCGCCGAGTACTTACGTGGACGACCACTTAGCGAGAGCGGTGGGAACGTCGATTCGGATCCTGTTTTTCGCCGGCAAGGAGAACTGGGGCCAACCGCCCGTGAGCCCCTCTGCTTGCTCGTCGATAGCTAGCACCGCCTCGCGGAGTTGCGCTTGGTCGCCGAAGGAGCCGTCGGGTGTCGCAGCGCTGCTGGGATGAAAGCGAACGTCCGCAGAGTCCGCGGCGCCCAGCCTCCGGCGAACGCACCAGCGCCTGGCTCGAGGTCTCCTGCTCCCGACGAAGCAGCTCTGAGGCGTCAGCTGCTCGTTGCCTCAGTACAACGCGTGGCTCGCGGTCAGGTTCGCCGGCTGCTGTCCGTCCGGGCTGTAGTTCCACTCGACGGTCTTGC
Organism: Thermoplasmata archaeon; assembly: GCA_022750205.1. GTDB lineage: Archaea > Thermoplasmatota > Thermoplasmata > Lutacidiplasmatales > UBA184 > Lutacidiplasma. The sequence goes on from JAKIWD010000175.1 coordinate 1,813, forward strand.
CGGAGCTGATCCGCAGCGAGCTAGCGTCGGTGTAGCAGCTGACCTGGGAGAAGGGGCCACCGCCACAGCTGTCGAGCCGGTCGATCGGATGGTCCTTGATGTCGGTGCCGAACACCGCGACAGCGAACGCCCCGGCGCCGCCATCGGAGATCGATTCCGCCCAGGCTACCGCGCCGTCGCTGAGAAGGACGATCCTGTAGATCTCGCCCTCCCGGCGATCGGTGGGATAGCGCTTGTGGTTGATCGAGCCGCTGGGGATGTACATGACCGTGAGCCGTGGACCGATGACATCCACGTCGTTCGGGTTCTTCCGGGTCCACGCGACCCACTTGCCGCCGAGCGCAAAGTCATCGCAAATCGCCCCGAAGTCCTTCCTGTTGCACGAAGGCTTGGCGCCCGTGAGCAATCTCGTCTTGCCGTTTGACCTCTGGCACACGTAGGCCTTGCCGCCCTTGCCGTACACGCGCGCGAAGCCGCTACTCACAACCGTCTTGGAATGCGCCGGGTTGCACGTGCGCTTGGCCTGGGCGACCGAAGCAGTGAGGAGCAAGACCGCGAGCGCGGTCAGCAAGGTCGATAGTGCGCCTGACTTGATCATCTGAGCAACCACCTTCGCGTAGAAGCCTCGGCCCGCACCGGCCGATCGGGGCCCTCATTGAACCCTACAGGCGGATCGGGAGCGTTTGCTGTGATGGAACTCACCACGTCGCCTCACCGCTCATGCCAACCCGCGTTGTTTACCCGCCAGCTGGAAGCATTCGTCGGCACGCCTCACGGACCGCTCGACCGCCCCAC